>JAJXXL010000301.1 GCA_021781115.1 Planctomycetota bacterium
TTTCCTCGAAAAGCCGTTCGTTGCCGATCAGTTGTTGAACAGTATTAACCAGGCGCTGAAGCTCGACGATGAGCAGCGCCGGCGGCGCGACGAACTGGCCATGCTGCGCGCGCGGCTCGAACAACTTTCCGACCGGCAGCGACAGGTGCTCGGCATGGTGGTCGAAGGGATGCAAAGCCGCGAAATCGCCGACCGGCTCAAATTGAGTTGCCGTACCATTGAAAACTGCCGCGCTACAATTTTGCGTAAAATGCACGTCGAATCGACGATCGAACTCGTGCGGCTCATGCTGGCACTCGACGAAAGCCCGGCCCACGCATAACCGGCCGATTCGGTCCTCAATTCCGCATCGGCCCAGCCAGCTCGGTCAAGCGCTCAGATCCAGCCCGCCGGTTTCGCCCGTGTTCGGAAAATCCGAATCGGAAGCCGTTGCGCCGTCGCTGCCGGGTGCCTCGTCGGCCTCGCTTGGCCGGCGGCGCAACTGCCACGGCAAGCGGCCGTCGGCATCGCGGTCGGCGACCTGGTCGTGCGACTGTTCCGTTTCGGCGCTGTCGTCGAGCGCACGCTGCGAAAGCTGCACTTCGTCGGACCGGGTCTTCTTGGCCGCGCGAGCGGCCTGAACCTGATCGCCATCGGCAGAATGGTTTATCGCCCCCGCGAACGCTCCGGCCACACTATACCCGCCTACGCCTTGTGTACCCAAAATGCTCATGACGCCCCCAATGGCAGATGGAAAACCAATCCGCAGCCTGAATCGTCCGGCTTCAGGCCGTTTGTGAAAAAATGGCCGACAGAATTAAAGATTGGACTCGCCCCTGCCGGATGATCAATGAATCTGGCGGCCGAGTTCGCGATTTTCGCGATTCGGTCCTGTTTGTCGCGCGAACTGATATAACCGGAACAGTCGCTGGGGCCGAAAAATGATTTCCGGAGGATTTGCGTGTTCGTATGGCTCTGCGTGATCATCCGAATTGTCGCCAACCCGTTGTCCAACGTGTTTCAAAAGACGCTCACACAACGCGCGGCCGACCCGCTGTTTATCATTTGTGCCACGCATGGCCTGCTGTCGCTGGCTTGCGCCGTGGCGTGGCCCTGCCTTCCTGCTTCGCTGCCGACCGCCGACCGCTACCACGAATTCTGGACCAATCTTTCCATTTCGGCGGTTCTCGCCGTCGCCGGCAATACGCTGCTTGTCCAGGCGCTGAAGCGCGCCGATCTTTCGGTGCTGGGCCCCCTCAATGCCTACAAGCCGGTCGTGAGCCTCGTGCCGGGCCTGATCCTGCTGGGCGAGTTGCCGGGCCACCTGGCACTGGGCGGAATCGCGTTGATTGTCGCCGCCAGCGTCTGCCTGACGGAGCCGCGGATTCACGGTTCGCGAATCGCGCCCATTGCCCGGCTCGTCAAGGATCACGGCGTGCAATACCGGCTCGCTGCACTCATTCTGGCCGCCGCGGAAGCGGTGTTTCTCAAAGCGGCGAATCGGGCCGCGACTCCGCTGGTGACGTTTATGGCGTGGTCAATGATGGGGTTCGCAACATCGCTCGTGGCGGGCGGCGTGCTGATGGGCGGGCAATGGTTACGCAGCGGGGTGGCGGGGTTGTTCGGTTTCGGCAGAACGCAATACCCCCTGCTGGCGCTTTCGACCGGGCTGATGCAGTCGTGCACGATCGTGGCGCTCGGTGCCATGCATGTCGGTTCGGCCTTGGCCCTGTTCCAGATCTCGACAGTGATCAGCGTATTTCTGGGGCATCGGTTCTTCAACGAGGGGCAGTTGTACCGTCGGTTGATTGGAGGCATCGTCATGACGTTCGGCGCCATTCTGATCATCCTGAACGAAGCACATTAACCCCGGCTGTTTCAGCGCCCCGCCGATCGATTTCGCCGTTTCTTGCAAGCTGCGTGCGATTCGGCCAGAATATCTGGTTCCGAGCGACGGTCACGGTAGACAAGATTGCGGTCGTGATGCCGGGCGCCAAGACTCTGGCGCGGTCGCGTTGGTCGTGTGCGAATGGAATGACGCCCGGCGTGCGGCCGCAGCGGCCGGGGTTTGGTGCATTGGTCGGCGTCTGAGACTTGGGGGGCAACTGGGAGATGGTGCCTGATGGCCGAACGGCGGATTGGTCCCTTTGAAATCCATGAGAAACTCGGCGGCGGGGGGATGGGGGTGGTGTACCGCGCCACGTACACCAAAACCGGCCAACAGGTAGCGCTCAAGCTGTTGCCGCCCGAGTTTCAGGAAGAGGCAAAACTCATTGCCCGGTTTGAGCGCGAACTCGAAATTCTCAAGAAGCTCAAGCACAAGAATATCGTGCAATGCTTCGGCGGCGGCAAGCACGGCAACCAGCGGTTTTACGCGATGGAACTGATCGAAGGGGGCACACTGGCCGACCTGCTGCGTGACCGTGGCCGAATTCCGTGGGAAGAAACGATTCACCACGCCCGGCAGATCTGCGCCGCGCTGGAATACGCGCACGAACACGGCATCATTCACCGCGACCTGAAGCCGGGCAACCTGATGCTGGCCAAAAACGGCGTGGTCAAACTGGGCGACTTCGGCGTTGCCCAGGATGTCAACGCCACCGGCCTGACCGCAACCGGAAAAACCGTGGGGACGTTCGCGTATATGGCCCCCGAACAGATTCGGGGCAGCCCGCCCGTTTCGCACAAGACCGATCTGTACGCGCTGGGCTGCGTCTTGTACGAGTTGCTCACGGGCAAGCCGCCTTTCGAGGGCGACACCCCCGCCAAGGTATTTTATCAGCACCTCGAACAGCCGCCCGAACGCGTCGCCACCGTGGCGCTTGATTGCCCGATCTGGCTTGACCGGCTCGTCAACCAGCTCCTCGAAAAAGATCCGGACAAACGCCCCTGGGATGCCTCCACGACCGCGCAGGCCCTGCGCGAAGTTGAAGAAAAAGTTGCGGCCCGGGCCAGCATGGTGCAACACACCGTGGGCGGGCAGCCTTCGACGATTGCGGCGACGGGCGATGTCGACATCGTGCGCCGCCTGCTGAAAAAGAAGAAAAAAAAGCGCGGGGCGGGTGGGCCGTTCTATGAACAAACCTGGTTTCTGGTGGGTTGCCTGACCGCACTTCTGGCGGGGGCCGCGTGGTCGCTGTGGCCGCTCAGCGAGGAAAAACTCTTCGCCAAGGCCGACCAGTTGATGGCCAGCGATGATGCCTCCAACTGGCTCAAAGCTGAAAAAGAATACCTCAAGCCGCTGCTCCAGAAGTACCCCACGGGCAAATTCGCCCCTCAGGTCCAACAGCATCTTGACAAGATCGAAATGTACCGGGCCGAAGAACGGTTCAAGATCAACGCCAAGCTGGGCCGCGAACTGAAAACCGAAGGCGAACGGCTGTATGCCGACGCCTGGAAGTACGAACAGTTCGGCGACAGGATTTCGGCGCTCGAAAAATATCACAGCATGGTGAACCTGTTGCAGGCCAACCCCGAGGCTCGCCCGTATGCCAACCTGGCCCGCCGCCAGATTGCCAGAATTGAAGCCAGCGGCGGCGGGAAGGACGATCGCTTGAAAATCGTGAACGCCGCACTCGCGGCGGCCGACGAACATTATCAGGCCGGTCGCGTGCTCAAGGCCCGCGAGATCTGGACCAGCCTCGTGACGCTGTATGAAAGTAACCGCGAGCTCAAACCCCAGGTCCGGCGGGCCAAGGCCCGACTCGCCGACAAAGAAGAAGACGCCTCAGCCGCGTCTCCCCCCGCATCCGAAGCTGGCCATTGAGGAAAGTTGTCAGTTCTCTGAATTCACGCGCAATGTCGGGCCACGTCGTTTCTGACAACCGGCAACTGGGCCGCCTGCGGCGGCACAACTGAAGACCGAAAACTGTCCCCGTCGCCCCCCTATTGCATGAACCAGCCGCACCGAACATAATGCAGCAGAGGCGAAGGATTGGTGTTTTTATTCGGTAATTGCCCGCGGCGTGTGGATTGCCATGGCAAGTCGGCCCCCAGGGCCAAGCGGTTCCGCACCAATGCTGCCGCGGGAATATGCGACGCTGGCAGTGGTTTTTGCCTGTGGGCGTGCAGGTCTTCGGCTTGCGGATGTTGATGGATTTCTCGCGGCATGGCTTGGAAAGATGCATAATGACCGGTCGACGAAATGCGGGCGGCAGGTTCTGGTTGCACCGCGCTCCGGCGTGGTTTCAACTTCGCTTTCTGCTTGCGGGATTCGGCACGTGGCTCTTTGACCGGCGCGCCGATACCGCTCGACGGGTCGAGTGGTATTCAGTCCAAACGCGGCAAGCGTTCCTCGTGGCCGGCTGCGTCGGGCTGCTATGCCTGATAACCGGTTGTGCAAAAAAAGACTCATCGGCGGCATCCTCGGGTGGCGGCGCCGAATCCGTTGAAAACCCGGGTGCACACGCCGGCGAACACAAATCGGCGGCTAGCCGCGCGGGCGGCGAAAAGAAAGCTCCCAAAAGCCCGGAGGTCGGCGGCATTCCACTCGATGTCTGGCCGCAAGTCTGGCTTAAGGATCCCCTGGCAATTGCCGCGGAAAAGGGACCGGCCCAGGTAGCCGTCGTCGATACGGCCAAAACGGCCCCGCCGTCGGGCAAGGCCGCCACCCCCACTCCGCCACCTGCTGCGCCTGAACCCGAAAAGCCCGCGGCAAAGGCATCGGGTAGCGATGACTGGAAATCGCTCATTTCGGGCGAGGCGATCGCCGAGGAGACAAAAAAGATTCGCTCGCGGCTGGCCGACAGCCTGCAAACCGTGACGAAATACAACGGCAATTACAAGGACA
>JAJXXL010000350.1 GCA_021781115.1 Planctomycetota bacterium
CGCCACAGCGTGGCGAGGGCGCTCCAGCCGTCGCGCAGCCGCAGTTTTTTGCCTTCCGATTTTCCTCGGGGCACATAGGAAATCGGGCGTTCGACGATTGGAATGTCCAGCCGGCACAGCTTGGCCGTCAGTTCGGGGCAGAATTCAAACCGCGCGCATTGCCGGTCGAGCCGCCGCAGAAGTTCAGTCGGCAGCATCTTGTAGCAGGTCGCTTCAGCGGTCAGCCACACGCCGTGCCGGAACAACCGCCCATTGTCGCCCCCCTGGGACCGCGGGCGTCCCGCCCGCCCTTTCGATTCCGCCCACCATTCGCATCGCCCGGACCATTCACGTCCGTCTTGCCCTTCAAGTACCGCGACCCGTACACGACCTGCGTCGTGCCCGCCGGCAACGGTTCGAGCAGGCCCGGCAATTCCCGCGGGTCATACTCCAGGTCGGCGTCTTGCACGACGACAAATCGCCCCCGCGCCGCCGCCAGCCCCGTGCGAATCGCCCACCCCTTGCCGCGATTCGCCGCGTGATGCAAGACCTGCAACGTGCCACCGCCCGTCACGTCGGCCAACGCATCCAGCAGCGCGCGCGTGCCATCGGTCGAGCCGTCATCGACAACAATCAGTTCACACCCGCCCGCCGCATCAAACGGCACCTCCCGCACCCGTTCGATCACCTCGAGCACCGTGGCTCGCTCATTGTAGACGGGAATGAGGATGGACAGGGCGGGATGAGCTGCAAGTACGACCACTGCCGTTTGAGCGATTTCGCAATCCGACGAACGAAACGACGGTACGGTTAAACTTTCGAAGCACCGACTGACTGCATGTGGCAATCCCCCTTTTTAGCAATTTGAAAGCCGCGCAACGGACCACGACTTCAAAACCGCAAGCAGTGGCACCCGAAACGCTTCATTTTCGAACTGCATGCACGTCAGCACCCCGCCTCTTTCGTTTAATATTCAAATGAACCCTCCTCTGGCCTCCTCACCAGAATTCGCGAATAAAGCTCTGACGAAAACACCCGTTGCGAACCTGCCTTAGCGGCGTTTTTCTAGCACATTTCAACGCGGGAGCGTTGATGCCCAGATTCCGATGGCCTATTCTGGCGCCAACTCTCAGCGCATTAACGAACGACAAACACCGATCGCAAAACCGGCTGACTTCCGCATCAACACACAGCCGGGACATTCCAGGTCGCCAGCCGTCGGGATCGTTCGGGAAGGCCGCAAACCGGGAAATCCGAGCCGCCCACATTGCAGGCCGCGCTCCCGAACGACCGCAGCGGATGACCACGCCGAACGGCGGCGCCATTCTGACAAGTGCCATCATCAGGCTGATTGTTATCCAAACAACCACTCGCGCATTTGGGTGATGATCCCACATTTATTCGGCGGTGGCTCGTCTGCCAACTCACAGTAGTTCAGCACGGAGTTACCCTGATCTCCCGCGTCGAGCGGAATCGGGCCGTCCGCTTCGCCGAGGGAGTTCGGATTGTCCGTGCACAGGAGCTCGCAGCGAGTCCACTGCCAAACCCGGTTGATGCCCGCCACATTCGTTTGCCAATCTTCACATTCCCCACCGACGACGTTTAGACCACCCATGTTGGCAGGTTGATCGAACCACCAGCAATGCGTCGTCGGACCGTTCTGAAAACCCTAAACTGCAACCTGTTTGCAACAGCAATTGCAGCCGTCGTTCGACAGAGCAACATTCACGCCGATGCAACACAGCGACAGCAGCATCGCTTCTCGAAGAACATTCAGTCTCATTCGAATGGCTCCTCATCAACGGGACAAACGGGAACGTCGTAGCCACAAAGTTATTAATAATGCCGCGAACCCAATCGCACTCAATGCAACCACCGAAAGCGGTAACAATCGTCCCCGCCGCTCATTGGCCAATTTCCCGTAGATCCGGCTGCCCACAATCAATGCCGCAATTCGACGCGCTTCCCGTAGATTGTCCTCGCCCTTCGTCAGTTCCCGTTCCGATCCATCGGCTTGGCGCACAAAGGCGCGCCGCCGCGGTCCCATGTAGTCACTAATAATCGTGCCAGGCGGGATTTCAATTTGGAAGACACTTGGACTAAACGTCGGGTTTAAATGAGCGGCAACGATTTTGCACTGAACAATATACAACGGCTGTGCCCCGGAAGGAAATCCCGTGATCGTCCATGCCGTCGGCATCCAGAACTGGTTGACGCTCATAGGTGGCGATGCATATTCGTACCTCATCTCAGTATGAGCGCCCCCGGTGGTGCCAAAGTCGACAAATTGGATGAGGTGTGGCACCGCGCGACTACTCCAGATTGTCGTATAGGTCGCTCCCTGTTTCTTATTGACCACGACGCATTGAACACCGTTGATTTCATGAACGTGTTGGGAAATGACGTCAAAACCCGTGGCGTCCAATACTTCTCGATCTGGCCATATGTTTAAAAGAAATCGAATCGGCAGTAACGCGGGCTCACGAATGAATTTGGCTCTCTTTTTGCGATCGAGCAGGTCATAGTCAACGACCCCGCCTCCCCCCGCAAACAGCGATAGCCACTCCTGGTCGTTATTTACTTGAAGTTCGTCCATTGGAACGCTGCCACCACCGTCGGAAGGCACAGGCATGAGTCCAACACGGTGATACCGCTCAAGACTTGGCCGCGCAAATCGCCAATCAATCTGCAACGGAAGCCTGACATCGCCAACGGCGTTCATTTGTTTATTTGGGGGCAAATTGGATTGATTAAACTCCGGCCGATAATCCTCTCCCGCGAGATTCAATTCGACAGACCTAATTGACATTGCGGCGCTGCGCCACTGTTGAAATAATGCTGCCAAATCGACGTCGCCTCCGCACGCAAATGCCGCCGGCGACAACCATAGGCAGGCGCAAATGACAGCGATGCGCTTCCAGGCGATGATGCACCTGGCAACAAGCGAGCGTCCTTCGGGCACATTCATTTCAGTAATTACTCACCAACGCCACGATAAAAAACTGGTACAAGGAACGCGATTTCTCCTGCTGGCCTCGCGGCGGCGCATCGAATCGCAGCATAATGCGTGCCTGCGCGTGCGCCCGCAATCGCGCATTGCACGCGAATGGACCGCGAATTTTCGCAGGCGGGTCGCGACAACACTGAAAGCTCTCGCATCGACGTCGGTGTCGAGAATGCGATGCCGGTACATGCGAACTTCAACTGAATTGCAAAGTCAGACTCCGCGTTCGAGCCCGTTGTGAGAGCACCGAAATTTACAATACTCGGCACCGTTTCGTACGCGGGCTCCTTAAACACGACGCCAGGGAGTGATATGGAAAACCGCTCGCCACTCGACTGCTGCCCATCGACCACAATGGTTATCGCTGTTCGCCCGGCTGGACAAGCGCCCGGATCACTGCAATTAAACCTCACAAGATCGTTCTCGCAAGCGGCCTCCATTTCAACAATTGGCGGTCGCACAACTGCATCAGCGGCGTCCACTGGAAAAATGAATCGCCGCTCGGCTGTCGCAAACGGCGCTGGAGTCGGGTCGCCGGCCTCGCTGTATGGGAGTCGGAACACGAGTGGCGTCGAAGAGCCCTCGTGCGTTATTTCGATTGGCCGGCCTTTGACGACCCACCTCTGCACCATTCCTCCTGCGAGCCGGGCGGTGAGTCTGGTTGAGAATTCGTTTGCGAGGTTCTTTGCCGTTCGACGCAGGTCGATCACCAACGTTACACGACGTGATTGGCCCGGCGGGATCGCCAGGCTCTGCGGCGATATTGTCGTACAATTGCAGCCAGCGCTTAATTCATCGATGATCGCATCACGCCGCGAACGGTTTGCAATTGCAATACACCACATAAAACGGTCCGTCACACGGACGGCGCCAAAATCAAGCGCACGATGGTCGATAAACAGCGTATCGGGCGGGGCGTTTTCGTCGCGGGCGTTTGGCCGCGCGGCGTGGACATCCGGCGAAGTTCTATTGCAAAGCAGCGAAGCAAGCACGACCGGTAGTCCGACGGCCGCGAGCCCGAAGATCAAGATCACAGCCGACCTATTGACCGTGCGGCTTAATACCAGCGGTTCAATTCGTTGACTGATGCCGTCAAGTCGATCGGCACCTCCGTTAGATCTGATCATGTTGGGTCCCCAACAATGTTCTGGCGATTGTGGCTGATTGCCCCAAGCCGAACGCCGTTTCGGGCTCTACACCCGGCTTCAAGGGTGGCCTTTGATACTCCGTAGTACTTGATTGGACCTACCGGAATCGCGGTTCAAATTTGCTGTCACCCGCGTACGCACGCGTTCGCGTCGAATGTCGCGACACGCGCTCGATCATCCCCACATCTGATCAGCCATGACCCTTCATCGTCCCTGCTTCGATTAGCCGCATTTTACACACACACACGCACAAGCAAGCAAGTTTTTGGAAAAAAATGAAAAATGTCAAAGATTTCCTGACTGCGCGGCGCAAGGCCCCCCCGTGGGACCGCGGGCGTCCCGCCCGCCCTTTCGATTCCGCCCACCATTCGCATCGCCCGGACCATTCACGTCCGTCTTGCCCTTCAAGTACCGCGACCCGTACACGACCTGCGTCGTGCCCGCCAGCAACGGTTCGAGCAGGCGCGGCAAATCCCGCGGGTCGTACTCCAGGTCGGCGTCTTGCACGACGACAAATCGCCCCCGCGCCGCCGCCAGCCCCGTGCGAATCGCCCACCCCTTGCCGCGATTCGCCGCGTGATGCAAGACCCGCAACGCATCGCCGCCCGTCACATTGGCCGACGCATCCAGCAG
>JAJXXL010000455.1 GCA_021781115.1 Planctomycetota bacterium
CGGAGGAGAACGCCATGCCATTTTAGACTGCCTCTCTGGATTTGGGCGTGCCGTGAGAGGAAGCGAGAAGAAAAAACGGATAGCTGTCGTGTTTACGAAAAAGGATTGTTTTCTCGACGGCGGGTCTCAAGATTTCGACCCCGAGAAAACGTTGTGCGTTGATTATCCTGACGCTTATCAATTGCTTAACGAAGTGCATGCCAAATACTTTTTTGTATCATCAGTGGCTAATCCAATAGTTGACTCGCGCGGATCTATAGTACCCCCGTCTGGTTATAAAAGCAAGAACTCGATCAATGTGCTGGAACCGATTTGCTGGATATTAAAGATCAATCGCGGGGATTTCAAGGAATAGTAGATGCATAGCTCCAAGCCGTGATGAGATAGCAGCGCGGATGGAATTGTGGCGACAGAAAGCAAAGGCATCGTGGATGAATATGCGGAGATTCCGTGTGTTGTCTTGGGTGGATCGCCATTGCAGGTACTTGAGCGCGATCCAACGCTGGTGGGCGCCTCGGAACTCAGCTTTTTAGAAAAATGGGCTTCGTTTCTCGGTTCTAGCCCAGCGCTGGGGAAATACTTGCTGAATGGCGGAGTATCTTGGGTCGACATTCCAATCGGAGTTGGGCCCAACGCTTCAAGGCGGTTATTCCTTTGCCCCTACGTGGTTGTGAACGACTCAAGACCTACTTGGACGTTTAAGGGGCTATTTCTAAAGGAAGCTGACTACGCCCATTTCGGTGAGTACGATCACTTCCTGGACGCCTCGATTGCAACGCTTTCTGGCTCCCGGTGTGAACAATCAGGACTTGTGCGTATTCGCCTTCGATTGGACCGCCGCTCATGGAAGTCATTGGGCACGCCACGGCTGGTCGACGCGGCATCTTCCGAGTCCCGTGCCGGTTTCCGGTGGTTTGAGAAAATGTTTCGCACGCCTTACCCAAAGGATGCGCTGTTTCAGACTCTAGGAATGGCATGCAATCCTTCCGACGAATACGCTGAGTTTTCTATTATTCTTCTCTCGGATGACTCGCCGCTTCCAGGTTTAAGGCTAATATCACAGACAAACGACGAACCACCGTCGGTCGAGATCGACACTGCTCAACGCTCCAAGTCGGTAATGTCCATGGGCACGCTATTTGTCGCAGCGATTGAATTTGCGATCGTCGTCGCGATTGTTGTGGGTGCATTCCCAAACTGCGCACAGTGAATTCTCTGTATTTTATGGGTTATGCGAGTGGTGCATTGGTTCACCGTGAACTGGAATTTGGACGGGTTGGCGTTAGCAGCACGTTGAAAATTCCCCGTTTGTCCGCGGCGCGGGTCAGGCGGCAGCCGGCGCGCGTGGCGCGCTGCGGCGTGCAAAAAACTCGCGGATTCGGTCCCGGCGCGCGCCTCCAACCCCCAATCTCCAACCCCCAATCTCCAAACGCCTTCCGATCAACGCAACCGGCTCGATGGTCAACTGGTTTGCTTGCGTGCCCTGTTGCGATTCGCGTATGATCTGCAACTCTTAACAGGCACGCAGGAGCATCATGCGGCCGAAGAAATCGAACGCCTTCCCCCGGAAACGGCGCAAACGCCCGGGGCACCCGGTTCACCTTCAGCGACAGCCGACCAGGCCGAAGCCGCCGTGCAAATCATTGGCGCGACCCGGCACGAGTGGCGCACGCCGCCGCTGTGGAGTTGCCGCGATTCCGGGCGTTACCTGCACGACGGACGGGCGCAAACCACGCCCCAGGCGCGCGGAGGCGACGCCGCGCGCACGCCAAATCGACTCACTTTGACATCGACCAAATCCGATTCCTGCACCATTGACAAGGATCGATTATCATGACCGGGCGACGGGCGAATGCGATGCGCGGCGTTTTATTGACGGGGCTGGCCCTGGTGTGCGTGACCCTGCCCTGCGGGCAAATCCCGCAATCGTGGGGGCAAACCGCCGCCGGGCGCGGGGTCGAAATGCTTCTGCCGGCGCAGGCGGTGTTGTACCTGGGCATCGATGGCGGTCTGGCACATCGGGCAGCCTGGGAAAAAACGGCGGAGTATGAGGCGTTTTACCAGACCGGGCTGGCCGATTTGATGCAAAAGGCGATTGTCTACTTCATCAATCAACTGGGCCCGAATGAAAAGGAGGAGCTGCAGGTTCTCGACCAGATCTCGCAAAACGGCGCGTCGGTTGCCGTTTCGATTTCCGCGGGAGGGTTGCCACTTCCGCAGGCGATTGTCGTGCTGCACCAGGGCAAGCCGCTGGCAGCGGCGTTGGGCGAGTTTTTTCAGAAGGCGACGGCGGGAGGAATATCATTCGCCACACGCGACGTTCGCGGCCGCCGCGTGACGAGCGGCGTCGTGCCGAACAGCCCCGGCGTGGAATTCGGCTGGTGGGTCGAAGGCCCGCACCTCGTGTTGACAGGTGGCATTGGCGCAATCGACGCCGCCATGGCGGTGGCCGAAGGGAAAGCGGCAAACATGACCACGAACCCGCTCTGGAAAAAAGTGCGCGACGGGCACGCCGGGTTCGAAGTGTCGCTGGCAAGTTGGCTCGATTTCGCAGCGCTGCGGGCGCGATTCGGCGCGATGGAAATTCCCAACCCCAAGGGGGGCGAGACGCCGCCCGTCGCAGTCAACAAAATCCTTAAAGTGCTGGGGTTAGACACCCTGGGGCCGCTCACGTATCGCTGGGGCATGAAAGACCGCGCAACCTGGTCGGAAACATGGGTCGACGCCCCGTCGCCCCGAACCGGGCTGATGGCTATTTTCGAACATAATCTGATTTCATTGGACGATTTGCCCCCGATGCCGGTCAATACGGCCGGGTTTTATGCGAGCGGGTTCGACTGGTCGAATGTCTACGGCGAGCTGGTCAAGGTGCTGCGCGGCGCCGCCCAAATGGGCCCCCCCGAAGCCCCCGCGCAACTCGAAGCGATTTTCGACCAGGTGCCGCAGGCTTTGGGCTTTGACCTCGTGACAGATCTGTTCGAACCGTTGGGCAACGTAATTGGCGCCTACAGCGACCAGCAGCAGGGGTTGTTCGGGTTTGGGTTTGTCGTGGCCGCGAAAGTCGACGATGCGGCGAAACTGCGCAAGACGTTCGCCACGCTCGTGCTCCGCCTGAGCGCCCAGCCCAGCCGGCAATTCGTCGTGAAACCGGTGACGAAACATGGCCGGGAAATGATGGTTCTGCAAATGGGCGAAGTTCACATTTCGCCGACGATCGTGGTCGATGACCGCTGGCTGGCAATCGGGTCGACGACGCAATCGGTCGAGTCATTCCTGTTGCGGCTCGATGGCAAGCTGCCGCGGTGGAAGCCGGGCGAAGAAATCAATGGCAGCAAGTCGCCGATTCCTGCGAAATTTGCCACGATCACCTGCACCGACCCGCGCGAAACGATCAGAACGTTGCTGGGGTTCGCCCCGATGCTGCTCCAGGCGGCGGCGAGACTGCCGCGTGCGGGACGCAACGCGACACCGTTTCCGATCAGGGCCGACGACCTTCCCCCGTTCGAGTTGATTACCAGCCCGCTCTTTCCGAACGTGTCGGTTTTCACGACCGACAAAACGGAGCTGCGGTGGATTTCGCGCTCGTCGGCGCCATCGATTCTTTTGCCTTCGGGCATGGGAGGCAGCAACCTGGCGGTCACGGCGACGCTCGCGGTTCTGCTGCTGCCTGCCGTGCAATCGGCGCCACGCGAAGCGTCAAGGCGGTCGCAGTCAAGGAACAATCTCAAGCAAATCGGCCGGGCGCTGCACAATTACCACGACGGGTTTGGTCACTTTCCGCAGGGCACGCATCCCAACGGGAAATTGAAGCCCGAACAGCGGTTGAGCTGGCAAGCCGACCTGCTTCCGTACCTTGATCAGGCCGCATTGCACCGTCAGATCAAGTTCGACCAGGCGTGGGATGACAAATCTAATGCCAACGTCATTAAGATTCAGATTCCGACCTATCTGAACCCGCAAACGCCAACCGACGCCAAAGCCGGGTCGAACATGACGCATTACGTCGGCTTGGCGGGGCTCGGCGAGAATGGGCCGCTCTTGCCGGCGAATGACCGCAAGGCGGGCGTGTTCGCGTATGATCGCGCCACGCGATTTCAGGACATTGTCGATGGCGCAACGAACACGATTGCCGTGATCGAGGCGAGCAAAGAGTTCGGGCCGTGGGCCGCGGGAGGCAAGGCCACGGTTCGCCCGCTTACCAAACAGCCGTACATCAACGGCCCCGATGGTATTGGCAGTTCGTTTACCGGAGGATGCAATGCGCTGTTTGGCGATGGCTCGGTGCGGTTTCTCTCGGAGAAGATTGATCCCAAGGTCATGGAAGCACTGACGACGATCAGCGGCGGCGAGGTGATCAATTAGAACCCAAAAACCCGCGGATGGGTTTGCATCGTGAATTCGGGTCGGGTCGGGTCGGGTCTACTGAAATCTCGTGGAAACGACTGCCGCCTGTTCTCGGGAGTTGCTGCGTTGAATCGCGCCCGGTTCGCTTTCGGCCCCTTGATTCTGTTCGCGATGGAACGTAAAGCAACGTAAAGAACGTAAAGTGCCACCCAGGAATGGCACAACCTGTCCAGCCAGGGGCAACGCCCCTGATCGACGACCCCGCCGCAGGAAAAAGCCCTGTCAGGGCGCAACAAAAACGCGGGCGTGTTGACCCGCCCGGGCGAGGAAGGGGCCACCCATGAATGGCACTTGAAACTCCGTAACGTGCGGTGAGCCAAAGCGATAGGTTGATCTGGACATGAAAGGCCTCGCTTG
>JAJXXL010000311.1 GCA_021781115.1 Planctomycetota bacterium
GATCGCCCCCGAAGTGAACGCCGGAAAACCGAGCTTGCCCACCTGCTCTAGATCGCGGCCCGCGCCCGACGTGATCAGCCCCTTGGCCCCGAACCCCTGGTATACCGAGCACATCACCTCACCAAATGTTGCAGCCGCCACCGGTTCGTCTAAATCCTGAAACACCACCACGGCGGGCCCTGGCAGCTCGGCGAACCGCGCCACCTGATCACTCAGGCTGGCGTAAACATCGCCCCCGCGCGGCGGCGACATGCTGCGAAACGTCGAGGTGACCGCATAGCCCACCATGGGCGGCATCCACGGAAAACAGGCTTTGATGCCCCCATTCATGTAGCCCGAATTGCGCGGACGAATGTCGAACAGCTCGACGACGTTGCATACCGTGGGCGTATCATATTTGGCCAGGGCCTGAAGCCGTTCTTTGGATAGTGCAGAAAGTTGCGGCATGGGAGAGATCCAGAATCCTGTGAATAAAGTCCTTGCGAAAACCAGGGACGCAACATCACGCGCCCCACCACGGCGATGCTCCGGCAATCGTCGCGCCACCCGTCAATAACGAAATACAATGCGCTCCAGACGCATCGCGCCGGGCGCTTCCGTCGCCACACATCCATCGTCAACTCGCGGGCGAAATGCCAAAATCGGCGATCGTTAGCAAGCTGCGCAGCGTCAGGCCGCGGGCGAGAAAATTCGCGGCACCGCCTTCGAGGCGATCGACAATCGCGGCGGCCTGCACGACCTGGCAGCCGAATTCCTGGATGCGCTCGATCGCGGCGATGGAACTGCCGCCGGTCGTGACCACATCGTCAATGACCACCACGCGGCTGCCCGGCACGACCGGGCCTTCAATGAACCGGCCCGTGCCATGGCCTTTAGCCTCTTTGCGAACCAAAAAGCCCGCCAGCGGCCGGCCCCGTTCGCCCGCAATGGTCAGCACGCCGCCGATGATCGGGTCGGCCCCGATCGCCATGCCGCCGATCGCGTCGAACGGCACATCGGCAAGCAGCTCGTACAGGCCCAGGGCCACGAGCCTCAACCCTTCGGAATGCAGGGTGATTTGCTTGCCGTCGAGGTAGTAGGTCGCTTTCTTGCCTGAGGCGAGCGTGAAATCGCCGAATTTCAGAGCCCGCTCACGAAACAGGTCAATCAGACGCTGTCGGTTGAACAATCCGCCACCTGGTGTATCAAGAATGCAAATTCGCGTTAGCGCAGGATCCGCACCTGGGATCCGATGACGAGCAGATCATACACCTCTTCGACGTCGGAGTTCAACATGCGAATGCACCCCCGCGATTCGCTGCGCCCAATCGACTCGGGTTCGATCGTTCCGTGGATACCGTAGCTGTCGCCGATGTCGATCCAGCGTTCGCCGAGAGGATTCTTCGGGTCTTCGGCAGCGATCACGACGCCGTCGGGGCCAAAGTACGTCGGGTCTTCAAGCTTGTTCTTGACGGTGAACGTGCCGATGGGAGTTGTGCCTTCTTTGCCGATCCCCACGCGGTAGCTTTTTACGAAACTTCCGTTCAGATGTACGATCAATTCAAAATTGCTCAAACTGACCAGGGCCGAAAATGGTCCATCAACCACTTTCAGTTTTTGCCCCATCCGCAGCTTGCGAGGGTCGACGTGGTTCAACCGCGAAAGATACTGCCACGACAGCTTATAGCGCTGGGCAATGACGCGCAACTGATCGCCGGGTTGAACAAGGTACGGTTCATGAAACAATGGCTGCGGCGAAAAATACAGCGATTTGGCCAAATCGTCGAGTTGCCTGCGGTACTGAGACCGCCTGTCGGGCGTGCGCCAATACCATTTCGAAAGCTCGCGCTGCGCGGCGACGTAATCGCCCGTGTCGATCAGTGTCTGAATCGCCGCCGGTTCGGTCAGCGGCGAAGGTTGACTTGCACGCAATTCAGACCCCGCCGGCACTGACCCATTTCGCGTGTCGGCGACCGGCGTTGCTTCGTCCTGGCTTTGGGCAGTCGACGGATTCGCGGCACCCGCGTCTTCGAGTGCCGTGCGGACTACCCGCCGATCACCGGCCGCCTTGCGAACGCCGGCATTCACGGCCTCTGCCGACGTTGCAGTGGGCGACTCTGGCTCAGGCAGCAATCGCGGCGGGCGCTGCACACCTGGCACCGCGGGGCTTGCCCCGGCCGACTCGGGTGTCGGTTCGTACTGCTCGCCCGGGTCATTCCCTGCCACGGCGACAGTATCCGTCGGTACGTCACGCGGAGCGGGAATCTCGTCGGGCGGCTTGATCAGGGCGGCTTGCATCAGTCGGTTCAAGGGAGCGATTCGCCGGGCGGCCATCACGATTTTCGGCGGCAGCCACTCAGACCGCCATATCAGCACAGCCATGAGGCTGGCGATGGCCGTCAACCAACACGCCGCCTGAAGCCGCAACCGTAATCGCGATTGTCGCGACGCCCGATTATTCTCATTGGCCATGACGAAATCCATCCCTGAAGCAAGCCCGAATATCAGCAGCCGCGATCAGGCCCGCGCCTTACCCTCCGGGCGGCGAACTATACCAAACCCATTATCCAGCATCTACCCGAGACAGGTGCGACAAAAGTCGACGCGTGGGTTTTCGCGGCGCGGGTCGGTTGCAGGCCCGACGGTCCAAAGTCGAACGTCAGGCCGCCAGAATTGTCGGGGCGTGCCGGGCGGGGCTGCCTGAATCGCAAAGAAGCGGACGTTCAGGGCCACCCACTATTCCGGCGATTCTTTGATCAGGCCGTAACGCAGCGGCTGGACAGCCGTTGCGGCCGTCCGGGGCAGCGCCACCAGGGCCATCGCGCGCAATCCCGCTCAGGAAACTGCGCCGCGAAGTCGGGCCAGTCATCGGCCAAGGAAAAGTGGCCCGCCCCGTCTTTGGCCCGATATGACGTGCTATTAAAGTTCGTGGCTCGAAACCCGGGGCGCACGCACAACGAACTTGTGCAAGCCCTTCGGAACGCCAGCGGAAATCCTGAGGCCCAAGTGGGCGGCTACCTGACGGTGCTGATTGAGCGATTCGGGCTGAAGGTATGCATCGACGGCGAAAGTCGGGCATATTGCCGAAGCCTTTCGACAAGCGGGCACTCAAGAACATGATTCAACTTGACAATCGGCCGAGCACGGCATATTTTACAATTCAGTTAATTAACCACTTGGTGAACAATGTTGATCGACCCCCTGAGCATTACATTCGCGGCAATTGCCAATCCGACTCGCCGGGCGATTCTGGCTCGCCTTTCCAAAGGCGAGGCGGCCGTGAAAGAACTGGCCATGCCGTTCAACCTGACTCTTCCCGCGATTTCCAAGCACTTGAAGGTGCTCGAAAAAGCCGGCCTCATCGAGCGTTCGCGCGATGCGCAATTACGGCCGTGCAAGTTACGCGCCAAGCCGTTGAAGGACGCCGCTTCCTGGATCGACCGCTACCGTACATTCTGGGAAGAGCGTCTCGATCGACTCGACGATTACCTCAAGGAACTGCAATCCGAACCGGATTCTCAACCCACGTCCTCCCCACGCAAGAAAAGGACCTGATGAATGCCCGCCGATCATCAAAAGTCGCAGGCCAATCTCGATAACCCCGTAGAGATCACCATCTGCCGGACTTTTGCCGCGCCGCGAGAGCTGGTTTGGCTGGCGTGGACTGACCCCAATCACGTCGGTCGCTGGTGGGGTCCAGCAGGTTTCACCACCACAACGCATTCGATGGATTTCCGACCGGGCGGGTCATGGCGTTACACGATGCACGGTCCCGATGGTCGTGATTATGGAAATCGCGTCGAATACATCGAAATTGATAAGCCTGCACGACTCGTCTATACGCTCGGCGGCGAGGGCAGTGATGACTCGGTCAGCTTTCGCACCGAGGTTTTCTTTGAGCGTATCGGCGCGAACGGTCGTGGTACGAAAGTCACAATGCGGTTGATCTTTCCGACTGCCGAGGCACGTGACTTCGTCATCAATGACCACAAGGCGGTGGAGGGCGGCAAGCAACACCTGGCGAATCTGGAGGACTACCTCGCAAGCATGTCGGCTGGCGATGACCACGAACCTCCGTTCTCAATCAGCCACGTCGTCAACGCGTCACGAGAGAAGGTCTGGGAGGCCTGGACAGAGCAAAAGCATCTGCTGCAATGGTTTGGTCCGAAGGGATCGACGATGCTGCACGCGACTGTGGACCTTCGCGTCGGTGGCATGTTCCACTACTGCATGAGCCATCCTACGGGCATGGAGATGTGGGGCCGCTGGGTCTTTCGAACCATCAATCGACCCGACAAGCTCGAGTTCATCAGCAGCTTCTCGAACGCCAGCGGCGAAATTACTCCTGCACCGTTTCAGGGGCTCGACGACTTCCCGCCGGAGACGTGGACCACCGTGACGCTCGTGGAACACGCAGGCAAAAGCAGGGGGACACTCGTCACCATCGAAGCCCGACCGTTCAACGGCACCAAAGTCCAACGCGACTTCTTCACGGATTTCCACGGCTCGATGCGTCAGGGCTGGACGGGCACCATGCAGCAACTCTCAGAGTTTCTCAGCGACTGATCGCCCGTTCGCATCACGCCCGAATCGAAACAAAAAAACGGGACGAACTGAACTCAAAGGTTCAATTCGTCCCGTCAACATCGGGACGACAGGACGGCTATTGAACTTTTTCTGGCCGGAATCCTGGGTTGGGATGCCGGAACGAGGCGGTTTTTTTCTTGCACGATAATTCCGTAACATATTCAATAAAAAGGACTTGCCATGCAAGACAT
>JAJXXL010000458.1 GCA_021781115.1 Planctomycetota bacterium
TGCCGCCGAACGGTTTGCCGCGATCCAGAATGACCGCAAGTTGGCGGCGCCGTCGACGATCGAAGCCGCGCTGGCCCAGCTCTGGGAACAGCGGCAGGACGACGCGCTGACCGAAAACGAAGCCTGTCATTCCGAGGCGATTCTGGCCCAGGGGCTGCCCGCGCTGCTGCACGCTGCCGGCACCGACTGGAAACTCGCCGACGACTCGCTGTTGCCCGACGTTCACCTCGTGTTTGACACACCCGTCGGCCGCATCGGCATCAGCCTGTGCACGCACGTCAACATGGCCAGCCTGGCGAACATGCTGCGGCGGTTGCAGGAACAACTGGCGCTCAGAAGGCTGCATCGACTCGTGTTGCTGCGCGACAGCCGCACGCCGCTCAGCCGCGGCGCCAAAAAGACCCGCGAGCGCCTGGCCGAGCTGACGCGGGCCGGCGCGGTGCTGATTCACCCCGCGGTTCCCGCGCTCGCCGCGCTCGATGCACTGAGTTCGCTGCTGTCTGACGCCAAATCGGGCGACCTGTCTTCCGGTGGAACCACGATCGCCCCCAGCCAGCTTCACGACTGGCTGGGGGCCGAATTGCCCGCCAGCCTGCGCGACCTGATCGACGCGCTGGCGGCGGCCGCGGTTCGCACGCCGCCCCCTGCCGACCCGGAAATCCGAACTGACCTGCTGCGGCTGCTGGCCGGGCGGAACCTGATTTCACTCAACGAGGCCGCGATGCTCCTGCACCGGTCGGTCGATGATCTGGCGGCGGCGGCGTGCAATTCGCCCGAGCAATTCGGCCTGCTGACCGGGCCGCCCCAAGTCGTATTTCAATATGTTCTGGAACCTGCCCGCGAACGATTAACGGGCTGAGTGCGTTCCGCGCGGGCTGGCCATGGCCCCGGCGCCGGCTTGAAAACCCGAATGAAGGCGACCAACCTGAATCTGAACATCGTGTCTGAATCGAGGTCCTCGTGGTCGAACTGATTGCGCATCGCGGCGCGTCGCACGCGGCGCCTGAAAACACACGTGCCGCGATTCGCCTGGCCTGGGCCGAAGGCGCCGATGCTGCAGAAATCGACGTCTGCCTCGCGCGCGACGCGGCCATCGTTGCCATTCACGACGACACGACGCTGCGCACCGCGGGGCGCGATCAACGCGTGGCAGAACAGACGCTCGCTGAACTCAAGGCGCTCGACGCCGGCGGGTGGAAGTCGCCCCGCTGGGCGGGCGAACGCATTCCCACGCTTGCCGAAATCATCGCCGAACTTCCTCCTGACAAAAAACTGTACGTCGAAATCAAATGCGGGCCGGAAATCATCGCTCCACTCGTCGAACTGTTTGCCGCCGCCAGACTTCGGCAGGGCGTGGTCTTCATCGGGTTTTCACGCGAGATTCTGCGAGAACTCAAACAGCGGCTGCCGGGCATGCCGGCCCTGTGGATTCAGGAATTGCAGTTCGACAAAGACACCCGCGTCTGGAATCCGGCGGCTGCCGACTGTGCACGGCTCGCCATCGAAGCGGGGCTCGACGGGCTTGATTTGTCGGCCTGTGCCGGCCTCGACGACGAGTTCGTGAAGCTCGTGCACGCCGCCGGGCTCAGCCTGGCCGTCTGGACGGTCGATTCAGCCGCCGATGCCTCGCGGCTGGCCGCAGCCGGGGTCGATGCCATTACCACCAACCGCCCCGGCCCGCTGCGCCTTGAACTCGGCGCACTCTCGGCCCCCCCTCCACGCAGCCCCACGTCCTAATGCCGCCGAACATGGAACCGCCCGCACCGGCCCCGCCCCTGGCGACGCCGGCACGGTTGAAATGGGCCGCCGGCCTGGCGTACCTCGCCGCCTGGGCCATGTTGCCGGTCGAAGGCGACGTCCCCTGGTGGGCCGTGCAACCCGAGTTGCGCCACCCCGCCGGCTGGCTGGCCATGCTGAATTTTCAGAGCGTTGTGTTCGGGGGGCTGCTCGCGGCGGCCCCCGGGGCCTGGTTGTGGCGCGGCCGGCTTCTGCGGCGCGGGTTGCACGGGCCGCGGGTTTTCGGCGGGCAAGGACGCGGCGGCACGGCGGGGTGGAGCCAATCGCGCATCTGCCACGCCGGTTGTGCGGCGAGCGTCGGGCTATTGTCGCTGGCCGCCAGTGCCTGTGTCGGGGCGCGGTTTGGTGACCTGCCACCGGCCTACCACGATGAATACAGTTATCTGTTTCAGGCCCAAACGTTTTTATCCGGACAGACAGCATTTGCCAGCCCGCCGCTGCCCCGGCTGTTCGATCAGATGCATGTCTTGAACGAAGGCCATTTTGCCAGCCGATATTTCCCGGGAACCGGCGTCTGGGTGGCGCCGTTTGCCGCAATGGGGCGCCCGATCTGGGGGCACTGGCTGGCCGGTGCACTGGCGGCGGTGTGCGTGTTTTACACCGGTTGCGAACTGGCGGGTTTGGGGGCTGGCCTGCTGGCCGGGGTACTGACCGCCCTGTCGCCCGGCATGGCGCTGTTCAGCAACCTGTTGTTGGCGCACCACCCGACCGTGTTCGGCCTGTCGTTGTTCACACTGGCCTGTTTTCGAATGCGACGCGGTTCGGGCATGGTTTGGGCGCTGGTGGCCGGGTGCGGGTTGTCGGGCGCGATGTTGTGCCGCCCCATGACCGCGGCGGGTTTCGCCTTGCCGTTCGGCATCGACTTGCTGCGGTGGGCCTGCACGCGTTCGACGGCAACGGGCGAAGTTGTCAATTGCGCCCGGCGGTTCGCGCTCATCGGCCTCATGGCGCTGCCGCTGGCGGCAGCGCTGACCGCGCTGGTTGCCTACAACCGGTCGATCACCGGCAACGGCTGGCTGACTCCCTACCAGCAGTATCTGGAAATCTACACGCCGCGGCATGGGTTCGGGTTCAACAATGTCGTTCGCGGCGAGCGGCATTTGGGGCCGCGCGTACTCGACAACTACGATCGCTGGGCCGAAAACCTGACCTGGCCGCTGGCGGTGCAAAACGTCGAACACCGCTGGCTGGCAAGCTGGCAATGGACGTTGGGCGAGGTGCCGCTGGCCTGGGCATGCGTCGCAGGGCTTGTACTATGGGCGGCAATGCCACGCGGCAGCCGACTGGTTCTGGCTGGAATCGTCTCGCTGCATGCGGTGCATGTGCCATACTGGTACGACGGAATCATGCATTGGCACTACGTCTTCGAAAGTGGGCCGCTGTGGGCGTTGTGGCTGGCAATCGTCGTCGTGCGGCTCGAATCGGCGTGGCGCAGCGAACATCGCCAGACCGGCATATTCTGGCAGCGCAGCCTGATCGCGTGTGCGATTGGCTTGAATTGGGTCTCTTGGACGGGCGGCTGGCAATCGCGGGTTGACCGCGGAGTGCAGGAATTGAGGTTTGCGCGCGAGACTTACGGGCGGTTTCGCGATCTTGTGCAACACGCGACCGCGGGTCGCAAATCGCTCGTGCTGGTCGAGGCCGACCCCGCCGACCGGCATATCGACTTCGTCAACAATCGTCCCGATCTGCAAGCGAACATTCTGATCGGGCGTTATCTTCCGAATCAGGTTTCCTTCGAGGAAGTGCGCCGGCAATTTCCAGATCGAGCGCTGTACCTGTACCGGGCCAAAACCCGCCAACTGATGTCGCTTCGCCCCAATACCCCCTGACGCCGGCGCCGTTGTCGCCTGACGCCGCCAGGAATCCACAATTTTTTGTGGTGGTGGAACCTGGCCCCCAGGTTTTCAGCGGGCGCTGCCAAACTGTGCGATCGTGTCACGCAGGCCGTCTTTCAGCGAAATCAACGGGCGCCAGCCCAGTGTGGCGGCGGCTTGGCCGGGGGCGATCAGGCTCGAACGCAAATCGCCGGCCCGCGGCGGGCCGTAGAACGGTTCAGGAACCGGTTCAAGCTGGCCCCGCTGCTGGCGGAACGCGCCGGCGAGTTGCCGCATGGTCGAAGCCAGTTCGCTCACCGTCGTCGCCACCCCGGTGCCGATGTTGAGCGCCACGAACCCGTGGGCCAGCTTCTGCGCCGGGTCGAGTGCGGCGGCGTTGGCCCGGGCCACATCGCCTACCGCGACGTAATCGCGCACGATGCCGCCGTCGCCAAAGATCGTGACCTGCTCGGCAGCCAGCATTTTTGTACTGAAGATCGCCACGACTCCGGCTTCGCCGTGCGGGTTCTGCCGCGGCCCATACACATTCGAGTACCGCAGCGCGACCGCCTCGATTTGGCGTTCGCGGGCGTAAAACCGCAGGTATTGCTCGCCAACCCATTTACTCAGGCCATACGGCGAGAACGGGTCGCAGGCATGGTTTTCGTCGGCGGGTTCATACACGTCGCCGTAGAGCGCCCCGCCCGATGAGGCAAATGTCACGCGCCGCGCACCGACGCGGGCGGCGTTTTCGAGCACGCGTAACAGACCGATGATGTTGACCTCGGCGTCGTAGACCGGTTCGCGCATCGACCGGCTGACCGACATTTGTGCGGCCTGGTGGCACACCGCCTGCGGGCGAACTTCCGTGAAGATCCGTTCCAGCGCCGCCGCGTCGCAAATATCGGCCTCGAACAGCGGAACCTGGGGCGGCAGGTTTTCGCGGCGGCCTGAACTCAGGTTGTCGACGACGAACGGTTCATCGCCCCGCGCCAGCAGCGCATCGACAATATGACTGCCGATAAAACCCGCGCCGCCGGTCACAAGAATTCGCATGAGCCGCTGTTCCTGAAAATGGGTTGCCAAATTGCCAACGGGTGTGGCCGTTGCCTGGCGCCCGAAGATCG
>JAJXXL010000330.1 GCA_021781115.1 Planctomycetota bacterium
CACGCCCCGCGCCCCCGTGAACAGGTACGCATGCGCCACGCGCTCGGCCGAAATCGCGTTGCGCAGCGCCTGGGCCACAGCCTGCTGCCCCACCACTTCGCCAAACGCCTGCGGACGAAACCGGCGCGCCAGAACGGTGTATTCCATGTTGGGTCAATTGACAAATAGAGGGGAAATCCGGGGCCGGAAATCCGGCGGCCGACCGCCGGCAACGGGAATTCAATCGCCCCGAGGGTGGTCTTGCCTTACCATAACCCGGCCCGCGGTGAAACCGGGGCGGCCGTGGCCAATTCTTCAAACAGGGTGCGGGCCCGGGCGTCGAGCTTTTGAGGAACGACAATTTTCACGACGACGAGTTGATCGCCGCGCTGTTTCAGCACGCGGTCGGGCGCGCCTTTGCCGCGCAACCGCAGCCGCGCGCCGCTCGAGGTTCCCGGGGGAATTGTCAGCGTGACGAGTCCTTCAGAAAGTGTCGGCACATCGATCTTGGCCCCCAGCGCCGCTTCAGAAACGGTAATCGGCAGGTCGATCAGCAGGTTGTTGGCCTCTCTTCGAAACCAGGGGTGGGCCGCGACCCGAATCGTAATCAACAGGTCGCCCGGCTCGCCGCCTTTCGGCGCCGGTTCGCCCTGCCCGGTCAGGCGAATGACGCTGCCCGTTTCGACGCCCGCCGGGATCTTTACCGAAATCCGTTCGCGGCGGCCCTGGTGTTCAAGCTGCAACTCATGTTCGCCGCCCTGAATGGCGGTGGCAAACGGAATTTCGGCCGCGGTTTGCAGATCGCCGCCCCGCCGCGCGCGGCGCGGCGCACGGGTCGAACGCCCCCCTTGCGGGAACCCGGCGCCGAACAGATCGCCCAGATCGACACTCCCGCCGGTATCGAAGGAAAACAGGTCGCTGAGGTCGATTGGTCCACCACGGGTTGCCTGGCCGCGCGCCTGCGGGCCGGCCCCAAACGGCACCCGCGTGCCGAACTCGTCGTAATGCTTCCGTTTTTCCGGATCGCCCAGGACGTCGAACGCCTCTTGAACCCGCTTGAACATTTCGACCGCCTCTTTGTCGTCGGGGCGGGCGTCGGGGTGGTATTTTTTGGCCAGCTTTTTGTACGCTTTGCGAATTTCTTCGGGCGGCGCTTCGCGCGCGACGCCCAAAGTCTTGTAGTAGTCGTTGTGGGCCATGTGCAAACAGGTATCTTCTGAAGGCGCAGCGAAACGCAATTTTTCCGGCGGAACGGTGGGACTCTCTGGGAATCATTCTAGGACGCAACACGGCACGATTTCAAGACGCGCGGCGACCGACGCGCTAAAAGTCGTCCGTTGCCAGTTCACAGCGGTCAGAGCCGAACCCGAATACTGACCCGCCCGTTAGAAAAACCGCAGGCGACAACTGACAACGGAATATGTTTCAATCTTGCATTTTGCATTCGCCGGGCGCTACAATCGCTGATATGCGATCGTACTTCATTTTCATGACGTGGCTGCTGGTGCTGGTTGCCTGGGGAAAAACTCAGGCGGCCTTCAGCGAGTCGGCGCGGGCGCGGCAAGCTCTGCTCGTCGCCGGGTGCCACGACAATGACGCCGGCGCCGCCTGGGCCGACGACACCGCCGATGAAACGTCGACCGACGATTTCGACGCCGCAACCGGCCGGCTGCCGCGTGAACCGAACGGCGCCCAGGTTCAAACCGCCGAGTGGCAGCCGCCCGCGGCGTTGAGTTGCGGCGGCGAGAAGAAGTGGATCGGGGCCATTTCGGGCGAATTCGTGGCCGCAGCGCAGTGGCGAACGTCGCGCGCACCTCAATCGGCTTTGCACGCCGCGACCCGGTCACCCCAGGTCGATCAGGTTCAATTGCAAATCTGATCCGTCGGCGGTTGCCGAAGTCGCCAGGCATGCGCTGGCCGCTGGTCTTTGGGCCTGGCGGCAGCGGGGTACGCCCGTGCGATGCAGCAACCGCGCGCCGCTTGCCGTTTCTGCCGCAATCGGCTGAACGCGCAACTTGCCGAATTCACCCCCACACGTTCGGCGGGTCGGTCGCCAGGGCCCGGTGCAACCCCCGCCGCATTCAACCTGTCTTCCATCTGCCGCCTCTGGCTTGAGCCGGGCGACAGAGCTTCAGATTTCGACGCTGCCTGCGGCCGTAAGACCGGGGCGATTTCCATCTTCAACAGGAGCATTCCATGCAAACGCTGAAAAACTTGTTGCAGGGCATTCCCGTCTGGACGCTGGTTCTGACGGCCGCGCTGTTCGTCAGTTTCGACCGGTACCAGGCGAATCTCGTGTTCGCCCAGGACGAGGGCGACGCGGCTGCCGACGAAGCCGCCGACGAGGCGCCCAAGGGCAAAAAAGCCGCGGCGGCCGAAGGCGAAACCGAAACCAAGGCCAGCGAACAATCGTGGCTGGGCTGGCTGATTTACACGTCGGGGTTTATCGGCGCGGTGCTGCTCGTGCTGTCGATTTACTTCGTGGCGACCACGGTGACCATGTTTTACGAACTGCGGAAGGATGTGCTGCTGCCACCGCAAATCGTCGATGAATGCGAAGAGCTGATGAAAAAGAAGGACCCGATGGGCATGTACCGGCTGCTCAAGAAAGACACGTCGTTTTTCAGCACGGTGCTGACCGCCGGGCTGACCGACCTGCCGCTGGGGTTGCCCGAATCGCGCGAGTCGATGGACCGCGCCGGCGAAGTGCTGGTGGTCGAAATGGAAAAGAAAATCAGCATGTTGGCCGTGCTGGGTTCGCTGGGCCCCATGATCGGCCTGTTGGGCACGCTCAAGGGCATGATTGCGAGCTTCAGCGTGATTGCCATGTCTGACACGCAGTTGAAGGCCAGCGAGGTGGCCGGCGGTATTTCCGAAGCGCTCGTGCTGACGTTCGAGGGCGTGGCCCTGTCGGTGCCCGCCATTTACTTCTTCTCGGTGTTCAAAAACAAGATTTCGCACCTGACCTCGACCGTCATGTTGTCGGCCGACGACTACATCCGCCGGATTTTCGCCGCGTCGCGGGCCAAGCCGGTTGCGGCGGCCGCGGCCCCCTCGGCGGGCGGCCAGACCTGATTCACCGCAGGTCGATGGCGGGCGGCAATGCCCGCCGCGGCCTGCGGTCGTCGAACTGATTCGGTCCTCCTTTTCTGGAGATTTCCAATATGTCTGCATCCATGCATGATGGAGCCGAACCCAACCTGACCCCCATGCTCGACATGGTGTTTCAGCTCGTCACGTTCTTCATGCTCGTGATCAACTTCAAGGGCGCCGCGATGGACCTGTCGCTGAAGTTGCCCGTGCTCGGTTCGGCCCGCCCGCTCGACACCAAGGGCAAGGAAGACGTGATTGTCCTCAACATCGACCAGGAAGGGCACTTGAATGTGTACGGCAAGCAGCAGGACGTGCGGCAGTACATTACCAAAGAGGCCCGGCTGAGCGCGATGAACGCCACCTCGCGCAACGCGGCGTTCAAATCGGGCGACGAACTGCCCACCATGGTCGTCGTGCGGGCCGACAAGGCCACGCCCTTCAAATTGCTCAACGAAGTCATTGACACCTGCCGCAAGAACAACTTTCGCAAGTTCTCGCTCAAGGTGGTGAACCGAGAGGAGCGCCGCTGACATGCGCCGCAAGCGCAAGAAACGCGATTCCGAAAGCGTCGAACTGAACCTCGCCGCCATGCTCGACATGGCGTTTCAGTTGCTCACCTTTTTCATCCTGACGTTTCGCCCCGCGCCGATCGAGGGGCAACTCGTCTTGCAATTGCCCCCCCCGCTGCCCGTAACCGACGTCGAAACCCAGCAGCAGGAGCAAACCGGATCCGGCGGCGGCGAGGCCGGCCTCAAATCGCTGATCATTACCGTCGACGCCGATTCGGGCGGCAATGTGTCGAGCCTCAAAGTTGGCTTTGGCATGCTGTTCAAGGGCCCGGCCAACGAGTCGAACCTGCACAAGCTCGACCAGCGGCTGCGCGACGCGTTCACGCTGTACGCCGGTTCGTTCGAACAGGTGCTGATCAGGGCGGCCCCCGCCCTGCATTACGGCGAGCTGATGCGCATCGTCGATGTGTGCATGCAGCAGAAACTGGCCGATGGCACCAACCTGCAAAAAGTCAGTTTTGCCGAACTGGCCGAGTAATGCCGGTCGATGAGCAGCGCGGCGCCCCGGCCCCGGCGGGGCGCCGCCCGTTTGCCGCCGGGTGCGGCGCGCCGCCGTGCGCCGTCTGGTTCTTCGTCTTCATGAAGGGGGTTTGCCATGCGACGATCCTGGCGGTCGCCCCGATCGGGCGGGTATTTGTCGGGGCCGGGGCCGCGGCTCATGGCCATGATCACGTTTCTGATCGTGCTGGCGATGATCTACCAGCGGGCCCGCGACCCGGCCACGTGGCGCTGGCTGGCCGATGAAAATACCGACGGCGCCCAGTCGGCCGCCGGCCCACCCGACGTCGCCCGCCCGGCGCCTGACGCAAAACCGCCTGGCGAGCGGCCCGAAACGATCATTCCGGCCCCGATCGATACCGACGCTGCCGAAAAGCAGGCCGCCGCGCGGCTGTTTGAAGCCGTCACCGACAAGACGCCGCTGAGCGTGACGGAAATGCCGGCCTATTGGCGATGCATGCAATGGGCCCGGGCCCAAAGCTTTGCCGATCTCGCCCGCCGGGCGCGGCGCGACCTGGCGTTTGTCCAGTTCTGGGAGCAACCCGAGGAACTGCGTGGCGAGCTGGTGCGGTTGCGAATGCAC
>JAJXXL010000515.1 GCA_021781115.1 Planctomycetota bacterium
GTCGTGCGCGTTGTAATTCGTCAGGCCGCGCGCGAATTCGACGCCGTGCTGATCGACCAGCGATACGATTTCGCCTTTTGAGAATTCGCCCTGTACGCCCGTAATACCAATTGCCAGCAGCGACCGGCCAAGTCGTTCAATGGCCCGGCGGGCTCCGTCATCGAGCACGAGTTGGCCCCTGGGCGTCATTGAATAACCGATCCAACGTTTCCAGGCGGGCACCGCCGGCCCCTGCGCGAGAAACAATGTGCCGACTTCTTCGCCGGCCAGAATTTCTTCAAGTACACGCGGGCGGCGGCCGCTGGCAACGATGACGTTTTCACCCACGGCCGTCGCGGTGCGGGCGGCCTCGAGCTTGGTTTGCATGCCGCCGGTTCCGCGGCGGCTTTTGTCGGGGGTGGCCATCGCGTGCAGGGCGTCGTTCCAGGTTTCGACCAGCGGCACCACGGCGCTTTGCGGGTCGCGCGGGTCGCCATTGTAAAGCCCGTCGATGACCGACAAAATCACCAGCAGCGGCGCATCGAGCAGGTGCGAAACGAGTGCAGCCAGCCGGTCGTTATCGCCAAATCGAATTTCATCGACGCTGACCGTATCGTTTTCGTTAATGATCGGTACCGTGTTATATTCGAACAGTGTTCGCAGCGTATTGCGAACATTGAGGTACCGGGCGCGGTGCTTGAAGTCATTTGCCGTCAGCAACAGTTGGGCGGCGCGGCAACCGTATTTTTGCAGGCAATCATCGTAACGGCGGATGAGGTGCGCCTGCCCGACCGCAGCAGCGGCCTGCAAGTGCGGCAGGTCATCGGGCCGGCGCGACAGGCCCAACAGGCCAATGCCCGCGCCAATCGCCCCGCTCGAAACCATGACCACCTTGCGGCCCGATTGGCGAACAGCGTGAATTTGCCCCGCGAGCGCGTCGAGCCGCTGTTCGTCGAGCGTGTCGTCGTCTTTCGACAGCACGCTCGTGCCCACCTTCACGACCAGGGTTTTCGCCGTCTCCACAATTTCACGGCGAACGAGGTTCTTCATGCGTGGCCTCTTCTGGCAGGCGAAAGGTTGCTGACTGGCGGCGAGCCGGTGGGCTTCACCGCTCCTCGGCAACAGCCTGAATCCTGCACTTTGATATCTGATGTCTGATTTTCAACCGGTGACACAAAACGTGCCTCTGAGTCAGGGAATGGCATGCACGAGCAACAGGTCGTGCCCCTCGGCAGACCAGTTGGAACTGGCGACCAGTACGAGCTTGCTGCCCGATTGAAGCACTTTTTCACGGCGGCCCCAATCGACCACGAATTTCAGGAGTTCCTGCGGAGTGACGTTGGCGATTTGCGCCTCAAGCGGCGTGACCCCCCAATGCAAGCACATCCGCCGCACCGTGGCCGCCTGGTCTGACAGCCCCAGAATGGGAATCGGGTTGCGTTGCCGCGACACCGCCAGCGCCGATTTGCCACTGTGTGTGGCGACGACGATCAGGTCAGCGTTCAAATGCTCGGCGGCAAGGCCGGCGCCAAGCGTCACAGCTTCGGTTACCGCCAGGGCCCGCTTACGCAGTTCGCTTTGTGAATCGGCCGCGTGAGTCAGAGACAGCAGTCGTTCGGCTTCATGGGCAATGTGGCTCATCGTGGCGACCGCTTCGACAGGGTACTTTCCTGCGGCGGTTTCACCGGAAAGCATAATTGCATCGCTGCCGTCGAGCACAGCGTTGGCGACGTCGGCCGCCTCGGCCCGTGTGGGGCGGCGGTTGTTCTGCATACTGTCGAGCATTTGCGTGGCGGTAATGACCGGTATGCGATGCTGGTTGCAGACTTTAATGATCCGCTTCTGAAAAATGGGCACGAGCGCCAGATCGACCTCGACGCCCAGATCGCCGCGGGCCACCATGACGGCATCGGTGATTTCCAGAATCTGATCGAGCTGGCTAACCGCCTCCATCTTTTCAATTTTGGCGACGATCAGCGGGTCGAATACCGGTTTCAGGTCGTCGATCGCCGTTCGCAACTGGCGAACATCATCGGCACTGCGTACGAAACTCAGGCCGATAAAATCGACTCCATTGCGAATCGCCCATTCGACGTCCCCCCGATCCTTGTCGGTCAGTGCAGGCGTGCTGAGCGCTGCGCCGGGCAGGTTCACCCCTTGCCGGCTGCGAATTTCACCGCCCTGTTCGACGACGCATACAACCCGGCCCGCGTCAGCGTGTTTTTCGACGACGCGCATGCTTACGGTACCGTCGGCCAACAGCACGCAATCGTCAATATTCAGCTCGTCGACGAGCTTTTCGTAGGTACACGTGAGCTTGAACGGATCGGCGGGGTCGGCACAACGCACAAACTCGAACCGGCTTCCCGTGGTACAGCAGATGCAGTCGCCGGGCAGTGTTTCCAGCCTGATTTTCGGACCGGCCAGGTCGGCCAAAATGCCGATCGGCCGCGCCATTTCGAGAGAAACCCGGCGAATCGCCTCGACGACCATGGTTCGCCAGTCGGGCGTGCCATGCGCCAGATTCAGTCGAAACACATCGGCACCCGCGCCGATCAATGCCCGCAAGACCTCGGGCGATTCAGACGCCGGGCCAATCGTGGCAATGATTTTCGTTTTGACATAAGTCAGTCGTTCGCCCGCCGACTGGCACCGCGCGACAACCATAACGCATGCTCCTGGAGTTGCAGAGACCAATCGGCCGGTGTAGAACCACACCCAGGCTCCATTGCTGCAACTCACGAATCTTAGCCAAGCCGGCACAGAGGGTCGAGGTTGGCGCACATGAACCGATACCCGGCACGCCCAATCGTGTCGCGGCAGCCGTGATTTCCGCCGCCGGGCGGCGGGCCGCGCTCACCTGCTGAAAAATAAACTTCGCGAGCGTGGGGGAAGCAGCTTTTTTGAACGCGCCGCTTAAAACCGGCAATAGGAACCACGTTTTTCTCCGTACGCGCGCTGCGCTCGAACCAAACCGGGCAATGTATCGCCCCACAGACCACAGGCCTTGAGCAACCGATCATGCGTTCGATTCTTGTCACCGGCGGCGCCGGTTTTCTGGGCAGTCATTTGTGCGAGCAACTGCTCGATCGCGGCGACGAAGTGATCTGTGTCGATAATTTTTTCACCGGGCGCAAGGCCAACGTGGCGCATCTCACGCACCATTCGCGGTTCGAACTGGTCCGGCATGACATTGTGCGGCCCCTGTTTCTGGAGGTCGACCAGGTCTACAACCTGGCCTGCCCGGCATCGCCCCAGGCGTATCAGTACAACCCGATCAAAACCATCAAGACATCGACCGTGGGCATGGTCAACATGCTGGGGTTGGCGAAACGCTGCAAAGCGCGGCTGTTGCAAGCTTCGACTTCCGAGGTCTACGGCGACCCGCTGGTGCACCCCCAAACCGAAGATTATTGGGGGCACGTCAACCCGCTCGGCCCGCGGAGCTGCTACGACGAAGGCAAACGCGTCGCCGAAACACTGTGCCTCAATTATCAACTGGCCCACGACCTCGAAGTCCGCATTGTGAGGATCTTCAACACCTATGGCCCGCGGATGGATCCCGGCGACGGGCGCGTGATTTCGAACTTCATCAACCAGGCGCTCCGCGGCGAACCGCTGACCGTTTTCGGCGACGGGAGCCAGACCCGGTCCTTCTGCTTCGTCACCGATCTGATCGATGGTTTGATCCGCATGATGGACCAAAACGATACCAGCGGGCCGATTAACCTGGGAAACCCCGGCGAATTCACGATGCTCGAACTCGCTTCTCAGGTTCTGAGGTTAACCGGCTCGCGGTCGACGATCGAGCACCGCAGTTTGCCGGCCGATGACCCGCGGCAACGCTGCCCCGACATCACCAGAGCCAAAACACTCCTCGGCTGGTCGCCCCGCATCGATCTGGCGACGGGCCTCGAAAAAACGATCGCCTACTATCGGCAACTGCTGACCCAGGGCAACAATTCGCCCCTTTGAACCCCACAACAGACTGGCAGTCTTTTCGAACGAACGTGCTCGGGATCCTGAAACTGCGCCTGCGGCGGCCTACCGCCGGCATTGCAAGCACGGCTTGAAGCCACGATCGGGTTCGTCAGTCGCCGTCAAACAGGGCCAGGCTGGCAGTAAAGCCATGGATATGGTTTTTCCCACCCACCGGCCCCAGTTCGCCCTGTGCGAAAAAACCGGCCAGGGGCAGCGGCCCGCACAGCTCCTGCACGACCCCCGCGTCATGGTTTGGTTCTGCGAACAATCGCGTACCGCGGCCATTGCAACTGAAGAGCAGTGCCGACTGCGGCGGCGCCGCGCGGTCGGCGAGGTACCCGCCCAGCAGGTACCGCAAATCTTCATCGGCCGTTTCGGCATCGCGGATGTGAAACTGCACGGTCTGGCCGGTGCGCACCAGATTGCCGATCGCAATTGCGCCCGAATCGCGGTCGGCCCCCATGACGTTGGCAATCAGGAAATCGCCGCGCCCAAATCGAGCCTGGTATTCGTTCATGACGATTCCCAGGTGCAAGCCGCGCTGCACGAGGTTGCGGTCGCGCCCATTCAGCGTGGCAAACAGTTCTTCGAAACGCACCAGCGCCGGCTTGCCGCCCAACTCGTGAATGACGTTCTGGTTTGCCTTGGTCACGACGTAGGTCTCGCCCAGCGGCCGGCATCCCTGCGACACAACGGAACCGATGTGCGGGCCGCCCGTCAGCAGCACGCCCACGCCGCCGTTCGGCACCCGCTCGCGATTCAAGTACAGCAGGTTCTCGCCTGGCGCGGTTCCGCCGCTGGCCATGCCGCCCAGCAATTGCACGCCAGGCAGCTCATCGGCGAGATGGTCCAGCAGGGCATCGACGGCGCACGACCACGGGTCGCCAAACAAAAACATTGTCGACGATTCGCGGCCCCCCCCAGGGTTCGCGGGCAACCCGGTGCACACGACCCCATCAGGGGTACGTTCGAACTGCACATGAAACGGTGTCAGCTCGGCGGCGGGCAGCACGCCGCACCACACGCTGATCGCCGGACCGTTTTCAAGTTCCTCACCCGCAGCAACAATCGTCTCTCCCGTGCAACCTAACAGGCAGCGACAGCCGATCGCCTCTACCGCTGCAGCGGCGATTTCGTCGAATTGTTCGGCCTGATCGCGAGAAATGAACAGAAACGCGAGGTCTGGAATTGCACCGCCCAGTTGCGTTTTGAGGTCGCGAGCGACAGAAACCAACCCGCACCGGGCGTCAGAATGGCAAGCATGACTGGCCGCATAGGGCATGAAATAATTCCTGAACCGAGCCAATCACAAAAAAAAGGGCAATGGGCAGTATAGTCGCGAACAGGTAAAAGTGTACCCTACCCCGCGAATGCGACAATTGGGGCTGAAGGGGCCCAGACAAAAAAGCCCGGCCGCCACGGGTCTGCACCGGCTCCAAGGTTGCCCGGTGGCTCTGGCCCAACCGCCGCACTGGACCCCGCCCGCTTGTCGTTCAACGGGCCGCCGATTTCGAGGCGGTTGTCGTGGGCGGCCCCGGTTTAGCCGCGCCCGGCATTGCACCGAGGCGTGCCAGTTCGTCGCGGGCAACGCGGGAGCCGCGTTTTTCAGCCAGCCGAAAGTACACGCGGGCCACCTCGATTTGCCCCCGCGCGGCGGCCCGTCGCCCGCGCTCGACGAGTTGCACAACGGCCGTGGCGGGTTCGGGAGGCCGGTCGTCACGCCCAGCGCCCGATGCGGGCGCGGCTTGTCCCTGGAATGCCCGTTGAGCATCGTTGGTGCGCGTGGTTGCCGCACGTTCGCGCAGCGCGCGCCAGACGTGCTGTGCTGCCGGGGTCAGCGGCGCGTTATCGTTCTGCCGCCGCGCGGCCTCATCGAGAATCAGGCGATCCATTTCTTCGAAATTGTGGATCTGGGCGCGGGCCGTCACACTTCCCCCTGAAAAAGAACTGCCGGAATTGGTGCCCGATCGGAACGGCCCATATGACGAGCGGCCCGTCGCACCCGATCCAGCCCCACCCAGCAGCGCCGTCCCGCGATCGGGAACGGAAATCGTCGTACCCACCGAAAAGTTGTCGATCGTTGGCAACTGCACCGTTGTTTGCTGGGCCGTTGCGTGCGCAGGGCTCCACATCATCGATATCACCAGTGCGAGGCCAATCTGGCACTGACATTTCACGGCGGCAAACTCCTAATTGATTCCTTGCCCACACGGTATTCTATCGGTGAACCAATCCTGGCGGCAAATCCAATTCGGTGATCAACACGGAAAATCCAGCCGAAAACCAGAATTTCTCGACGGGGGCCTCACTGACAGCCAAGACGTTGGGCCGATTTGCGCTCCAAGCCACCCCCACCCAATCATTCGCAACCGTAATGCAGTTGGTATGCACTTGCAAATCTGCTGTCAATATATCAGATTGACGCCTAACCGATTGGCATTCTCGCGTGCCGACGGCGTTTTCCATAAGCCTGCCGGGTTCGCCAAAAACGAGTTGCGCATGTGGCCGACTGTATTGCTCGTCATCTATGCAACGTGCATCACTGCGGCGTCTTTCGCCGGGGGGTGGCTGCCGTCGATGCTGCGGCTGACACATGATCGCATGCAATTTGTCGTGAGCTTCGTCGCCGGGTTAATGCTGGGCGTGGCGCTGTTTCACCTGCTGCCACATGCGGCCCATGAAACCGGGTCATTGGACCGGGCAATCTGGTGGACCATGATTGGCCTGTTGACGACGTTTTTCCTGGTGCGAGCATTTCATTTTCATCAGCATGGCCCCGCGGAATCATCCGACGAACCCGCCCGTTTCGCGCAGGGCCATGACCATGATTGCCCCGGTCACCATGCTCAAGAATTGGCGACGCTCGAACTCAACCCGTTGAGCTGGGTCGGCGTGACGCTGGGGCTGGGAATTCATACGTTCATTGACGGCGTCGCGCTGGCGGCGAGCGTTGCCGCTGATGCCGAAGACCATGCCGACGGTCGGCTGCTCGGGCTGGGCACATTTCTCGCAGTTTTGCTGCACAAACCACTCGACGCCATGTCGATTACGTCGCTGATGCAAGTCGGGCGGTGGTCGCGGCTCTGGATGCGGCTCGTTAACGCCGCCTTCGCCCTGATTTGCCCGATCGGGGCGGCTGTATTCTATCTGGGTGTGCGATACGGCGGCTTGGCAGCGAGTGCGGTCGGCTGCGCCGTGGCGTTCGCCGCCGGTGTTTTCCTGTGCATATCTTTGGGCGATCTGCTGCCGGAAGTGCAATTCCACCGGCACGACCGGTTCAAGCTGTCGGCCCTGCTGTTGCTCGGAGTGGCATTGGCGTGGGGCATCGGTTTCCTGGAGCCGGATCATGCCCACGACTTGCCAGCAGCCCCTGCCGCGCACGAGCACGGCGCGCGCTGAATCGGGCTGGCAAGGTCTCACCGCAACATGAAATGCTGAAAGCGGTTATCAGTCATTCCGCGCGGATTGAATGTCAGCCGGATTCTCCGACATGCCGGTTTGACGCCTCTCCCCCTTGGCAACAGCAACGCAGCAGAGTGCCAGCGCATTCTCGCGGTCGCCGGTTTTGCATGGACGTAACACAAGGGGTGTCATTTTCTGGGATAAAATGCGGTCTTCCGGTGGTTTTGCGAATCTGGTACATACCGCGTTCCCGGAATCCCAGCCTGGGAGGTTCATTGGCGGTTTTCCTGCATCGGATCGGCGTTCATCGTGAGCAACTTCAACCGCATTCTGCCGTTTGTCTGGCCCAGTCGGCATCGGCTGTTTCTGTCGTTTTTCTTTGCAGCGCTCGTGGCGCTATTGTGGGGCGGCAACCTGACGATCGTGTTTCCGATCGTCAAAGTGCTCATGCAGCGACAGAGCCTGCGATCGTACGTCACAGAACAGATCAGCCTGTGCCAGAACGACGTGCAGAACTACCAGCGCGACGTGCGGCAGTTCAACCAGAAAATTGAACGGACCGTCCCGGAGGCCGAAACCGTATCGCTGCTGGGCCTGCGGGCTCGTTCGGAATCAAAACTGATGCGGGCATCGCAACGGCTGGCCGGCTGGCGGTGGGTGCTCGTGTTCGTTATTCCCCACGTTCCTGAAGATCATTTTGACACGTTTGCGCTGATTCTGGCGCTGTTCCTGGGCATGACGGTCATCAAACTCCTGTGCATGCTGGCCGAAGAAGTGCTCGTCGGCGGCGTGGTTCAACTGACCATCATGGGGATCCGCAAGAAATGCTTCCGGCAGGTCTTGGCGCTCGACTACCAGACCTTGCTGAGCCGCGGCACTTCGGACCTGATGTCGCGGTTCACGTACGATATGGAAACCCTGGCCAACGGCCTGTCGCTGATGGGAGGCAAAGTCGTTCGCGAGCCACTCAAGGCGTTTTCGTGTATTGCAATTGCGCTGTGGCTTAACTGGCGGCTGACGCTGCTGTCGCTGGTGTTCGTACCGTTGGCGCTGCTGGTGTTTCATCGCATCGGCCGCAAACTGAAAAAGGCCAGCCACCGGTCGATGGAGAGCATGTCGCGAATTTACAAGGTGCTGGAAGAAACATTCGACGCCCTGAAGGTGGTGATTGCATTCGAAGGCGGGCGGCGGCATCGCCTGCGGCATCATCAGGAAAATAAAGTCTATTTCGAAAAGTCGATGAACATCGTATTCATTGATGCGCTTACCAGCCCGGTCACCGAATTGCTGGGCATGCTCGCCGTGACGATCACCATGTTGCCCGGCGCCTACCTTGTACTCCGCGATACACCTTCGATCTGGGGAATCCGCCTGGCCGAGGTTCCCATGGACGCCGCCGAATTATCGGTACTCTACGCCCTGTTAGCCGGCGTGATTGACCCGGTTCGCAAACTGTCGAGCGTATTCGGCAAATTAAAACGGTCGTCGGCAGCGGCCGACCGCATTTTTGAATTGATGGATTCGGCCAGCCTGGTGCATGACCCGCGGCAATCGAAGACCTTGCCGCGCGAACTGAAAACGATTGAATTCCGCAACGTGGGGTTCTCGTACGCCGCCGGGCGTTCGACACGGCCGCCGGCGCTGCGGGAGGTCAACCTGAAAGTCGCTGCGGGCGACGTGATCGCCGTCGTGGGTGAAAACGGATCGGGAAAATCGACCCTGGTCAACCTGCTGCCGCGGTACTACGACCCGGAACAAGGCGGCGTGCTGCTCGACGACATCGACCTGCGTGAATGCCGGCTGCGCGATTTGCGCGGCCGCATCGGCGTTGTCACCCAGGAAACGCTGCTGTTCGACGACACAATTCTCGAAAATATCCGCTACGGTCGGCGCGATGCTTCGGCCGCCGAAGTCGTGCGCGCCGCCGAACAGGCACACGTGACGCCGTTCGTGGCCCAGTTGCCCGACGGCTTCGAAACGCGAGTCGGAGAAAAAGGAGCGTGCCTGTCGGGCGGCCAGCGGCAAAGAATCGCCCTGGCAAGGGCCATCTTGCGCGATCCGCAGATTCTGATACTCGACGAGGCGACCAGCGCGATCGACTCGCAAAGCGAAGCCCTGATTCACAAAACGCTGGAAACCTTCGTCCGGGGGCGCACGGCGTTTCTGATCACGCATTCGGTCACGCAAAGCGTGCTGAACCTCGTCAACCGGATCGCGGTGATGGATCATGGCAAACTGATCACCATCGGTTCACATGAAGAATTATTAAGGACCTGCCCGATTTATCAACGCCTGTACCAGCCACAGGCCGAGGCCCGTCCCGCCGCCTGAAATCTTCCGTAGAGCCAGCAATGACGCTGTGGTGGCGATGATCGGCCCACGTTGCGCCCGGGGGGCGTCAGTCGGAGCGCGTCGGTGATTGGCGGGCCGGGGGGTCTCGTAAACTGTAGGGGGTGCATTGGCCACCGAAAAGAAATCTTGCGGTGCGGTGCTTGCGAACGTGTGCGGGGCAGGGCAATATGGGAGGCAGTAAATAAATGGTGGTCACCAATTGACCGGGACCGAGGGATCAGTCGCAGTGAATTCGTGCAAAAAGTCGCAATCTGGTCGGTTGACTCTCCCCCCTCCGCAGCGGATAATGTGAACAGCATGTCGAATGCTTTGATGGCTGGTCCTCGGTGGTCGGGCTTTGCGTTGCATTGAAGTTTCGATTCGGCCGTGATCGACAAATTGAAGCGATCTTGATCGACAGATCGAAACGACCATGAGGCCGAGTGGCGTAGGCGCTCAAGCCCGGGCGAGAAATCGGCAGGCGACAATGGCATGGAACCAAGAAGGAATCTGGTCTCCGACTTTTCGGTGGAGTTGCTCAGGTTTTAAGGCCGCGCACAGAGAGAACGGATGCTGTCGAAGCGAATGGATGGCGCTCCTGCGGGAGATCGCACAGCGAAGCAGTTTGCCGCCCGCAATCCCGGCGGGTTTTCGGAAATGCGCCGGTGGCGGACTGGGGTGCGCGGCATGTATGCGGGGCAAGACGCTTCGGCATCGGGGTGCGGCGCGGCCCCAAACCGCCCGGCGGTCTTTGACGCGCGCCTCGCGGCGCCCGGCAAAGGATTTGACACTCCGCGCGGTTCAGAATGGCTATTGATTGAAGCAGCATTTTATTTGCGTGTGCCAGTCGTAAAGCACTGGCCGTGCGCAGTTGATTTTCGCAGGATTGTGCACGGATGTGCGATTCGATTCTTTTGTTGAAGGGAGCCTGTTGTGCAGTGCGTTGAAGATCCGTTGACGATCATCATCAATGCCGGAAAATCCCGCGGGTATGTCACATTTAAAGATGTCGACGCCTACCTGCCCGACGAGGGGGGCAACCCTCAAATGGTCGACGAACTGGTGCTGGCGCTCGATGAACTGAGCCTGCAACTGGTCGATATTCCCGAAGCGGTTCTCAAGAAGGAACCCCGGCGGCCCCTGGTCGAACGCGAAGAACCGGCGCCCGAAAGCGGCGAGGTCGATCTGGTTATCCCCGAAGAAACGACGTCAGCTCTTTCCTCGCGCGACCCGGTGCGCATGTACCTCAGCCAGATGGGCGACATTCCCCTGCTGACCCGCGAGCGCGAGATTTTTCTCGCCAAGCAGATCGAGGTCACCCGCAAGCGGTTTCGGCGTGTGCTGATGGAGTGCGATTTTTCGATGAACATCGCACTCGAAACACTCGAAAAAGTATACGCCGGCGAACTGCCGTTCGAGCGCACCCTGCGAACCTCCGAAACCGAAAACGTACGCAAGGAGCAGATTCTGGGGCGCATGCCCCACAACCTGCCCACTGTCAAGCACTTGCTGCAACTCAACGCCGCCGACTTTCACAAGTCGATCGACCCCGGCCTCAAGGCGGCCGAACGCGAGGCGGCCCGCAAGCGGCTTGCCGCCCGTCGCCGCAAAACGGCCACGCTGTTTGAAGAGCTCAGCCTGCGCACGCAGCGGTTGCAGCCCATCATGAAGCGGATGATTCAGATTTCGCGGCGGATGGACGAACTCGAAGGGCAGCTCAAGTCGAACCGCGGCTCGCGGGCCCGCTCTGAAGAGCACCACCGCGCCGAACGCGAGTTGCACGACCTGATGGAACTGACGTTCGAAACGCCCGAGTCGCTGCGAGCCCGCGTCAGGGAAATGACGGCCCGCTTCAACCTGTGGACCGAGGCCAAGCAGCAGCTTTCGGGCGGCAACCTGCGGCTCGTGGTGTCAATCGCCAAGAAGTACCGCAACCGCGGCCTGAGTTTTCTCGACCTGATTCAAGAGGGAAACGCCGGCCTGATGCGGGGTGTCGAAAAATACGAATACCGCCGCGGCTACAAGTTTTCGACCTATGCCACCTGGTGGATCCGCCAGGCCATTACGCGGGCCGTGGCCGACCACGCCCGCACGATTCGCATTCCGGTGCACATGTTTCAGAGCATTTCGACGCTGAAAGCCAAGAGCGAAGAGTTGCGGCAGCAAACGGGCCGCGAACCGACGATGGAAGAACTTTCGCACGCCGTCGGCCTGTCGCTCGAAGAAACGCAGCGGATCATGAAGACCTGGCGGCACCCGATCAGCCTCGACATTCCTGTCGGCGAAAGCGAAGACAGCAGCTTCGGTGATTTTCTCGAAGACGCCTGCGAAGGCAGCCCCGCCGATTCGGCGATGCATAAACTGCTGAAGGACAAGATCGACCACGTCCTGAAGAGCCTGACCTACCGCGAACGCGAAATCATCAAGCTCCGCTACGGCTTGGGCGACGGCTACAGCTACACCCTCGAAGAAACCGGGCGTATTTTCAAAGTCACCCGTGAACGGATCCGGCAGATCGAGTCGAAGGCGCTCCGCAAGCTGCAACACCATACCCGCAGCAACCATTTGCGCGGCTTTGTCGATCATCTTCCTGGCGGCATGCCGGTGAGCGTGGGCGCCGAAGAAGGAGGCGAAGAATAATGGGGCTGTTTACGGGAAAAACCGGGCTGGTGTTCGGCATCGCCAACGATCATTCGATCGCCTGGGCGATTACCGAAAAGCTGCACGCCGAAGGAGCCGAAATGGGTTTCACCCATTTGCCCGACAAGGATCCCCAGCGCCCGCGGATGGAACACCGCCTGCGGAAGCTGGTCGAACCGATCGGGGCCAAGCTGATTCTGCCCTGCGACGTGCAGCAGGAATCGCACCTCGACCAGGTGTTTGCCCAGGCCAAGGAGACGTTTGGTTCGGTCGATTTCGTGGTGCACTCGATCGCCTACGCCCCAATTGAAGACCTCAAAGGCCAGACGATCAATTGCAGCCGCAGCGGCTTTTTGACGTCGATGGACATCAGCGTGTACAGCCTGTTGACCCTGGCCCGCCGTTCGCGCGACATTCTGAAACCGGGCGGCAGCATTCTGACGCTGACCTATCTCGGCGGCGAAAAGGTCATTCCCGGTTACAACATCATGGGCGTGTGCAAGGCGGCGCTCGAACGCCTGGTCGAGTACCTGGCCCACGAACTCGGCCCGGCGGGCATTCGCATTAACGGCCTGAGCGCAGGGCCCATCAAAACGCTCAGTTCGTCGGCCGTGGGCGATTTTGACAGCATGCTCAAGTTGTACGATGCCATGGCCCCATTGCGGCGCAACGTCACCGCCGAAGAGGTCGGTAAGACGGGCGCTTACCTGCTCAGCGATCTGGCCAGCGGCGTGACCGGCGAAGTGCTGCACGTCGACGCCGGTTACCACATCATGGGCGCTCCCCCGGCCGACATGCATACCTGATATGCCGTCTTCGCTCATACCCATCGGCGTGGCCGTCGTCGAACACCGCGGGCGGTATCTCGTTGGTTTTCGGGGGCCTGACGGCCCCTTGGCCGGGTATGCCGAGTTTCCCGGCGGAAAATGCCGCCCGGGCGAACCCCCCGCGACCTGCGCGTGTCGAGAATGCCAGGAAGAAACCGGCCTCGACGTGTTTGCCGTCGATCTGCTCATGCATCGCCCCTTTACCTACCCGCACGGAACCTTCGAGCTGTTTTTCTGGCTCTGCCGGCCCGTCGGCAAGGTCGAGGCGATTCCTGAAGACTGCCGCGGTTACCGCTGGGTTCCGGCGGCTGAACTCGCCGCGCTGCATTTTCCCGATGCCAATCTCCCCCTGATTGAAATCCTGAGCCGCCCGCCGCAGTCTTGATGCGCGACCTCGGGCCACAGTTCCTTCAGACAGACTCCGGCGTCGTGCCGCGCGGGTTGCCTTGGCCGATAAATCGCTATTGTCCCTAACCGCCTGTTAGTGATATGTTTTCGTCGCGCTGGCAGGATCGGGGGCGCTGCGCCGCCGCGCCGCGTGTTTCTAACGAGGACGATCCATGCATCTCGGCGAGATTTACCGCCCCGGTCAATTCGGGCTGTCGATTGAAATCTTTCCTCCCAAAACGCCCGACCTTGACGCGGCCCTGTGGGAAAACCTCGAGCGCCTGGCGCGGTATCGACCGGCGTTTGTGTCGTGCACCTATGGCGCCGGGGGCAGCACCCGCACTCGCACCGTCGAACTGTGCGTTGAAATCCAGAGCCGCTTCGGGTTGACGGCGACTGCACATTTCACCTGCCTGGGCGGGACATTGCCCGAACTGCGCAACTGGCTCAATTATGCCCGCCGCCAGGGCATTCAAAACATTATGGCCCTTCGCGGCGACGCCCCGGCCGGGCAGGCCGAGTTCCTGAAAATCGAGGGCGGCCTGCGGTACGCGAATGAGCTCGTCGCCCTGATCCGCAGTGAATTTCCCGAACTCGGCGTGGGCGTGGCCGGCTACCCTGAAAAGCACACCGAGGCCCCCAGCCTGGAAATCGACCTCGACAACCTGAAGCGCAAAGTGGCGGCCGGCGCCGACGCGGTGTTCACCCAGTTGTTTTTCGACAATGGAAGTTTCTTCAGGTTTCGCGAGCGCTACGCGCACGCCGGGCTGACAGCGCCGCTGGTGCCCGGCATCATGCCCGTCACAAATTTTGCCCAGATCCGCCGGATTACCGCGATGTGCGGCGCCCAATTGCCACCGGCACTGGCGACCCGGCTCGAATCCGCGGCCGACGACAAAGACGCCCAATTTGAAATCGGCGTCGAGTTCGCCATTCGCCAGTGCCGCGAACTGATCGACGCCGGCGTACCGGGCATTCACTTTTACGCGCTCAACCGGTCGCAGGCGTGCGAAACGATTCTGGGCGCCCTGGATTTTATTCCGGCAGCGATCGGCTGACGCCGCCGGCCTGATGCAGGGCGCACTGCCCCCGAACTGCAACCACTCGTCGTGCGCCGGGGCAACGGTGCCAAGGGAAACTCGCTTGAATACCTGCGAACTGTTTCAAGACCTGCTGGCTTCGCGAATTCTCGTGCTCGACGGCGCGATGGGCACGATGATCCAGATGCACAACTTGCAGGAAGCCGACTTTCGCGGCGATCAGTTTCGCGATCACCCGCGCGACCTGAAGGGCTGCAACGACTTGTTGTGCCTGACGCGTCCCGACGTCATCGAAGGCATTCACCGGCAGTATCTTGAAGCCGGGGCCGACATCATTGAGACCAACACGTTCAACTCGACCACGATCTCGATGGCCGATTACGCGCTCGAACCGGTCGTCTTCGAATTGAACCGGGCGGCCGCGGCCCTGGCCCGCCGTGCCACCGACGATTTCACCGCTCGCACGCCGCACAAGCCGCGGTTTGTGGCCGGCAGCATCGGCCCCACGAACCGGACAGCCTCGATCAGCGTGAACGTCAGCAATGCGGCGATCAAGGCCGTCACGTTTGATGAGCTGGTGGCGGCGTACACGGGGCAGATTGATGGCTTGGTGCAGGGCGGGGTCGACCTGCTGATGCCCGAAACGAGTTTCGATACGCTGAACCTCAAGGCGTGCCTGTTTGCGATCGAGCAGTATTTTGAACTACACCAGATCCGGCTGCCGGTACTGGTGTCGTTTACGATCATCCAGAAAAATAGCCACGTCACGATGTCGGCCCAAACCATCGAGGCGTTCATGATATCGATTGCCCACGCCGCGCCGCTGAGCGTGGGCATCAATTGTGCGCTCGGCGCCGAAGATCTGCGAGCCGACATTGAAGAACTCGCACGCGTTTGTCCGGCCTACGTGAGCTGCCACCCCAATGCCGGGTTGCCCAATGCCTTTGGCGGGTTCGACGACACGCCGGCGCACATGGCACAGGTCCTGGGCGAATTTGCCGCCAACGGGTGGTTGAACATCGTGGGGGGCTGCTGCGGTACAACGCCGGAATACATCGCCGCCATTGCCGCCGCCGTGGCGCACGTCGCCCCCCGTAAGCGGCCGACACTGCCCGATGACACCCGGCTCAGCGGCCTCGAACCGCTCATCATCCGACCGGAAACAAATTTCGTGCTGGTGGGCGAACGGACGAACGTGACCGGCTCGAAGAAATTCGCGCGGCTGATTCTGGCGGGCGACTACGAAGCCGCCCTGGCGGTGGCCCGCGAGCAGGTCGCGTCGGGCGCCAACGTGCTCGACGTCAACATGGATGAAGCCCTGTTGGACGGCGCGCAGGCGATGACGACATTTCTGAACCTGATTTCCGGCGAGCCCGAAATCTCGCGCATTCCCCTGATGATCGACAGTTCCAAATGGTCGGTGATCGAAGCGGGCCTCAAATGCGTGCAGGGCAAGTCGGTCGTCAATTCGATCAGCCTCAAGGAGGGCGAAGATCAGTTCCTGCACCACGCGCGGCTGGTGCGGCGGTACGGCGCGGCGGTGGTCGTCATGGCATTCGATGAACAGGGTCAGGCCACCACGGTCGAACGCCGCGTCGAAATCGCCCGGCGGGCCTACACGCTGTTGACCGAACAGGTTGGTTTTCCACCCAGCGACCTGATTTTCGACCCGAACATTCTGACGGTCGCCACGGGCATCGAAGAGCACAATGACTACGCCTTGAATTTCTTTGAAGCAACCCGGCGAATCAAGGCGCTGTTTCCCGCCGTGAAGGTTTCGGGGGGAGTGAGCAACGTTTCGTTTTCGTTGCGAGGCAATGATGTTGTGCGCGAGGCGATGAATTCGGCGTTTTTGTATCACGCGATCCAGGCGGGCCTGGACATGGGCATCGTCAACGCCGGGCAACTGGCCGTTTACGAGGAAATTCCTCCCCCACTGCTGGAACGCGTCGAAGACGTGCTGCTCAATCGCCGCCCCGACGCCACCGAACGGCTCGTCGAATTCGCCGAAACCGTTAAAAAACAGGACAAGTCGGGGGCCAAAGATGAAGCAGCCTGGCGCCGCGGCACGGTCGAAGAGCGGCTGGCGCACGCCCTGGTTAAGGGCGTCGTCGATTTCATTGACGCCGATGTCGAAGAAGCCCGGCTGAAATACAGCACGCCGCTGGAGGTAATTCAGGGGCCGCTCATGAGCGGCATGAACGTTGTGGGCGAGCTGTTTGGCGCGGGTAAAATGTTTCTGCCACAGGTCGTCAAAAGCGCCCGCGTCATGAAAAAGGCGGTCGCCTGGCTGTTGCCGTTCATGGAAGCCGAAAAGGCGAAAACCGGCCACGCCCAGGGGCCGCGCGGCACGATCGTCATGGCCACGGTCAAGGGCGACGTGCACGACATTGGCAAGAATATCGTGGGGGTCGTGCTGGGGTGCAACAACTACGAAGTGGTCGACCTGGGGGTGATGGTGCCCTGCGAACAGATTCTCGCCGCCGCCCGCGAGCACCACGCTGACTTGATCGGCCTCAGCGGGCTGATCACCCCCTCGCTCGATGAAATGGTGCATGTGGCCCGTGAACTGGAGCGCGAAGGTTTCTCGACGCCGCTGCTGATCGGCGGCGCCACGACGAGTGCCAAGCACACGTCGGTGCGCATCGCCCCGGCGTACCATGAAACGACCGCCCATGTCCTCGACGCTTCGCGGGCCGTGGGCGTCGTAAACAGCCTGATGCAACCCGACCGCAAGGCGGCGTTCGACGCCGACAACCGCGCCCGCCAGGAGCGCGACCGTTTGAGTTTTGAAGACCGGCAGCAAAAGGCCCTCATTCCATATGCCGAGGCCCGCCGGCGGCGGTTTGCCACCGACTGGAGTTCCGTACGCATTGACACGCCGGCGTTTCTAGGCATTCGGGTGCTGGGCGACCACCCCCTGACCGAACTTGCGCCCTATATCGACTGGTCGCCCCTGTTTCAGACTTGGGAACTGCACGGCAAATACCCCGAGATATTGAACGACCCGGTCGTGGGCAGCGCGGCCCGGCAACTGTTCGACGACGCGCGGCGTCTGCTCGACCGCATCATGGGCGAGCATTCGTTGCATGCGCGCGGGGTCTACGGGTTCTGGCCGGCCAACGCGGTCGACGACGACATCGTGCTGTTTACCGACGAGTCGCGCGAGACCGAGCTCGCACGGTTTCACACCCTCCGCCAGCAGTGGGAGCGCAAAGGCACGTCGGTGTACTATGCGCTGTCCGATTTCATTGCGCCGGTCGATAGCGGCCGGGCCGATTACCTGGGCGGCTTTGCGGTGACGGCGGGCGTCGGGCTCGAACAGATCGTCGCACAGTTCGAACGCGAGCACGACGATTATGGCTCCATCATGGCCAAGGCGCTCGCCGACCGGCTCGCCGAGGCGTTCGCCGAAGCGCTGCACGCCATCGCCCGCCGCGACTGGGGATACGGCGCTGAAGAACAGCTCTCGCACGCTGAACTGATTCACGAGAAATACCGGGGCATTCGGCCGGCGGCGGGCTACCCAGCCTGCCCCGACCACACGGAAAAGGCGACCCTGTTCGAATTGCTGGCCGCCGAGCCGAACGCCGGCATTCGGCTCACAGAAAGCTATGCCATGTACCCAGGTGCCGCGGTCAGCGGGCTGTACTTCGCACACCCAGAGTCGCGCTACTTTTCAGTCGATCGCATTACACGCGACCAGGTCGAATCGTACGCGGTCCGCAAAGGGATGCCGATCGCGCAAATTGAGCGCTGGCTGGCCCCGAACCTGGGCTATGAACCTCGCGGCTGACCTGCCTCGCCGACTCTTCTGGCGAAATCCGCCAGCCAGGCCGCAATGAGACATTTCATACCGGTCTGTGCGCGGGCCATCGGGGTGTTGAATCGGCCGCGAATTTGGGTTATTGTCGCGAACGGGTTCACATCATCCGAAACCCAACTGGTTTCGGCGATTTTTTTCCGGTTCGCTCGCGAATAACATGGCGCGGGGCATGTTGACGGGGGCAAGCAGTTCAGCAACTCCGCGCGTGCGGCGGTTCTGTATCGAATCAGCGCGCAACACACCGAATCAAGCACTGATTACCGAGCGGTATAATCAGGATCGCTCAAGCGGAGTGGCAGACGGCAAATCACGATTCACTACGTTTCAAGGACTTTCACCATGAAATCTGCCTTACGCATCGCGGCGTTCGCCGCATTCATCGCCCTGCCCGTGGTCGCGAGCGCCCAGCCGGCTGCCGGTTTGCGTTACGCCTGGAAGCCGGGCGAAAGTTACGTCTACACGATTCGCATCGAGGCCGACCTGGGCGAATTCGTCGAAGAGCTGTCGGGCACGATCACCTGGGTTGTGAAAGCCGCCGACGCCAACTCCATGACGCTCAGCCACCGGGGGACGCTGCAATCGCGGCAGCGCGCTAAAGACGGTCGGCCCATGCGCATCCTGG
>JAJXXL010000517.1 GCA_021781115.1 Planctomycetota bacterium
GATGGGGCCGACGAACGGGGCGCAGGCGGCGCCGGGCACAATTCGCGGCGATTACGGGGTCAGCCGGCAAATGAACCTGATGCATGGCAGCGACAGCCCCGCCGCCGCCGAGCGCGAAATCGCAATCTATTTTGCCCCCCACGAGCTGCTCGAATACACCACGACGCTTTCGGGCTGGGTGTGCGCGGGCGACGAAACCTGACGACTGGCGGCGTGGCGCCGGCCGCCGAGCCCGCCGCGTCAGCCAGTGCGGCGCCCCGGTAAATTCCCGGGGCGCGAAGCTGCGCGGCCGACTGGAGTACAAAATTCGCAGCGGCGTCAATACAATTGGAGAATTGGCCCGAGCGGTGCGACCGGCGCGGGTTGAGTTCGCCAGTGCCTGGCGTGTGGCGGAACCTGTACAGAGCGGGTTGCGCATTGCCGCCAGCGGGGTTAAACGGCGCCGCGGGGCCTGTGTTCATGAATCTGTTGAGATGGAACGAGACGCGACATGACGTTGGCCCAGTTGTTTGAGGACCAGTTCCGTGGAGACATCCGTTTTCGCGGCGCCGCATACCTGAAGGCCGAGCGCGTGGCGATCACGCGGGTGACGGCCGACCAGGTGTTTGCCGTCGTGCAGGACGGGGTCGATTATTCGACCCACCTGACCCGCGATGCCGGTCAACTGCGAATGAATTGCGCGTGCAGCCAGGGCGAAAAGCCTTCGACCCCGTGCAAGCACCTGTGGGCCACGCTGCTGGCAGTCGACGCGAGCGGGCTGGTGGCCGGCACGGTCAAGCCGGGGCATATCCCGCCATTCACGGTCGAAGACGCGGTCGAAAGCGCCGCCGACGATTATTGGGACGGCGACCCGCAGCGCGACGTGTACAACCCCCCGTCGCGGCGGAGCCTGACGCGCGAAGGCATTGTGGCCGCGCCGCAACTCAAAGGTTGGGAGGCGCAGCTCCGCACGTTAAGCACTGCGCTGCACGACGCCGCCCCGGCCACGGCGGGCGTGGCCGGCAAAGAGCGCGAAGTCTTGTACGAAATCGACGTTGCCGCCAGCGCTGAACGGCGGCAGCTCATGGTGCAAACCTCGCAGCGCCAGCGGCGCACGAATGGCCAATGGGGCAAGCGCAAGCCGCTCAAGCTGCGTGCGGCGCAGCTCGATGAAATTGAACACGACGATGACCGGCGGATCCTGGCGTACCTTGTCGGGGGCACGCCCGAACGCAGCAACTGGTACGCCCAGCAGGCCGAGCTGCAATCGAGCGTGTATCGCTACGCGCTGCCATTCGAACTGGCCGACGCCCTGCTGCCCATGATTTGTGGCACGGGCCGCGCCATGCTGTTGGGCCGCGAGGGCGAGCACCCCGCGCGGCTCGAACTCGACGACGGCCCGCCGTGGGAACTGTGCGTCGAAGTGGCGCTCGAAACAGAGGGCGAAGTAGAACAGTGGCGGCTGACGGGGCGGCTGGTACGGGGCGACCAGGCGTTGGCGCTGAAAGATGCCGTGTTGCTGCTGCCGGGCGGGTTCGTGTTCACTCGCGACCGTGTCGCGCGGCTCAAGGATTTTGGCGCGTTCGATTGGGCCGTGCTGCTCGGTTCGTCGGCGGCGCTGCAAATTCCCAAAGACGAGGGCCAGGAACTGGTCGATCGGCTGCTCGACATGCCGCAGTTGCCCCGGCTGGAACTACCGCCCGAATTGCGGCTGGAAGAAGTCGCGGCGGCCCCGGTGCCGCACCTGACGCTGCACACGCCGCGTGGGGTGCGGTGGCAGCACGAGCGGCTGCAGGGCGACGTGGCGTTTGAATATGCCGGCTCGCGGATCCCCGGTTCGAGCCCGCAGGGGGCGATTGTGCAGCGCGACCTGGGCCGGTGCATTCCGCGCGACCGGCCTGCCGAAGATCAGGCGTGGGGGGCGCTCGAAACCGGTGGGTTCCGGCGATTAATGCATACCCAGCGCGGGCGGTCTGACGTCGAAATCGCCGCCAAGGCCCTGGGGCCTGCCGTGCGGGGGCTGATTCGCGACGGCTGGCAAGTGCACGCCGACGGCAAGCAGGTGCACCAGCCGGGCCCGTTGCAGTTTGAAATCAAATCGAACATTGATTGGTTCGAGTTGCACGCCCAGGTCGATTTTGAAGGCCGCAGCGTGCCGTTTCCCGAATTGCTGTCGGCCCTGGCCCGCGGCGATTGCACCGTGCGGCTCGACGACGGCTCGCTCGGAATTCTGCCCGAAGAATGGTTTCAGCAATACGGCTTGTTGTCAGGGCTGGGGGTTTCGGAAGGCGACCACGTGCGGTTTGCGCATAACCAGGTCGGGCTGCTCGACGCGCTGCTGGCAGCGCAGGACGTGGTGCAGTTTGACGCGGGTTTTGAAGAGCTGCGCACGCGGGTCCGCGATTTTGCAGGCATTCATAGCGCTGCCGAGCCGGTCGGCTTTGGCGGCGAATTACGCGGGTACCAGCGCGAAGGCTTCGGGTGGCTCAAGTTTCTGCAGGAGTTCAAGTTTGGCGGCTGCCTGGCCGACGACATGGGCCTGGGCAAGACGATTCAGCTCCTGGCGCTGCTGCAAGACCGCCGCGCGGCCGGCGGTGAACACCTGCCCTCGCTGGTGGTGGTGCCCAAGTCGCTGATCTTCAACTGGCAGAAGGAGTGCGAAAAATTCACTCCGCAGTTGCGGGTGCTTGAATACACGGGGTTGCACCGCGCGCGGCTCCGCAAGCGGTTCGCCCGCACAGACCTGATCCTGACGACCTACGGCACGGTGCGCCGCGACGTGTTGCACCTCAAGGAAATCGAGTTCGATTACGTCGTGCTCGACGAGGCCCAGGCCATCAAGAACGCCGGTTCGCAGGTGGCCAAGGCGGCCCGGTTGCTGCGGGCCCGGCACCGGCTGGCGCTCAGCGGCACGCCGATCGAAAACCACCTCAGCGACCTGTGGTCGATCTTTGAATTTCTCAACCCCGGCATGCTGGGGCGGGCCTCGATCTTCAAGATGCAAACCACCGAGGCCGGCGACCAGGAATCGCGGCGGCTGCTGTCGAACGCGCTGCGGCCGTTCATTCTGCGGCGGACGAAAGCCCAGGTCGCCGCCGAGTTGCCCGAAAAGACCGAGCAGACGATTTACTGCACCATGAACACGCAGCAGACCGCGCTGTACCAGGAACTGCGCGAGCATTACCGCGGTTCATTGCTCGGAATCATTCAGAAGCAGGGCCTGGCGAAATCGAAAATTCATGTGCTCGAAGCCTTGCTCCGCCTGCGGCAGGCGGCCTGCCACCCCGCGCTGCTCGACGACAAGCATGCTGATGAATCGAGCGCCAAGCTCGACGTGCTCGAATTGCACCTGCAAGACCTGCTCGAAGAGGGGCACAAGGCGCTCGTGTTTTCGCAGTTCACCAGCATGTTGGCCATTGTCAAGCGGCGGCTCGACCAGAAGCAGATTGTCTACGAATATCTCGACGGCCAAACCCGCAATCGCAAGGAGCGCGTCGACCGTTTCCAGTCCGACCCGCATTGCGGCGTGTTTCTGATCAGCCTCAAGGCGGGCGGCCTGGGGCTGAACCTGACCGCCGCCGACTATGTCTTTCTGCTTGATCCGTGGTGGAACCCGGCGGTCGAAACGCAGGCAATCGACCGGGCGCACCGCATCGGGCAGACGCGGCAGGTGTTCGCCTACCGGCTGATCTGCAAGAACACCGTCGAGGAGAAAATCGCCGAGTTGCAGGGGCGCAAGAAAGAACTGGCCGATGCCATTCTGCAGGCCGACAACAACCTGATTCAGGATCTTTCGACCGAAGACCTCGAACTGCTGCTGTCGTAGCGGCGTTTGCCGATCGCCCGGTGCGAGGCCCGCACTGCGGCTGAACCATTGCGTCAGACAGTCACGATGCCATTTCACGCCCCCCCCCCCGCCGCGCCCGCCCGTGTCCTTTGGGGCACTGCGGCTGGCGACGCGGTATTTGCTCTCGCCGCTGGCCGGGTTTACCAATCTGCCGTTCCGGCGGATCGTGCGCGAAATTGGCGGCGTGGGGTTGGCCACAACCGACCTGGTCAATGCGCGGGGGTTGCTGGCCGGTTCAGAAAAGACGCTGGAATTGACGGCGACGTGCCCTGGCGACTGGCCCCTGTCGGTGCAGATTTTCGGCAGCGACGCCGGGCAAATGGCCGACGCGGCCCGGTTGCTGGCTGATCGGGGCGTGGCCAGTGTCGATATCAACATGGGGTGCCCCGTGCGCAAGGTCGTCAAAACCGGGGCGGGGGCCGGCATGATGTGCCAGCGCGACGAAGCAGCGGCACTTGTCGAACGGGTAGTGCAGGCTGTGCCCATTCCCGTAACGGTGAAAATGCGGCTCGGGTGGGACGACTCGCAACTGACGGCGCCCGATCTGGCCCGGCGGTTCGAAGCAGTGGGCGTGGCGGGCGTGGCCATTCACGGCCGTACCCGGCAACAGGGGTTCAGCGGCCAGGTGAATCGTGCGGGAATTCGCGCGGTGGTCGAAGCCGTGCAGACGATTCCGGTGATCGGCAATGGCGATGTTCGCACCGTGGCCGACGCGGCACGCATGCTCGAAGAGACCGGCTGCCACGGTGTTTCGATCGGCCGCGGCGCCTTGGCGAACCCCTGGATTTTTTCCCAGTTGGCCCAGTGGGAGGCCACAGGCCGCTACGACCTGCCTGGGCGGTTTGAAGAGCGGTTGCACCTGTTGCGCCGTCAGTTCGGGTATGTTGTCGAGCTGCGCGGGCCCGACCGGGCCATTCCGTTTTTCCGCAAGATGGGGCACTGGTACCTGAAAGCCATGCTCGTCCCCCCGACGCTGCGCAATGATTTTCAAAAGGCCCGCACGCCTGATGAAATTGAGGCCGTCTTGAATCGGATCATCGAGCGCGGCCCCTCGGTGGGTGACCGGCATGCCGACCTGCCCGAACTGCATATTCCGGTGCCGGGCGGGCCGATCGAACATTGGTAGCTTGCGCAGCGCGGGGCACCTGCCGCGTTTCGGCGGCGTGGCCGCGGTTGCCCCGTCACCCGGCCGCGCTTGCGACGCCTCTTTACGCACCGGGCCAAGCCGGGTAGGATGCGGCCCGTTTTGATCAGCGGCCCTTGTGCCTGGCGTCGAGCATGGAAACTTCGCTGCATCGGCAATTGAAAGAATTGTATTGCCGCGAGGATTCGGGCCGCGAGGTGCGCGTGGGCAAATATCGCATCGACGCGGTGGCCGACGGCGTGCTCGTCGAGATTCAACAGGCGTCGCTGGGCGCCTTGCGTCAAAAGATCGCGGCGTTACTGAAATCCCATCGCGTGCTGGTCGTCAAGCCGCTGGCTCTGCGCAAAACGATCATCAAACGCACCGCGCTCGCCGGCGCGCCGCCTGCCGAATCACGGCGCATCAGCCCGAAGCACGATACGATTTTTCATATGTTCGACGACCTCGTGCATTTCGTCGACGTCTTCCCGAATCGGCGGTTGACGCTGGAAGTGCTGCTGACCGAGCAAGAAGAGCACCGCGTTTCCAAACCGGTTAGGCGACGGCGGTACCAGAAGGATTATCGCGTGGTCGATCGCAGCCTGGCCGGCGTGATTGAACGACGCACGTTTCGCACCGCCCGCGACTTGCGGGCGTTGCTGCCGCCGGGGCTGGAGGAATTCTTTACGACCGAACAATTGGCGGAACTTTCGGGAATTCCGCGGTGGCTGGCACAGAAGATGGCCTATTGCCTGCGCATGACCGGCGGGGTGCGGGTCGTGGGCAAACGCGGCCGGGCCACTTTGTACCGCGCGCCCCGCCCGCGCAAAGCCGCGTAAGGAACTGCCCCGGCCTAATCGGGGACGGCGGTCGTCAATTCTTCAGAAACCGCTTCGACCTGTTCAGAGGAAATCGACTCAGACTCGTCGGCATACCCCACGAGCAGCGCCAGGTCGCAAATGCGATTGATCCGCCGAGGCACTCCGCCCGAAAGCTCAAACACCGAGTGCAGTGCTTCGCGGCTGAAAATCTGCCGCCGCGCTCCGGAGGTTTCCAGCCGCCACGAAACATAGGCCGATGCCTCGGCTTCCTGCAATGGGCGGAGCAGGCACTTGACGGCCAGGCGTTCTTCCAGTTGGGGCAGGCGATGGATCGTGCACAACAGGTCGCGTTGGCCCGCCAGCAACAGGGTGAAATCGGCCCGGCCGGGCTTTTGGAAATTCAACAGCAGCCGCAGCGCCTGAAACACTGCCTGGTCTTCAATCAGGTGCGCTTCGTCGACAATAATCACGGGGTGACGGCGCTGTTCGGTGTGTGCCGCGAGCAACTGTTCAATTTCGCGAATTGTCTGGTCGAGCCGTGGCAGACCCGCGCCGAGGGCGGCGGGGTTGCCCCCCAGTTCGACGGCGAGATAGGCGAGCAGTTCGGCCGGCGAGAGTTGCGGAAAGACGAGGTGTACGAACGGCCCATGGGTTTCGGCCAACTGGCTGGCCAGCACGTGCGTCAGACAGGTTTTGCCCGAACCGGTTCCACCCACGAGAATTCCCGCGCCTTTGCGGTTTTCAATCAGGTACCTGATTTTCAGCAATGCCGACTGATGCGTTTCACTGACAAAAAAAAACGCCGGGTCGGCATGGTTTTCAAACGGGTTGCGATTCAATCGCCAGTATTGTTCGTACATATTCGACCTCCACCCTGAATATCGGCTGATTGGGCCGCACTGCTGAGCGCTCGATCAAGAAAGATCACGGCAGGGGGCTGCCGGGCGTGTGGCCCGCGCGCCAGCGGCAAAAAAGTGTGCAGCGCAGGGCTGCCGTTCGCGAAGTTTTCGTGCGCATGCCTGGGGTTATCGTGTTTCGGCAGGTTGCCGCGCCAACGCCCGAGCGCAGCGCCGGCGTGTACGTTACGCGGCCCCTTTCACCGGTTGTTCGACGCTGGTCGGCGTAAAGGTTTCGATGTCTCCAAGGAATTCGATGTGTCGTCGATGCCAGGCGTCGATTTGCCGCGTCAGGGCCTGGGCCTGGCTGTTGTCGCAGCGCGCGACGTTGATGACGGCATCGACCGCTCGTGTGTGATTACAGACGACGCTGGCGTTGTGCCAGTCGCCAGCGTCCAGCAGAATCAGGTCGTACTGATCGCGCAGGTCAAGCACCAGCCGCCGCAGGTTGTCGCAGGTGTCGTCTGCGTAGCGGCTCCATTTCCCCGGTCGCACCAGGGGCAGAATCGCCAGTCGCCCGCGATCGAGCGTGATTTGCGCGACGTCGGGCGCAACGGTGCCCTGCGCGACGTCGTCGACGCCGAATTTTGGTGCGAAGCCCAGGGCTTGGGCCAGGCGCGGCTGTTCCAGGTCGAGGTCGATCAGCAGCAAGCGCCCGAAATTCTGAGCCGAAAGGAATTGCGCCAGAGTCAGGATGATCGTGGTTTTTCCGGCATCGGCGGCTGGCCCGGTGAATGCGACTGTTTTCGGCGAACCCGGCTCTGGACAGAAAAGTTGATCGGCCAGCTTTTGAAACCCGGCGCCGGTTTCCTTGAGAATCTGCCGGCACAGGGCGGGCCACGACCAGGCAGGCTCGATCGTCCGCTGGGGCGTCGGTTCGCGCAATTGAACCACCCACCCGCGCTGCTCGTCGGCCGACGCGTTGACGGGCGAGTGGGTCTCGAATGCTACCGTTTGTCCGGGGGGCGACGGGGCCGTCACCCCACCCGTTGGGGGGCGATCAAATGCTTTTCGAAGGGCGCGATCAAACGGGTTCATGCGGCTCGCCTGGATTCGGACTAGGGAGATTGCTTCAAGGCGACTTCAGCGTCATCTTCGACAATGGCCCCGTCGAGCCAAACGCCCTCATGCGACCCGGCGCCTGCGGCGTGATACACCGCCGATTCCACGAGCACCGGCCCCGCCGTGGGGGCTTGGGGCGTTATGATGGGCGCCGCCGGCATGGAGGGCGGGCTGGAATTGGGCACGGCGGGCACCGGAACTGCGGCCAGTTGCAGAGCGGCCGGCGACGCGGCGTCGGCAGGCGATTGAATGTCGAGTGCCTCCTGAAAGCCCTGATTGTCGAGGATTTCCTGCCCCGCACGCGACGCATTGACGAACCCGAACAACAACGCCCCGCCCGAGACGACTGTCAATGTGCAGACAACCAGCCACAGCCAGAACTGAAGCCGGCTGGCCGGGCGCGTAAACAGATCCGCGGGCCTCAAGGAGAAAAACGTCACCACGATTGTGCGCGTCGCCTCCAGGAATCGCCGCATTTTGGCGGGGCGCCGAGAAGGACGATCGCCCCGGCGGACGCGGCGCGAAGCGGTCGGTTTGACGGGCAACCTGATCACCGGCGGCGGTCCGGAGCCAGCGGCAGGCGGGTTCAGATTCGGTACCCGCAGCGACACGGGCCGCCGAACGGTTCGAATTTCTGACCCGGTGTGCATCGGGCTCGTTCGTGTTGTCATGAATTCATCCTGCCGCCAACGTCGCCGGAATGAGACACTTCCCATTCCTCATCGACCTTCGGATCCGCCGAACTTGAGAGATTCAACGATTTTTCCGAATAGGCGAGATTTGACCGCCTCTACGGCGGCGAAAGCCGGCCTGGCATGACGTGCGACTGAACCCGGAGAAATCGACCCGGCCGCTTGCATCATCAGGCGATCGAGGGTATACCCGGCTCGAAGCAACGCCGCCGGGCCCATTGCACGGCAGTTAGTTGCGGCGCGACTCTCTGGGCGGCCAGAGCGATCGCGCAAACCGTCGGGTTACCCGCCGCGATGACCTTGTCAACCAGCCTTTGATTTTCCCCGAGCTTGAGGAATCTGCCATGACGAAACGAGTGCACCTGATGACGACTGCGGGGCTGTGCTGCCTGGCCGGGTTGGCCGGGGTGCTGTCTCGCGATTCTCGCGGAGAGGACAACACCGTGAAGCAGCAACGCGTGTATGAACTGCGGACCTATACGACCGCCGAGGGGCGGCTCGATGCGCTCAACGCCCGCTTTCGCGACCACACCCTGCGGATCTTCGAAAAGCATGGCATGCAAAACGTAATGTACTGGGTTCCCACCGATGAACCGCGTTCGAAAAATACGCTGATCTACGTGATTTCGCACGCCAGCCTCGATGCGGCAAAAAAATCGTGGGATGCGTTTCGCGCCGACCCTGAATGGAAAAAGGTTCGCGAAGAATCGGAAAAGGACGGAAAGATTGTCGAAAAGGTCGAGTCTGTGTTCATGACTACCACCGATTATTCTCCGCAGCCAAAGTGAAGCGGCGCGGCGGGCCGCGCAATTCGCCGGCCGGCGTTTCCCTGTGCAGCGGCACGTGCGACGGTCAGGCAAATGACGCTGCCCGGCTGTCGATTATTCGGAACCGGCGACAAGAGAATCGACGTCGATGTCGCTTGTCCAAGGTGAATTCTGCACCGCATCCCTGATCTTCGACAGGACAAAGAATTTGTGGTGCGCCACAGCCTGCTCACTGATCGCCAGCCGCTGCGCGACCGCCTTGTTGGCCCACCCCAGCACAAACAGCAACTCGGCGCATTTCAGGCGTTCGAAATCGCCGCCCGCCGTCCATTGGCGAATCAGCTTGCCAAGCACATCGCGCAGTACGCGCTCTTCGAGCGTCTTGCGTTCGTGGCTGCGGACCAGGCTCGAAGCCCCGCGCGCATGCGAGGCCGGTTCGGTGGCGTCGGTATCTTCGTCGGCCGAAGCGGCGCGATCGCCCCGGTTGAGTGAGCGCAATTGCGGCCGGCTGCCACGCCGCCGCAACACGTCGGTCAGTTTGTGTGCGGCAATGGCAAACAAGAAATTCTCGAGCGGCGTTTGCGGGTCATAATTCGGCAAAGCGATGAGAAACCCCAAAAACGTTTCCTGCACCACGTCTTCGCTCGTTGCTCGATCATTCAACCGGCTGGCGACAAATGCCAGCAGCCGACCTTCGAACTGGTCGATGCATTCGGCCCAGGCGTCGCGGTCGCCGCGACGAATGCGGGTCGCAAGTAATTGGTCGGCGTTATCGGCGGGCATGGCACTGTGTGCAAAGTCGAGGCGTTGAGCGGAATGCAGTAAATACACCATATTGTGCGTCAGCGGGCAGTCGAAATGCAATCGGGCCGTTCAAGGCTGGTCGAACCTGGCGGGCCAGAGCCTGCGGTGGCGCCCCGTGCCCAAGCGATGGCCCATTTCTTCAGCAATCTGCCAATTCCATCGCCCGATGGGGGGATGTGCAGAAATTTGGCTCCAAAGTGCGCTGATCTGGCAAAAATCAGGGGAACCAAACCGGGTGGCAGCGTGTCTTATGGTCTGCGCCGCCCGGCTGCTGCAACGACGCCGGAACAGATTGCCTCGCTTGAAGTTCTGGTTAGTCGTTTCTGAAAAATTTCACTGACGTCTGCCGGCGTAACCGCAATGAAAGCCGGGTGCAATCTGCAACCACCCGCCCCACCTGACACAGCGGCTGAACGGCCCCGATCTGGCAGTGCGGCATAGGAATTGCTTGACTGAACTTCGACGGTTGGTCCGTTGGGGATCGATCGGAGGCGTTGCAGAATGATACATCGTCAGTTTCATTCCGGGGCCTCGTTTTCAGCCAGAAAACGACGACCGGCCAAGCCTGGGAATGCGATGCACCGCCGCTTGCACAAGGAGCAGTTTTTCATGTTAAACAATCATCGCCCGAATACGATACTGCGTGCCGACCAAAGTGTCGGGGCGCGTATGACCGATGCCCGGTTGCGCCGCACTGTGCGTGAACTGATCGATTCGCTCATTGCGGCGAATGTCGATTTGGAAACCGTGAGTCTCGAGGACATGAAGCGGATGCTCGTCGAGCGCGTGCGAAATCCAGACGTCGACCTGCGGCAGTTGCGGTTGTGGGTTGTCGATTCGATTGTCGAATCGCACGTCGACCTGCACAAAATCAGCCTCGAAGAGATGAAACGAGTGCTGGCGACGTTGGCGCGGCAGATGGCGCCGGGGCTGGGCGGTAGGGGAACGGCATCGCCGCGACTCGCTTCGGCGGCGCTGCTGGCGTTGTTTTGCTGCTTCGCGCCCGAAAAATGATCAGGCAGGGCGCACCCGACCCGACGAAACGAACGGGCCGTCGCGACCCGCGCGGCCGGCAACGGCTTGGGCAGTGCGCTGAAATGCCATTGCGTCTGGCCGCGCGGTGCGCGGACGGGGTGGTGGTTGTATCGGCGGCGCAATGAACCTAGAATTGCCCCCGACGTCGCGCTATCGACCAACCCCTGTTTTCGCCGTGAGTTGCCTGATGAATCGCCCCACCGCTCCTGCCGCGCTGCCCGAACCCTCGCCTCGCCTGACCGAGGGCTGGCATTGTTTGCATTTGTATTACCGGTTGTCGCAACCATTCTTGCAGCAACTGAGTGACGCGCAGCGAGGCCAGGGGCGCGAACAATTGATGCACATTCTTGACCCGCAGCGCCCCGGTGCGCCGGCTCGCATTCAAACTTCGCTCGTGTCGGGGCACAGGGCCGACCTGGGGCTGATGATTCTCGACCCCGACCCGCTGGTGATTGACAGCGTACGGCAGTCGATTCGCGCCTCGGCCCTGGGCACCGCACTCGAGCCCGCGTTCTCCTTCGTGTCGCTCACGGAGGTTTCTGACTATCATGCCACACCCGAGCAATATGCCGAGCGGCTCAAGGCCGAAGGCAACGACCCGGCCGGGCCGGCATTTGCGGCCAAACTCAAGGCCTACTCCGATCGCGAAGTGCTGATGCGGCAGCAGCGGCTGTACCCCGATTTTCCCGACTGGCCGGTGCTGTCGTTCTACCCGATGAACAAGATCCGGCACCCGCAGGCAAACTGGTACACGCTGCCATTCAGCAAGCGAATGGAGTTGATGGCCGAGCACGGAAAAAGCGGCATGAAGTTCGGCGGCCGCGTGACCCAGCTCATTACCGCGGCAACCGGGTTCGACGATTGGGAATGGGGCGTCACGCTGTGGGGCCGCACGCCCGAGTTCATTAAGGAAATCGTGTACACAATGCGGTTCGACGAGGCGTCGGCCCGGTACGCCGAATTCGGCCCGTTTTACGTCAGCTATATCGTCCCGCCCGCCGAAGCCTGCCGGCATTTGGGGCTGTAGCGCCACAGCCGGGCGCGGGGCAGAGCCGCCGGGGGCGAATGCCGCTGCCGCGAGCCGGGCAACCGCCCCGGTCAGGCCCAGGCGTCATTTCTTTTTGTAAAGATGCGTTGCCTGGCCGAGCACGCTTTCGGCGGCTTCCATCAACGTTTCGGTCAGCGTGGGGTGCGGGTGAATGCTGTCGGCAAGATCGCGGGCAACGGCGGCCGTTTCGACAGCCAGAACACCTTCGGCAATCAATTCGCCCGCCCCGGCTCCGACGATGCCCACACCGAGCACGCGTTCGGTTTTCGGTTCGACGATCAGTTTCGTCATTCCCTCGGTGCGGTCAAGCGTTTGGGCGCGCCCGGACGCGGCCCAGGGGAATCGCGCAATGGTAACTTCGCGGTTTTCGGCCTTCGCCTGCGTTTCGGTCAGACCGCACCAGGCAATTTCGGGGTCGGTGAACACGACTGCCGGAATGGCGATGTTGTCGAACGCAGCCGGTTCGCCCGCCAGGGCTTCGACCGCCACCTTCGCTTCGCGCGTCGCTTTGTGGGCCAGCATCGGTTCACCGGCCACGTCGCCGATGGCAAATATTGCCGGGTCGGCGGTGCGGCGCTGGTCGTCGACCACGACGAACCCCTTCGCGTCGAGTTGCACCTTCGTGTTTTCAAGGCCCAACCCCTGGCTGTTGGGGCGGCGACCGATTGCGATCAGCACTTTGTCGAATTTCTCCTCGACCGATTTGCCGTCGGCCATGGCCAGCTTTGCCGCAACTCCACCACGTTTGACGTCAAGACTTTCGACGCGGGTATTGAGCATGATCGACTCGAATAGCCCTTCGAGCCGTTTTTGCAGCGGGCGGACGAGATCACGATCAGCCCCCGGTAGCAGCCCCGCCGTCATTTCGACAACGACCACCTTCGAACCGAGCGCGGCGTAAACTGACCCCATTTCCAGCCCGATATACCCCCCGCCGACCACCAGCAGCCGCGGCGGCACGCTTTCGAGTTCGAGCGCGCCGGTCGAGTCCATCACTCGCGGGTCATCCTTGCGAAATATCGGCGGAACCGCCGGCGATGAGCCGGTCGCCAGAATTGCATGTTTGAACCGCAGCCGGCTCGTGTGCCCGTCGGGGTGCTTCAGCTCGACCGTGTTCGAATCGACGAAACTGGCAAACGCCGAAATCAGCGAAACGCCCCGCATCTTGCACAAGGTTTCAATGCCGCCCACCAATTGCCCGATGACTTGCGACTTCCACGTACGCAGGGCGGCCAGATCGATTTTCGGCGGTGTGAAGGTCAGGCCCCAATGCCGGGCTTCGCGCGTTTCCTGGATCAGCTTCGCGACGTGCAGTAACGCCTTCGACGGAATGCAGCCGCGCTGCAGGCAAACCCCGCCCGGTTTCGGGTCGGCGTTGACCAGCGTGACCTGCATGCCGTGATCGGCGGCAGCGAACGCGGCGGGGTACCCGCCGGGACCGGCGCCGATGACTACGAGTTCGGTTTCGACAAGGTCGGGTGCCGCCATGAGGGCCTTTCTGTGGGTGATTCAAGAGCCGGTCGCGCGGCGCGGCCAGTGCCCGGCGCCGTCGCCCGCAGGTCAGATTTCGCTGAGCAGCAGGAACGGGTCGGAAAGCAACCCCGCCACCTTGACGATAAACCGGGCCGCGTCAGCGCCATTGATGACGCGATGATCGTAAGACAGCGACAGTGGCAGCATCAGGCGGATTTCAGGCTTGCCGTTCAAGACAACCTGTTGCAGGCTGGCTCGCGACATGCCCAGAATAGCGACTTCGGGGTAATTGATAATCGGGGTGAACGCCGTCCCGCCGATGCCGCCCAGGTTCGTAATCGTAAACGTGCCCCCCTGCATTTCGCTGAGCGCCAGCTTGCGCTGCCGCGCCTTGCCGGCAAGCTCGGTGAGTTCAGCGGCCAGCGCGACCACCGACTTCTGGTCGACGTCGCGAATGACGGGAACCAGCAACCCCTGCTCAGAATCGACCGCTACGCCCAGATGGTAGTACCGTTTGAGCACCAGTTCCTGTGTCGCTGCATCAAAGCTCGCATTGAAATGCGGAAATTCGCGCAGCGCCGCCACGACCGCCTTGAGCGCCAGAACTGTCATTGTCACCTTGGGCGCGCCGGCATCGCCCGCCCGCGACTGACCAAATCGCTTGCGGCCCGCTTCGAGCTCAGTAATGTCGACGAGTTCGTGTTGCGTTACGTGCGGCGCGACGCGCCACGAAAGGCTCAGGTTGGCGGCCGCTGTGCGCATGAGCTTGTTCAGCGGCTGCCGCTCGACCGGCCCGTACACTGAAAAATCGGGCAACGCGGGCGCCGCCGCGCCGCCGCCCGTCGCCCCCACTCCCGATGTGAGCTGCCGCACATACGCCTGCACATCTTCGGCAGTGATGCGCCCGCCGGGGCCGGTTCCAGTGACGTGATGCAAATCGACGCCCAGTTCGCGAGCCATGCGCCGCGTGGCCGGCCCCGCTGGGGCCGGGGGCTGCTGATCGTCGGCCTCGCCGCCGGCGGCGACGGCCGCGGCAACAGGCGCGGGGGGGGCGGCTGGTTCGGCCCGTTTCGCTGTGGGGGATGCCGCGGGCGCGGACGGGGTTGCGGGTTGAGCGGCCGGCGCTGGCGCGGCCGGCTTCGCGGGGGCTGCCGGCGCGGGCGATGTTTCGTCGATCGTGAGCAGCACCCCGCCCACCGGAACCGAATCGCCGGCCTTGACGTGCACACGGCGGACCTTGCCGGCGTAGGGCGACGGCAGGTCGTACGCCGCCTTGTCGGTTTCGATTTCGACGACAGTCTGATCGACGGCGACCGTATCGCCCTCGGCCACCAGAACGTTGCCGATGTCGGCGGTGGTAATATTTTCGCCCACGGCCGGCAGCTTGAACTCAATGGTCATGTTGGTCCTTTTTTTCCTTCGGTCAATCGCGTGAGCCGGTCGGCTGATCGACTGCGCCGATCGCGGCCTGCACCGGCTCTGACGCGGCTTCGCGTCGTCGTCGCGTTTCAGGCGCGAACAGGGTCGATGGCATTGGCGTCGATATCGAGCGTCTTGGCCGCCTTATGTACCGTCTTTTTGTCGATCTTGCCCGCGCGGGCCAGGTCGCTGAGCGTGGCAAACGCGATATGGGCCGCGTCGACGCCAAAGTGCCGCCTGAGCGCCTCGCGCGATTCGCTGCGGCCGAAGCCGTCGGTGCCCAGCGTCACCAGTTTGCGCGGCAGCCATTTCGCGATTTGTTCGGGCAGGATGTGCATGTAATCGCTGGCTGCCACGAACGGACCTTCGGCCGCTCCCAGAATTTTCTGCACATAACAAGTGCGGGGGGGGTCGTCGGGGTGCAGCAGATTCCAGCGTTCGACTTCCAATCCATCGCGGCGGAGCTCGTTGTAACTCGTCACGCTGTAAGCATCGCTGCCGATGCCAAATTTTTCGGCGAGCAGGTTTTGGGCCGCCAGCACCTCGGCCAGGATCGGCCCGCTGCCCAGCAACTGCGGCCGCAATTTCAATTTGTCGCCGTCGCGGCTGCTGACGCGGTACAGGCCCTTGAGAATTCCGTCGGCCACGCCTTCGGGCATGGCGGGCATCGCGTGGTTTTCGTTGTACAGCGTGAGGTAATAGAAAATCGACTCGTTCTCGGCGTACATCCGCCGCAACCCGTCGTGAATGATGACCGCAATTTCATAGGCGTAGGCCGGGTCGTAGGAGTGGCAGTTGGGCACCGTGGCCGCCATGAGCAGGCTGTGCCCGTCTTCGTGCTGCAAGCCCTCGCCCGACAGCGTCGTACGCCCGGCGGTGGCCCCCAGCAAAAAGCCCTTTGACCGCGAATCGGCCGCCGCCCAGATCAGGTCGCCGATTCGCTGGAAACCGAACATCGAATAGTAAATGAAAAACGGAACCATGTTCACGCCCAGGTTGGCGTACGCCGTCGCCGCGGCTATGAACGACGACATCGACCCCGCTTCGTTGATGCCTTCTTCGAGAATCTGGCCGTCTTTGGCTTCGCGGTAATATGCAAACTTGAACGCCGAATCGACCGGCTCGTACAACTGGCCCGTGCTGGCGTAGATGCCGTACTTGGTAAACAGCGCATCCAGCCCGAACGTGCGGGCTTCGTCGGGAATGATCGGCACCACCCGCGGGCCCATGCCCTTCGTTTGCAGCAGCGCCTTGAGAATGCTGCCAAACCCGCTGGTTGTCGAAAACTCGCGGCCCGGCGTGCTGCCCGCCAACGCCTCTTTGAACGTATCGAGCGGTGGGATTTCGAGCGGCGGGGCCGATTCGCGACGCTGCGGCAGGTAGCCCCCCAGTGCCTGGCGGCGTTCGTGCAGATACTTGATTTCGGGGCTGTCGTCGGGCGGGCGGTAGAACGGCGTGGCCGCGACTTCTTCATCGGAAATCGGAATTCCGAACCGCGATCGGAACTCGCGCAATTCATTTTCGTTAATCGTCTTTTGCTGGTGGGTGACGTTCTTGCCTTCACCCGCCTCGCCCAACCCATAGCCCTTGATCGTTTTGGCCAGAATGACCGTGGGTGAACCGGTATGATCGACCGCCGCCTTGTACGCCGCATACACCTTTTCAGGGTCGTGCCCCCCCCGATTCAGCTTGCGAATCTGTTCGTCGGTATGGTGTTCGACCATGTGCAGCAATTCGGGCACGGCGCCGAAGAAATGCTCGCGAATGTACCCGCCGTTTTCGACGACGTATTTCTGGTACTGGCCGTCGACGACTTCGCCCATGCGGCGAACCAGGGCGCCGCGCTCGTCTTGGGCCAGCAGCGGATCCCAGTCGCCACCCCAGATGACCTTGATGACGTTCCAGCCCGCGCCGCGAAAGCCGGCTTCGAGTTCCTGAATAATTTTGCCGTTGCCCCGCACCGGGCCATCCAGCCGCTGCAAATTGCAGTTGATCACAAAAATCAGGTTGTCGAGCCGCTCGCGCGAAGCCAGGTTAATCGCGCCCAGCGTTTCGGGTTCATCGACTTCGCCGTCGCCCACAAAGCACCACACCTTGCAGGCCGAGGTGTCAACAATGCCGCGGTGTTCGAGGTATCGTAAAAACCGGGCGTGATAAATCGAGGTGATCGGCCCGAGCCCCATGGAAACCGTGGGAAACTGCCAGAACCCCGGCATCAGCCAGGGGTGCGGGTACGACGACAGCCCCCCGCCCGGATGGAGTTCGCGGCGAAAGTTGCGCAGGTTTTCTTCGGTCAGCCGGCCTTCCAGAAACGCCCGCGAGTACATGCCGGGCGAAGCATGCCCCTGAAAGTACACCATGTCGCCCGGCCGGTCGGCAGTGGGGGCGTGAAAGAAATGGTTGAACCCCACTTCGTACAACGTGGCCGACGAGGCAAACGTCGAGATGTGCCCGCCGATGCCGTGGTACTCGCGGTTCGCCCGCACGACCATCGCCATCGCGTTCCAGCGAATGATGCTTTTGATACGCCGTTCAATCTGACGATTGCCAGGGTACCGCGGTTGCCTGTCGGCGGGAATCGTGTTGATGTAGGGGGTATTGGCCGAAAACGGCATCGTCACCCCGCGCTGGTACGCCTGCTCCTGCAACAAGGTGAGCAACTGCTTAACGCTGGTCGCCCCGTGCCGGTGCAACACATCATCCAGCGATTGCAACCACTCTTCGAGTTCGGCCGGATCCAGCTCGGGCAGCGACTCGTTGCCGACTTTTTTCAACATGAATCCCTCGGATTGTTTTAATTCTCGCATCACCGGGGCAAGCGGAATGCAAATCGCGCGCCCGGCGAGTCGGGTCATTGACCATCAATTCAGACGCCCCGGGCCATCGGCAACGGGTCGCATCGGTTGCCAACGGGCAGACGCCGACCGCCTGAAGCCAGGCTCGCGTCGCGGCATAAAGCGCGCACCCAAGGCCGTTTCCATCCAGGCCAAGCGTATCCGCCTGTGGAATTCCAGCCCCAGATTATACTTGCTCAGGGCGGTAAGGGAAAAGGTTGACGAGCGGAAATCCGGCCTGTACCCCAACCCGTCGATTCCTCCGCCACAAATCTTGATCCGCCGATACCACGGATTCACGAAGATTGATCAGATGTCTTCTTGAATCTGCGAAAATCGGCGCAATCTGCAGACGCCTTGTCGATTCCTCCGGCCGTTTTGCAGGTTACACTTCGAACACCTTGAGCACTTCATCGCCGTAGTGGTTGATGACCTTCACGGCGAACTTGCCCGAGCCGGGCTTTCGAAAGGGGCGGCTGACCGTGCTGTAAATGCTCCGCCAGGCGTCTTCATCAATGTCGGCCCTGAGCGCCCGCTTGAGCTTGTCGTACGGTTCGCCGGCGCCGGTGAAGTAGGCGTGCCGCACGAAGAAGCTTTCGCCGTTGTACTCGGTGTCGATGAACCAGCAGGCGATGTCGTCGGTCGAGGCGTTGCGAATCTGGCCGGTGGTCGGGTCGTACACATCGACGCCCCGGATTTCAACGACGATCTCGCCGCCCGGCTGCGTTTTGACTTCCACGTCGGGTTCGCCGAACACCATGAACAGGTTGCCCGCGCCGGTCTTCTTGAGCAGTTCATCGCCCATGGCCAGGTCGGGGTTCATTTTGGTTGGCAACACGGTCAATTGGCCATATCGCTTCGCTTCTTCAGAAACGCTGGGGTCGAATGCGAAACCGCACACGATCAGCAGGTCGAACCCGACCCCCTTGACCGCCTCTTTCGCCGCCTCCTTAATGAGCGTCGCCCCCACCGTGCCATGCTCGGGGCCAATGCACACCGCCACCCGCCGCACAACCTCGGCGGTTTCAGCGCCCGCCTTCGCCGCCTTCGCGGGCTTGCCCCTGGGGGGCGCCGCGTCGGCCGGCGTGGCCTGCGGGGCGGTTTCGCGGTAGGCGCCGGCGCCGTGAATCCACTCGCCGGGGTACACGTCGAGCGCATCGAATTTCAGCCGCTCGCCCTTGCGGCT
>JAJXXL010000144.1 GCA_021781115.1 Planctomycetota bacterium
TTGAACTGGTCGAGATTCCGCGCCGCGCCCAAACGGGCAAGAACTCGGCCGACATCCGGCTGTGCGTCGACGCGATGGACCTGGCGTATTCGAAGGAGCATATTGGCACATTTGTCGTCGTGTCGGGCGACAGCGATTTTTCGCCGCTGGTGTCGAAGCTCAAGGAGTTGGGCAAGCACGTCATCGGATTGGGCATGCAGGGGTCGACGTCGAACCTGCTCCGCGACAATTGCGACGAATTCATTTACTACGAAGACCTCGAAGACAGCCTGATCCAGGAGCCTGACCTCGACCCGAAGCTGCCCGAAAACCAGCGCAAGGCGTTCGCCCTGCTGCTCGATTCGCTGCTGGCCCTGCGCCGCGAAAACAAGGAACGCCTGTGGTCGTCGATGATCAAAGACACGATGAAGCGCAAACGCCCGTCGTTCAACGAAACCTACTACGGCTATCGCACGTTCAGCGCCATGCTTGAAGATGCCCAGCAGCAAGGGCTGCTGGAACTCGACACCGACGAACGCAGCGGGACGTATGTGGTCACGCAGTTTGGCGATGAAATGACGGCTGCCGCCGGTTCGACCGAAGAAACCGAAGAAGAAGAACCGAAACGCCGGCGGCGGCCGCGCGGCCGCCGCCGCACCCCGCGCAAATCGGGGTCAGGCGCCGCCGAATCGCGCGGCAACCCGCCGCCCGATGTTCCGCCCGACGAACACCCCCCGGGCGACCTGGGCGATTTGTGGGAATAGCCGCGGTAGGCCACGGGCCCGGTTGCCGCGTCAAGCCAGGAGGCGCTCGACGACCTGCCCGGCGACATCGGTGAGACGAAAATCGCGTCCTTGAAACCGGTACGTCAGTTTCAGGTGATTCAGCCCGAGCAGGTGCAGCACGGTCGCCTGCAGGTCGTGGACATGCACCGGGTCTTCGACGACGTAGTACCCGATTTCGTCGGTTTTGCCAATTGTCTGCCCGCCGCGAATGCCGCCGCCGGCCAGCCACATGGTGTAGCCTTCGATGTGGTGATCGCGGCCGATGAGTTCGCGGGGTTCGCCCTGGGGGGTGCGGCCGAATTCGCCGCCCCAGATCACCAGGGTTTCATCGAGCAGCCCGCGCTGCTTTAAATCGACAACGAGCGCCGCAGCAGCGCGGTCGACCTCGGCACAGCGCTCTTCGAGCGATTTGCCGAGTTCGGTACCGGCATTGCCGTGGTGGTCCCAATCCGTGTGGTACAACTGCACAAACCGCACGCCGCGTTCGACGAGCCGCCGGGCCAGCAGGCAGTTGTTGGCAAACGACGGCTTGCCCGGCTCGGCGCCGTATTGTTCGAGCGTGCCGCGGGTTTCGCCGGCAATGTTCATCAGGTTTGGCGCGCTGGTTTGCATGCGGTAGGCCATTTCATAAGCCGCGATGCGTGTGGCGATTTCCGGGTCGCCGGTGGCGTCGAGCCGCGCACGGTTCAAGTCGCCCACGGCATCGACGAACTCCCGTTGGCGTTCGGGCGAAACCCCGCGGGGGTTGGCCAGGTTCAAAATCGGTTCGCCGCCCGATCTGAACGGTACCCCCTGATACGTCGTGGGCAGAAAGCCACTGCCCCACAACGGCGCGCCGCCGCGCGGGCCGCGCGGCCCCGACTGCAAGACGACGAACCCCGGCAGGTCGCGGGCTTCGCTGCCGATGCCGTACGTTACCCAGGCGCCCATGCTGGGCCGCCCCATAAACTGGGGCGAACCGGTGTTCACAAACAGCTTGGCCGGGCCGTGATTAAAGACGTCGGTCTTCATGCTTTTGACGAAGCACACGTCGTCGGCGATCTGCTGCAGGTGCGGCAACAGCTCGCCCACGACTGCCCCCGATTGCCCGCATTGCGCGAATTTCCGCCGCGTGCCGAGGAGTTTGGCGTCGGGTTTAATGAACGCGAACCGCTTGTTTTTGACATACGATTCGGGAATCACCTGGCCGTTCAGCTCCTGCAGCCGGGGCTTGGGGTCGAACAGGTCAAGCTGGCTGGGCCCCCCGGCCATGAACAGGAAAATCACGCTCCTGGCACGGGCCGGAAAATGCCCCAGCCGGGGGTCGAGCGGGCCCGCCGCAGCCGGGTTGGTCGCAGCGGCCGGGCAGCGATTGTCGTGCAGCAGGGCCGCGAGGGCGGCCGTCCCCAGGCCCATGCGGCAATCACTGAAGAAGTGCCGCCGCGTCATGGCCTGCAACTGCTGTTGTTCGCGATTCATGACTTATCTCACACCGGTACGCCGCTCACTCGCGGGTTATGAATTCGTCGAGGTTGATCAGCACGCGGGCCAGGGCCGTCCACGCGGCGGCTTCTGGCGGGGCGACGGCTTCGCCGGCCAGCGGCCCGGCCAGTTGCTGCGCGTCGTCAGGGGCGGCAGCAAATTCGCTGCGCTGCCGGGCCAGCAGTTCGGCCAGGCGCTGCTGTTCGCCGGGCAACGGCTCGCGGCTGAGGCACAACCGAAATGCCTCACGAATGCGGGTGGCATCGCCCGCCGCGTCGCTGGCGGCAGGCGTCTTGAGCACTCGCGCCGCCAGCCCCTGCGCCAGTTCAACGAACGCCTGGTCGTTGGCCAGCGTCAGCGATTGCAGCGGCGTATTCGAGCGCACCCGCCGCGTGCAGGTGGTGTTCGCATCGGGAAAGTCAAACACGGTCATGGCCGGGTACGGGCTTGACCGCCAGAGATACGTGTACAGGCCCCGGCGGTAGCGGTCGGGGCCGGTTGCGGTTTTCCACTCTTTTTTGTCCTGGGTGAAATCGAACACGCCTGCCGGCTGCGGCGGGTTGACGCTGGGGCCGCCCAGCGTGCGGTTCAGCAGGCCGCTGGCGGCGAGGGCCGCATCGCGAATGATTTCCGCGTCGAACCTGAGCCGCACCTGGCGGGCCAGCAGCCGGTTTTGCGGGTCGACCTCGACAAGATCGGGCCGAAATCGCGACGACTGGCGATAGGTGGCCGATGTGACGATCAGCTTGTGCAGCGCTTTGAGCCGCCACGCCGACGGCAATTCGCCCGGCGGCCCCAGGGTGGGGGCGATGAATTCACGGGCCAGCCAGTCGAGCAGCTCAGGGTGAGTGGGTGGCGCGCCCTGGGCGCCGAAATCGTTTTCGGTTTCGACGATGCCGCGTCCGAAATACTTTTGCCAGACGCGATTGACCGTCACACGCGGGGTCAGCGGGTTTTCAGGATCCACCAGCCAGCGGGCGAAGTCGAGCCGGTTGGGCGGCCGGCCCGATACGGGCAACGGGGGCAACACGGCGGGCACGGCGGGGGCCACGCGTGCCCCTTTCCGCAAAAAATCGCCGCGAAGATGGATGTATGTTGCCCGAGGTTCGGCCCGTTCGCGCAGGATCATCGTGGTCAGAAAATGCGGCTCGGTCTTGCGCAACGCGGCGATTTGACCCAGGACAGGAAACTCGCGCCGCCCCGATTCCGACGCCTTGTACGCCCGCGCGAGCGTGGCCCGGTCGGCATCGCTGCGCATCTCCGGCGAAAAATTCAGGGCGTTGATGACGTCAAACGGAAGTTTGGCCTTTTCTTCGGCCGTCAATTCGCGTTCCCAGCGTTCGAGTGCGGCCTGAAATGCTTCCTTCTGGTCGCGAAACTCGCGGTCGAGTTCGGCGATCTGCCGCCGCAATTCGTCGCGCCGCTGTGGTTCGCCGTGTTCAAGCTGTTCGGGGGTGGGCAATTCGAGCGTCGGTTCGTCGGCGTTATTCAGAAATGCAAACAACTGGTAGAACTCGCGCTGGCTGATCGGGTCGTATTTGTGGTCATGGCATTGGGCGCAGCCCACGGTCAACCCCAGAAACACAACGCCCGTCGTATTGATGCGGTCGACCACGGCCTCGACGCGAAACTGTTCGGGGTCGGCCCCGCCTTCTTCGTTGATCAGCGTGTTCCGGTGAAACCCGGTTGCGGTGATCTGCCCCGGCGAGGCGTTGGGCAGCATGTCGCCGGCAAGTTGCTCGATCGTGAATTCATCGAATGGCAAATCACGATTCAGCGCCTCGATGACCCAGTCGCGGTACTTCCAGATCAGTCGCGGAAAATCCCGCGTAAACCCGTTTGAATCGGCGTAGCGGGCCAGGTCGAGCCAATGCCGGCCCCACCGCTCGCCATAATGCGGCGACTGCAACAGGCGTTCGACCAGCCGCTCGTAGGCATCGGGCCGCGAATCGCCCACGAATTCATCGACCTCAGCGACTGACGGCGGCAACCCCAGCAGGTCAAAGCTCAACCGCCGGATCAGGGTCGTGCGGTCAGCTTCGGGCGCGGGTTCGAGGCCGGTCAATTCCAGCCGGGCAAGAATGAACGCATCAATTGGGTTCTTGACCCATTGCTGGCGCCCGACTGCCGGAACCGGGGGCCGCACGATCGGTTGAAAAGCCCAATGCGTGCTGCGTTTGACAACGGCTGCCGCGGGCGTTTCTTCGACAGGGGCCATTGCGCCCTGGTCGATCCAGGTTTTGACGAGCGCAATTTCCTCGGGCGACGGGCGCGGCCGACCTTTGGGCGGCATAAGCGCCGCGCCTTCGACCCCCAGCAGTGCCTGGACCAGCAGGCTTTCGCCGCTGCGCCCGGCAACCACCGCTGGACCGCTGTCGCCCCCTTTGGCCAACTCAACCGCCGAATCGAGCCGCAAACCCGATTTCTGCTTTTCCGGCCCGTGGCAAGCGGCGCAGTGTTTGGTGAACAGCGGCTTGATTTGCCGCGCATAATCGACCGGCTCATCGGCCCGGGCGCTGGCCAGCAGGCCGCCGCACGCTGCCAGCCCCAAGCACCAGATTGCACGAAAAGACATGCCGCTGTTCCGCAGGTTCAAAGTTTTATTGGGGCCATTGATCGCCGGCAGGCAGTGCCGCGAAATCGACGCATCACCAAGCGTTGATTCTACCCGCAACCGCGGGCAGATTCTACTCGGCTGTTGCAGAGAAAGCGCGAAGTCGCCGCGGGCAGCGATTGCGTTCAAGCGGTGCCGCGAAGTCGGGGGGCCGCGGGTCATGGCGCGGGCGGGCGCGATTCCGGTTGCGGTTCATGGCAAGTTTTGCCGCCGTTCGTCATGATAGCGTTTGCAGAAATGGCATGACTGGACAACCCCGATGTGACGGTTCATGATGGGTCGCTGGCCTGATGAAACGCGTTCAACCCTGACCACCGTGTTGCTGGTGTTTGTGGTGTTTCCAGCGCTGTGCTGGCTGGCTTGGTTGTTCGTGCGCGGCTGAACCGCGGCGGTTCGGCGTTTTTCATGGAACGTAAAGGGTTGCAATTGAACCGATCGTCGCGAACGCCGCTGCTCATTGTCTTCCTGACCGTGTTTATTGACCTGCTGGGGTTCGGCATCGTGTTGCCGCTGTTGCCCCGGTACGCCAAGCATTTCGACGCCGATGGGCTGACGCTGGGGCTGCTGATGGCGTCGTTTTCGCTGATGCAGTTTCTGTTTGCGCCGCTGTGGGGGCGGCTGTCTGATCGCACCGGCCGCCGCCCGATTCTGATGCTGGGGCTGGCCGGTTCGACCTTGTTTTACACAATGTTCGGCTTCACCACGTCGCTGGGGGCTGGCGGCCTGCTGCTGGGCCTGGGTGTGATTCCGTGGCTGTTTATCTGCCGGATCGGCGCAGGCATCGCCGGGGCGACGATTCCCACCGCCCAGGCATACATTGCCGACGTCACCGGGCCGAAGGAGCGGGCCCGCGGCATGGCCCTGATCGGGGCGGCGTTTGGAATCGGGTTCACGTTCGGCCCGCTGCTGGGGGCGGCGTTCATTCCCGGTGAACTGGGCGACGCCGATACCCTGGCCCGGCCCGAGGTGCGGGCCCGGTTGCAGCTCAGTGACAACCAGGAACGCTCGATCCTCAAACAGATTGACCTTTCCAGCGGCGAACTGCGGGCCGGGCGGACGAGCCTGACGCGCAAACAGCGCGACGAAATTCGCACTCGCCGCGATGACGCCATTCGCGGGCTGCTGTCGGCCGATCAATACGCGGGGTGGCTGCAACTGAGCGCCCCCAGCCCGGCGCCGGGCTATCTGGCGGGCGTGCTGTCGGGGCTGGCGCTGTTGTCGGCGATCTTTCTGCTGCCCGAATCATTGCAAACGGGCGCCAGCGGGGCCCCTGTGCGTGCGCGGTTCAACTGGGCCAGCCTGCACGGCGCGCTGACGCACCCGCAGATCGGCCTGATTCTGTTCACCATGTTTTTAACCACGTTCGCGTTCGCCCAGTTTGAAAGCACGCTCTCGCTGCTTACCGAGTTCCTGGGCCTGTCTGACAGACACAATTACTTCGTGTTCGCTTATATCGGGCTGATCCTGGCGCTCAGCCAGGGTTTGCTGGTGCGGCGGCTTGTGCCGCGGTGGGGCGAATTCGTGATGAGCGTCGTGGGCACCGTGCTCATGACCACCGGGCTGCTGCTGGTGGGCGCCGCGGGGCTGAGCGATTCGCGCGCCATGCTGTTTGCCGTGCTGCCGCTGTGCGTCATCGGGTTTTCGGCACTGAACCCGTCATTGCAATCGCTGCTGTCGCGGCAGACGGCGGCCGAGCAGCAGGGAGGCATTCTGGGCCTCGGGCAAAGCATGGCGGCACTGGCCCGCATTCTGGGGCCGCTGGTCGGGTTGCCGTTGACCGACTGGAACATGGTCTACCCGTACTGGACAGCCGCGGGGCTGATGGCGGTGGGTGTCGTGCTGGCGCTCGGCCTGAAAACGCCTGCGCCCGATGCGGCCGAATCGCCGGCGGCGTAGTGTGTCGCGGCGTGTGTGCCGCGCAGCACCCGATAGCTTTCGCATATCTTGCGCTGGTTTTGGCACATGGTCCTGTTATGATTGGGCCTGCGCCCGCCCGGGTTGAAGGATTCCTCTCTACCGCGGGCTCCCCGCATTCGGGGAATCGTGAAAGGCCGCTCTATGCGCCCCCTGCATCGTTCGCTGGCAATTTTGGCCGGGTGTTTCACCGTGGCGTGGTTCGCGTGTCCTGCTGTACCGGTTGCGGCGGGCGACGCCGATTTCAAAACCGTGCGGCGGCAGGTGCTGCCCAAGCTGAAAAGCAGGAAAACGCCCGACAAGTTGGCGGCGCTGGCCAAGCTGGCGGCTTTTCCGACGACTGAAGCGGCCGATCTGATCGTCAAGGGGCCGCTGGGCGACCCGGCCGAAGCAGTCCGCAAGGCGGCACGCGATACGCTGATCGGGTTTCATGAGCATCCTGAAATTGGCACGCACCTGCTCAGCCAACTCAGCCGCAGTGCGAACAAGTCGGGGTTGACCACGGCGACGGGCGAAACGCTTTGGGTCCTGGGGGCGTTTACCACGCCCGAAATTGACAAGGGGGTGGCCCGTTTTCTCGACGACGCCCTGAATTATCCACAAGACAGCCTGCTGTTTTTCATGACGCTGATCGACGATATGGGCCGCGCCGCTGACGCGAACGCCATGCAGGCGATCGAGCTGATGAGCGGCGCCGAGTACTTTTCTTCGAATTTCGGGTACCGCCGATGCATCGTACAGGCGGCCACACGGGTCCGGGCGCCTGAGGCGATTACCTTTTTGATCGCCCTGCTGCCCAAGACCGAAGGGCTGATCCAGCACGACGTGGTGCAGCACTTGACGAATGCCACCAAGCAGAAGTTTCTCGACGACCCGGGCGCCTGGCGGGTCTGGTGGGAAAAAAACAAAAACACGTTCAAGTTCCCGCCCGAGGCCGACCTGGCCAAGGATGAAAACATCGACGGCAAAGCGCCGGCGTACCACGGCATACCGATTTGCGCCAAGCGCGTGCTGTTTCTGCTCGACACGTCGAAAAGCATGCAGGGGGGGGCCATCGAAGCGGCCAAGCGCGAGCTGACGGCCGCCATTCAGCAACTGCCGGTCGAAGTGTACTTCAACGTGATTATGTTCGACCGCGGCGCCTTTCCCTGGCAGACCAAAATGGTGCGGGCCGATTCGGGCATGAAGGAACTTGCCTCGCGCGCGATCGCCGAAAAGCCGCTGGGGTTGGGCACCGCCTCGTTCGCCGCGCTCAAGGCGGCGTTTCAAATGGACCCCGAAGCAATTTACTTTCTGTCAGACGGCGCACCGACCGACGGCCCGCGCGATGCCATCGTGCAAACGATCAGCGAAGCCAACCGCACCCGCCGGATCTCGCTGCATTCGATCGGCTTCGGTGCCGGTCGCCCCGCCGAAGCGGTACTCGCCGAGTTTATGCGGTCGCTTGCACTGGGCAATTACGGTCGGTTTCGACCGGTCGATCAGTGAGCACGGGGGCGATGAGCGCTCCAGCCAGTTCGACCGGCGGAATTCGCACGGCGGGGGCCTCGGGGCCAGGAGCGGTTTTCCTGGGAACCGGCGGGGTCCGCCATTCGATGACCGTTTCGCGGTAGGACACCAGCCGATAGCGAATTCCCCGCCAGACGATCGTTCGCCCCAGCCGGGCCGCAACCAGCCCCAGCCAGTTCGCCAGGGCCGCCAGCGGCCAGGCCCACACCGCAAATTGCCAGACCCGCTGGAACGCCGCTCGTTCGACGGCAACGAACGGCTGCACGGTATTGGCGGCAATGCGAATCTTGCAGCCGACGGCGGCATAGTACAAGACGCCGTACCCCGCCGGAACCCACCACGGCCCCCCCCTCCACGCCCAGACAACCGCCAGCACCAGCGAAGTCCAGACCATGACGTTGGCCAGCGAGGCGGCCCAAAACGCGGCGTGCCACCACAGCGGCACGAACACCCGCACTTGCAGGTACTGCCGCCGCACAAATTCGGCCAGCCCCAGGAAATTGACATCGGCTGTCGAAGTCACCAGGCAATGCGGGTCGTAGGCCACCTTCAGCCCGGCCCGATGCACGAGCCGGCTGACGACGAGGTCGTCGTTAAGCGTGCCAGTCCAGGCGTCGGGCAAGCCGAGCCGCCGAAAGGTGGCAGCCCGCATCGCCCACGCCCCGCCCCACACGAGGTTGAACCGGTGCGAGCTCATCAGCCCCGTTACCGCGTTGTTGATCGCGGCGAGCAGCAAATTCGCGAGCGTGGGGGCCAGCGGAGTATACCACCGGTACCCGGTGGCGACGCCGTGCCGGTCATCGTGCAGCCGGTCGACCAGCCGCGCCAGCCAGTCGGGGTGAGGGCAGGCGTCAGAATCGGCAAACGCCAGCACGTCGGTTTTGGGGTCGACGGTGCGCGTGGCGCAAATCAGGTTGTGCACCTTTTGCCCACCGACGCAGGCTTCGCCGGCAAACACGAACCGGCACGGCACGCCGGGGTATTGGCGTTCGAGCTGCCGAATGATTTCGACGACCGGTTCGGCTTCGGTTTCGACCACGAAACAGAGTTCAAAGTGAGGGTAGCGCTGTTCAAACAGCGCACGCAGGTTGCGTTCGCCCCCGGTGTCGATGCCCCGGCAGGGCACGAACAGTGTCACTTGTTGCCGATCGCTGCGGCCCAGGCCGCTTGTTCGCCGGCTGCTGTGAAACCGGCCGTGCTCGAAGGTGTGCACGAACATGACGCACACCTGAACAAAGGCAATCAGGCACAAGACTGCATACGCAACAAGAATCGTGTCCATGGACGCAAATCGTCGGAAGCCGCCAGTTTTGCAAGTCGCTCGGCCGTCTTGGTCGAAGCGGCGGGCGTCATAACCGTTATGGCAACACAGGTCAAGATGAGGGCCGGCCCCGATTGAATGTTGCCGGGTCGAACGGGTCGCTGATCGCAGGCGGTGGCGGCACTGACGGATCCGGTTTCGGCTTGCTGACGCCCGTGGGGCCGGCGGTCGCTGGTTGAGGCCGTTCGTCGGCGGGCGCTTGCCGGGGAGCGGCGACAGTCGGGGGCTGGGCCAAGGGGAGCTGATCGTCGGCAACGAGCAATTCGCCTCCAGTCGCCGATTTCGTGGTGCGGCCCTTGCCCGTTGCCGTGACAACGCCCCGCTTCACGCGCTCACTGGCCACCGCCAGCACCCAGGCCCGCAATTCAGCCGATTGTTCGCGGCCCCGCAACGTGCTAAACACCGGTCGGCCCCGGCGACCATGATTCTGGTCGAGCACCGTCAGCAGCTTGCTGTTTTTGGGGGCCTTGAAGTCGATTTGCCGCATGACCGCCGACAGGTTTCGCTCGGCGGTGTACCGCGACGCGTCATTGCCCACCGACACTTTGAGCAGGTTGAAATCCTGCTTTTTGTCGGGGCCGTGGCAGCCCGACAGGGTGCAATTGTTCATAAGAATCGGCTGAATCCGTCGCATGTACTTCTGCGCTGATTCGCGCGACAAACCCGCCAGCGACTCGACTTCCTCGGCCGTGAACGGCGACGAACGCTTTTGCTGAGAGGTTTCGGCGCGGTCAGCCGCCGGGGTTTCGCTTGCGGCCGGGGCGAGTGTGGCGTCGACCCGGCGGAGCAGTTCGCGGGCGTCGTCGCGCGCGGGGTCAAGGTTCAAAGCATCTTGCAATTCGATTCGGGCTTCGGCGAGCAATTGAAAGGTCAGGCACCACCGGGCCAGTTCGACATGCCCTTCGTCTTCATTTTCGCGGGGCAAGCCCGCCCGCAACCGGCGGTACGCGTCCTTCAGGTCGCGGCACTGCATGCGCACCGCCTCAGCGGGCACAAACATTTCGCCGTTGTCGCGGCGGACGACGTACGCCTCGGCCTGCCGCGTGATTTTGCCCGTAACCGTTCGGCCCGTGTGCAAGATCAGCATCGACGGCGTCGACGAATCAAACTCTTCGACGGCCGGCGCGGCAAGAACCAGCGGCAGCGCCCCAAGTGACGACCACCACACCGCATGCAAGAGCACGAGCGCCCATTGCCGCCCGCCGCGGGAGATTAGACACAACTTATTGATAATAAATGACATAGGCACTCACCCTGCTTCGCTTTTTTCGGCTGGCCCCGAATTGTCGTGCCGTGAGGCAACCTGCGGCGCCTCTCGGCGGGTGCAATCGCATCGTTGTCGGCCAGCGTGTGGGGCGACGATCGCCACATTTCGATGGGCGAAATCGTGGACGTGTGAAACATCTGGGGTGGGCGTCGAGACGGGCGGCAAAATAGCCAGACACGCCATTGCGGTCAACCCGAACCGCCTGCCGAATCAATAAGACACCCATGAAAATAGGCACCCAGAGTTTTCCAGGGGGCTTTTTCAGCCGGATCTCGTGGGCGGGGCCGCCAGCGATCAGCACGCGCAATCTGGCAAAACGCCGCATTCCGGCTTGCACTGCCTTTCGAAGCCGCCACGACTGATGGTCGGCCGCGCCAGATCATGGGTGTCTGAGTATGTCGAGACGGGGCGGTCTGCCTGTGCGGGTTATGCCTGCTGCGCCGTGAGAACCTGCTTCGCTGCAATGCCCGCCGCCGCCGTCCGATACATTTCTCCATGCCCCACCCCGATCTGGAACTGTTTGACGCGAACCCCTTATGGCGGCTGGTGCTGGCGGCGTATCAGTGCCAACCGCTGGCGGCCGATGGCGAATGGCTGACGCGGCGGCCCGAAGTCGAGAGCGTGCCCGCCGAGCAGTTGTCGGGCGTGCACGGCAAGTTGATTGCACTGGGGTTTCTCAGGTTCGAACTGGGCAACCGAACCGAGGGCGTCAAGTACCGGGTCAGTCCGTTCGGGCGGCAGGCCTTGCTCGCACCGCATGAACGCGCCAGCGTCGTCGAATGGCAACCGGCCGATGATCAGGAAACGGCGGCGGCCTGACCCGAATGATTCAGGCTGCGAATTGCGTTTTGCGCAAGCATCGCGTAATTTACAGGGTGTCGGACGCGGGCTTGGGCAAGTTGTTGGCACCGGTCGACGCCAAACATCGGCGGGTGTTCTCCGCCGACGATTTCAGGAGAGCCAGCATGGTTCATTGCAAGTCACATTTCCGATGGGTGTTGCTGGTTGGGGCGGTGCTGGCCGCACTCGCGCCGCGCGGCCTGCCGGCCTGCCCGTTTTGCAGCGCCCCCACGCTGACGCTGACCGAGCAATACGCCAAGGCTGATGCGGCTGTGCTCGTGCAATGGTCGGGCGGGGTCAAGCCTGAAAAAGACCAGGCGGGCAGTACCACCTACGAAATTGTCCAGGTCTTGCGCGACCCGACGAAAAAGTTCGCCAAAGGCAACTCGATTTCGCTCGATCGGTACCGCCTGGGAAAGAAGGGCGACCTGTCGCTGTTGCTGGGTACGCGCGGCGACGCCATTGAATGGGGCAGCCCGCTCGACGTGACTGAAACCTCATTTCAATACATTGTGCAGGCCCCGGCGCCCGAATCGGCCGCGCAGGTGCGGCTGGCCTATTTCCTCAAATTCCTGGAGTTTTCAGACCAAAGCATCGCCAACGACGCCTACGGCGAATTCGCCAACGCCCCTTACAAAGATATTGTGGCGCTGGCCAAAACGCTGCCGCACGACAAGTTGCGGCAATGGGTCGTCAGCAAGGACGTTCCGGTGACGCGGCTGGGGTTGTACGGGTTGATGCTGGGGTTGTGCGGCGACCCGGGCGACGCCCCCCTCATGGAACAAAAAATCACCGAGCCCACCGAAGAATATCGGCTGGGTATTGAAGGCGTGATTGCCGGTTACCTGCTGCTCAAGGGCGAGGCGGGGCTTGAGCTGATCGAACAGACCAAATTCGTCGAACGGTACAACGGCAAGCCCGTGGTTTTTTCAGAAACGTATGCGGCCCGTTCGGCCCTGCTGTTCATGTGGACCTACGGCAACGGGAAGATCGGGGCCGAGCGGTTGCGCAAGTCGTTGCGGCTGCTGCTCGACCGGCCCGAAATGACCGACCTCGTCATTGCCGACCTGGCCCGCTGGAAGGACTGGTCAGTGCAAACCCGGCTGATGGAAATGTATGGCGCGGACCCGTTCAACGTGCCTTCGGTCAAACGGGCCATCATTCGATACATGGTCGCCAGCACCAAAGACTTTCTGGCCGGCAGCGGCGAACCGTCGCTGGCCCACGTGACCGCGGGCAAAAAGTACCTCGAAGAGCTGCGCCAGAAAGACCCCAAAATGGTTCAGGACGTCGAAAAATTCTCGTTCTGAGCCCCGCGCCGGCCCGGGCCGAAAAACCGGCGCAACTGTCAGAACGTACCGGGCGGGCCGAAAAATCGACCTCGCGGGCCGGTTGGGGTGCCTGGGCGAAATTGACTCGGCGTGATCTCGGGGCAAACTAGAGGGAGTCTTTGCACACTGCCCCCCCTCTTTCGCCCCGAGCCGCGCATGAGTTGCACGCTGCCTCCCCCAGAAATCATTCCTTCGCCGGAGTCGCTGGTGCTTACCGAGCGGTTGCCAGACTCGCTCAAGCTGACCCGGGCGACATTCGGCATGGTCGCCCTGCTGTCGGCAGTGCTGCTGGTCTTGAGTTACCAGCCGCTGTATTACACCGATCTGTGGGGCCACCTGAGTTACGGCAAACTGATCTTTGAAACCCAGGCCCTGCCCGACTCCGAACCGTTCATGCCCCTGGCCAAAGGCATGCCGCTCGTCGATAGCGCCTGGCTGAGCCAACTCAGCCTGTACGCTCTCGAAGCCCGCTTCGGGCTGACCGCCCTGCAGTTCCTGCACGCCGCGCTGTGCACCGCCTGCTTTTCACTGCTCGCCTGGCGATTTTGCCGCACGACGCGGCATGTGCCGGCCGCCGTGCTGGGGCTGGCGGTGTTCGGCGGTTTGAACTGGTTTCAACTGCTCGTGGTCCGCCCGCAAATGGCGGGCATGGCATGTTTCGTCGGCTTGCTGGCGCTGTTGACCAGCCGCAGTCAATCGCGGGCCCGCTGGGTCGCCATGCCGCTGCTCCTGGCACTGTGGGCCAACCTGCATGGTTCATTCGTCGTCGGCCTGGCAATGCTGGGCTGCTGGTGCGCGGGCCGCGCGATCGACGTCTGGCGGCGCACGGGCCGCCTGGCCGCGATCCGCCACGATCGCCTGGTGCGGCGCCTGTTCCTGACGACCGAACTCGCCGCGGCTGCGGTGCTGCTGAACCCCTATGGGTTGCGGCTGTATTCCCACGTGCTGTCGTTTTCAGCGAACCCCAACCTGGCCGATCTGGTCGAATGGCACCCCTTGCAGATTCGCGACGTGCAGGGGCAGGCGGCGGCGCTGGTGGCCCTGGGGCTTGTGTTTGCGTACCGGCTCAGCCCGCGGCGGGTTTCGGCGATTGAAGTGCTGTCGCTGCTGCTGTTCGGCGGCGCGGCGCTGTGGACCCAGCGAATGCTCGCCTGGTTTGCGCCTGTCGCCGCCGGTTGCCTCGTCTGGAACGGGCTGGCCGCCTGGCAAAAGCTGCGCGGCACAGGCGCCGCGCCAGCCGATTCGCCGCGAACCGGCCGCTGGAGCCTGGCCGTCGTGGCGCTCCTCTGGGTGGTTGCGGCGAGCACGCCATTCGGGTTTACGCTGCTGCACGGACCGAAGATTGAGTTCCGGTCGATTTCGCCCGACACGCCCATCGCGGCGGCCGAGTACCTCAAAAAGAACCCTCCGCGGGGGCTGATTTTCAACACCTACGAATGGGGCGATTACCTGCTGTGGGCCGGCCCGCCCGGTTTGCAGGTGTTTATCACCTCGCAGGCGCACCTGGCGCCGCCCGACGTCTGGCGGCACTATATGTCGGTCATTAACGGCGGCGGCAAGTGGGACGAAACGCTCGACAACTATGGCGTCAACACGATCGTCGTCGACCGCCAGGAGCGAGCCGGGTTTATTTCGCGGCTCAAAAAGGATGAAGCGTGGAAGCTGGCCTTCGAAGACAGCCTGGCTTCGATCTTCGTCCGCAAGCGCGGCATTTGATGCGCGGGTGCGCAGTGCGCCAGGCGCCGCGCCGTGTCGGGAAGTTACGGTTTCACGAAGAACAGCAGAAAGCAGAGGTCGCCGATGAATCACCCGCGTCAATCGAAAGCCGTGTTCTGGGCGGTGCAGGCGGCTTGCCTGCTGGGGTTCGGGCTGTCGTGGGCGCGGGGGGCGGCGATTACCCGGCACGACGCAGCGCCCGCCGGCCTCGCGGCAGAGATTCCCCGCGACACCCCCCTGCGGGTGACGCCGCTGTACAACGACCCCGAACTCATCAGCGATGACGACCTGGCGGCCGTGCTCAGTCAGGTTCGCCCGCTGTTCAAGATGAAGGATCTGAAACCGAATTTCGTCGAACACGCCCTGCGAATCTGGGGCGAGAACGCCGTGTTTCAAGACCCCGCCGTGCTGTCAGGCGCGCAGCTCCGCGATTTCCTCACCGACCACGGGCAGTACATCGCCTCGTGGGGCGCGGCGGCCACGCCGCTGCTGCAAGACGCGACCGGCGGCGTGGCGGTGCGCGTCGCCGGCGAACAGGGGGCCTCGGTGCACCATGACCATTGGCTGGCCTGCCTGACCGAGGCGGGCGTGGCCCGGCACGAACCGATCTTCACGCCGTCGGGGCGGGCGCACACGATTGACGACGCCCTGCAACAGGCGCTCCGCGATTTTCGCGTCGATGAACGCGAAGTCGAGTGGTCGGCCCTGGCGTTTGGCCTGTGGCTGCCCCCCCGCGCCGGCTGGTATACGGGCGACGGGCGGCACGTCACGTTCGATCTGATTGCCGAACGCCTTTTGCGAGGAACAACCAAATGGGGCGTGTGCCACGGCACGCACCGGCTGTATTCGATGATGGCTCTGGCCCGGCTCGACGATGAATTTGACATCCTGTCGGATGAGGTGCATGCCGCCATTCTGGCGCACCTCAAGTCCGTTCGCCAATTGCTGATCGACTCGCAGTTTCCCGACGGCCATTGGCCCTCGAACTGGCAGGACGGCGCGCTCGCCGTCGCCAAGCCGGTCGAAGACGCGCTGTACAAGAAAGTGATTTCGACCGGCCACCACCTTGAGTGGCTGGCCATTGCCCCTGAAGAACTGCACCCCCCGCGCGAAAACCTGCGCAAGGCGGCCCGGTGGGCCATTGAAACCACCCGCGCGCAAACCCCCGCAGCGATTCGCGAGTTTTACACCTTCTTCAGCCATGTCGGCGGGGCGCTGGCGCTCTGGCGGAGCGTGCGCCCGGCTGACTTCTATCGCGAATGGGAAACCCACCACCCCCAGCCCGCGACGAAGTAAAACCGGGGCCGCGCCCCGTCCGCCGCCAGACGGGGTTTTCCGTTGCCGGGTCTCACTTGCGCGTTGCGGGTGATTGGCGATCGCACGATTCGCGATGGTGCCGTTGCCCTGGCAGGGCAAAGAATTTCCAGCCTGGCCATCGCGCCCGCAAACGCGGCTATTTATGGAAGAAGCAGTCGGGGCCCTTGACGGTGTAGTACGGGTACTGCACCAGGGCCGGCGCGACATTCTGGTTCGGGTAGCTCAGGTTGTTCGGTTCCAGGTACCGGTAATTCGGCCCGCGCACATACCCTGGCGGCGCATACGGGTCGGCGCAGCCGCTGTAGCCGCCGCACCGGGCGATCGCGCATGGCGGGCAATTCGCATCGGCCGGCGCCTGCCCGCGCACGATTTGAGAATTCTTGCCGCAGCCCGATGCCAGCGGCAGCAGTGCGCACGCCACCGCGAACGACAGTGTGAACTGACGCATGTTGTGTTTCCCCCCGGAAAGCAATGTGAGACAAACGCTGGCAGTAATTATCGGCCGGCCGCCGCCCGCAGAATGCGTAGATTCCTCAACAATCGTGTGCCTGGCAGATTGCGAACCACCCCACCCGCTTGCAGAATCGGCAAAATCCCGCTAGATTCCATGCTGAAGGTGGCGGCGAAACGCGGCAGGAGGCCCACGTTGCTCGACACGTCGCATTGTGAATTGTTGCAATGGGTTAGGTTGCTTTTTACCTGACCCGCTACAAAGGAGTGTTCAGCGTGTTTGTTGCAGCTTCCACACGATGCTTTGCCGATAAGTCGTTCGCCGAAGCCTGCTTTCTGCTTGACGACCTCGAGTACGACAAGGTCGAATTGTGGTTTGATGAAACACGCGACCACCTCAAGCCCTCGACGGTCATTCATGACCCCGAAGCCTTTTACAATCGGTTTCGCGAGGCGACCCGCCTGACGCCCGTGGCGTTCTGCCTCGAAACCGACATCGATCTCGACGGCTTTCGCGTGCTCTCGAAGCTGGCCAAGCAGTTTCGCATGACGCAAATCACGCTGCCCGCCTCACGGCTGGGCACGCCCTTCAACGCTGAAATTGATCGCCTGCGGGCCTTTTTGAAGGTGGGCAACCAAGACGGCATTCTGATTTCGATCAAAACGCAAATCGGGCGGCTCACCGAAGACCCGAACACCGCCATCGAACTCTGCCAGGCCGCGCCCGGCCTGGGTCTGACCCTCGACCCCAGCCATTACCTGTGCGGGCCGCATGCCAGTGAAGAGTTCGAACAGGTTTACCCGCACGTGTACCATGTGCACCTCCGCGACAGCGCCCCGGGCCAGTTCCAGGTGCCGATCGGCCTCGGGCAAATCGAATACAGTCGGCTGATCACCCACTTGCGGCGGTTCCGGTACACGCGGGCCTTGTCGGTCGAGATCCTGCCCGAACTGCTCAATGAAATCGATCGCCCCATCGAGCTCCGCAAAATGCGCCGGCTGCTCGAAAGCCAGCTCTGACGACAGTTCGGTTTTGCGAGTTCCGTTCGTCTCATTCTGACAGGGCCGGGGTGGCATCCGAGAACCCATCGCTGGGGCGTTCCGCACCAGCCGGCACCAAGGGGTGTTCGGAAAGCGTGCCGCGGTCATCATCACAACATTTTTACCCGAAATCACTTAGATCGTTCGATTCCATTCCGCGGGATGTGGCAGGGCATTTGCATGAGCTGATCGCGGTTGCGATTGAATTCGAAGAGGGTTTCTGACACCTTCGTTTTGCGCAGGTTGGCCCCCAATGCTCATGAACGACCCGCTGTGGTACAAAGATGCCGTCATCTATGAGGTGCACGTCCGTGCCTTCTGCGATTCGGTGGGCGACGGCTATGGCGATTTCCGCGGCCTGACGCAAAAGCTTGGCTACCTGCAGGACCTGGGCGTGACTGCCATCTGGGTGCTGCCGTTTTACCCCTCGCCGCTGCGCGACGACGGCTACGACATTTCCGATTACACCAACATTCACCCGCAATACGGAAATCTCGACGACTTTCGCGAGTTTCTCGAGCAGGCGCATGAGCGCGGGCTGCGGGTCATCACCGAGCTGGTGATCAACCACACGTCTGACCAGCACCCCTGGTTTCAACGGGCGCGGCGGGCCCCGCCGGGCAGCCCCGAGCGCAATTTCTACGTCTGGAGCGACACGCCCGACAAATACCGCGACGCGCGGGTCATCTTCAAGGACTTTGAATCCTCGAACTGGAGCTACGACCACACGGCCCAGGCATACTACTGGCACCGGTTTTACGCACATCAACCCGACCTGAATTTCGACAACCCCGCCGTGTGGGAGGCCCTGCTGCCCGCGGCCCACTTCTGGTTCGAGATGGGTGTCGACGGCATGCGGCTCGACGCGATTCCCTATCTGTTCGAGCGCGAGGGCACGAACTGCGAGAACCTGGCCGACACGCACCAGTTCCTGAAAACTCTGCGCCGGGAGGTCGAAGACCGCCACCCCTGCCGCATGTTTCTCGCCGAGGCCAACCAATGGCCCGAAGACGCCGCCGCGTATTTCGGCAATGGCGACGAATGCCAGATGGCGTTTCACTTTCCGCTGATGCCGCGGCTGTTCATGGCGATGCACATGGAAGACCGCTTTCCCGTCGTCGACATCCTCGAACAGACGCCGGCCATTCCGCCGACCTGCCAATGGGCCCTGTTTTTGCGAAACCACGACGAGCTGACGCTCGAAATGGTCACCGATGAAGAGCGCGATTACATGTACCGGGCCTACGCGCTCGACCACCGGGCGCGCGTGAACATGCGTATTCGGCGGCGGCTCGCGCAGCTGCCGGGCAACAACCGCCGCCGCATCGAACTCATGACCGGCCTGCTGTTTTCGCTGCCGGGCACGCCCGTGATTTATTACGGCGATGAAATCGGCATGGGCGACAACATTTACCTGGGCGACCGCAACGG
>JAJXXL010000379.1 GCA_021781115.1 Planctomycetota bacterium
GCCGGTCGGCAGTCGGGTTGCGTGTCAGTGGCGGTTGATCATTTCCAGTCTGGCCGTCGTTCGACGCAAGGGAGACATTATATGTGCGGCATAACCGGTGCAGCCTGGACGGCATCATCGGCACCGTTGGAACTGGCCGTTCTCGAACGTATGACGCAGGCCCTGGTTCATCGCGGGCCCGACGACGCGGGCTATTACCATTCGGCTTGGCTGCCGCGGGGAGCGTTCCCGGGAGCAGGCGAAATGCCCGCCCCGGTCGACGGTCAGCAGCCGACATTCCCACCGCTCAGTTCAACATCGGGCGCGGCGCTGGGTTTTCGGCGATTGTCGATTATCGATCTGGCGGGCGGACGACAACCCTTGTCAAACGAAGATGGCACGATCTGGATTGCGTTCAATGGCGAGATTTACAATTACCGTGAATTGCACGCGGCACTTGTGCAGCGGGGGCACCATTTCCGCACGGTGAGCGACACGGAAACGATCGTGCACCTGTACGAAGAACTGGGCCGCGATTGTGTGTCGCAACTGCGAGGCATGTTTGCCCTGGCCATTTGGGACGATCGCCGCAAATCGCTGTTTCTGGCCCGCGACCGGTTGGGTAAGAAACCGCTCGTGTACCGATGCGACGCGGGGCAACTGCTGTTCGCCAGTGAACTCAAAGCCTTACTGCAGGTGCCGGGCCTGCCTCGAATACTTGATGTCGCCGCGCTCGACGAATACTTGACCTATCAGTATGTGCCGCACCCGCAGTGCATTTTAGAAGGTTTTCGAAAACTACCTCCTGCGCATTGGGCCGTGTTCCAGGAGGGACGACTCGAAGTCGGGCGCTACTGGCGACCGGGTTTTGATGGGGAAGACGCCAACTCGTCGAACGCGCCGCGACATGCGCCGTTGCGCGAGTTGCTCACCGATGCGGTTCGCTTGCGATTACGCAGCGACGTACCGCTGGGCGCGTTCCTTTCGGGCGGTATCGACTCAACCATTATCGCGGGTCTCATGCAGCGCCTGTCGAGCCGCCCAGTCAAGACGTTTTCGATCGGTTTTCCGGTGAAACAGTTCGACGAACGCGAATTCGCCCGAATTGCGGCGGCGCACCTGGGCACTGAACACCATGAACTCGTCGTCGAGCCCTCGGCGCTCGACATTTTGCCCCGCCTGGCCTGGCATTACGATGAACCCTTTGCCGACAGCTCTGCGATACCCACGTTTTATCTGGCCGAAATGACCCGCCGTGAGGTAACAGTTGCACTTTCCGGCGATGGCGGCGACGAGTTGTTTGCCGGGTACGACCGCTACCAGGCGGTGCGCTTCGCTCAGCGAATCGACCGGTTGCCGGGATGCGTGCGCCGCGTTCTGGGCGCACCAATCTGGCAGTCCATTCCGGCGTCGGGACGACAGCGTTCATGGCGCAGAAGACTTAAACGATTGCTCGGCGCACTCAATGAACCCGCCGAACGACGTTATCTCAAATGGATTTGCAGTTTCGACGCCGAACGGCGGCGCAACCTGTATACTGACAATCTCCGCCGTGATCTGCATGCCGCCGATTCGGCCGATTTTCTGCTCGCCGCCTTTCAGGAATGCCCCGACCGTGACTTTGTTACCCGGACAACCTGCGTCGACGTGCTGACCTATCTGCCCTGCGACATATTGACAAAGGTCGATCTCGCCAGCATGGCCCACGGACTCGAAGTCCGCTGCCCGTTTCTGGATCAGGAGGTCGTCCAAGCGGCGGCCCGCCTGCCCATTTCCTCGAAAATGCGGGGCGGGCGGGGAAAACGCATTTTGATTGAAACCTTTTCCGACCTGCTGCCAAAGCCAGTTCAGCAGCGTGCCAAGATGGGGTTTGGCGTGCCGCTTGACCATTGGTTTCGCGGCGAACTCAAAGGGCTGGTGCATGACGTGCTGCTTGACCCGTCGAGCCTGGGGCGCGGCCTGTTTCGCCCGGCGGCCGTCGAGCAACTCGTTTGCGAACACATGACCGGTCAGTGGGACCACAGCTACCGCTTATGGGCCCTGCTCGTGTTCGAATTGTGGCAATCGGCGTTTCTGGATCCCGCCATTCCGCCGAGTGGCCCCGGCAAAATCAGCTTGGCGGGAGCTGCGGCAACGGCGTGAGCCAAGGGGCGCTGCCGCACCAGATGCGAACTGCGTTCCTGCGCACACGCGCAGCGCTGCATTCAATCACCGTGAACTTGTAACATCGTCCCGGAATGTTGCCGGGTCGAGGCGGCAATCCAAAGCGAGCCACATCGCGCGGGCGTATCGAAAAAAGAACATTGGAAATACTACGCAAAACGGCGTCAGACCGAAAAGCAGCGACCGGGGAGCAACATCGAACCCCAGCCACAGAACGACGTACGCTGCCGTGGTCAAAATCGACGTCATTCCGTAATTCACGTAAATCGAGCCGAGATAAAACCCGGGCTCGCGTTCAAAGCCCAACCCGCATGCATCGCACTTCGCGAGCATGTGGAACCAGCCACTGAACAGACGGCCCCGGCCGCAACGTGGGCAACGCAACCGCAACGCGCGCCCGAGCAATGTGAAATATCCTGGTCGGGGCAAATTTCGTCCCTCGTTCCTGACGCAGCGCCGATCGAATCGTGACCGAACATAACAAATGCCGGCCAGGGCGAAGATCGGCAAGCCGCCTGCCGCACCTGGTCGCATCACAGCCATTGTAGCGGGTCGGATTCAGTTTCGCTGGCCCAGACCGCAATGCCAGGAAATGCCGCCGCCAGTCGCCGTGACAGGTGCTCCATCGCGGGGCGTTCCGTGGCGTAATGGCCCGCGAGCACCAACCCCAGTTTGGCAGCGCGGGCTTCGAGGCATGCATGGAACCGGGCTTCACCCGTCAGCAGCACGTCGCACACTTCGGCACGCGCCGCGCCCAGGAGCTCTCCGCCGGCGCCGCATGCGATGCCAACACGCTCAACGAGGCGTTCCGCTTCGCCCACGATTTGAACGCGCGGAATGCGCAATTTCAATTTCACCAGCTCCGCAAATTGCGCCAAGGGCAGGGCCGCAGGCAGCCGGCCCATGCGGCCGGTTCCGGCAGAGCCTTCCGCCGCTTCGAGCCGATAAACATCGTATGCCGGTTCCTCATAGGGATGAGCCAAGCGCAAATTTTTCAACGCCACCATCAGGCGCCCGGCGGGACAATCAACCTCCAGCCGCCGCTCTTCGACCCGTTCGAACCGCCCGGCCTGACCGACGGCAGGGCGTGTCGCAGCAGAACCACAAAATGTTCCAACCCCCAAGGTGCTGAAGCTGCATTGCGAATACTCGCCGATTCGCCCTGCCCCTGCTGCCCACAGAGCGTGTTGCACGGACTCCAGCGATTCTTGCGGAACAAAGCAGACAATTTTGTACTGCGGGGCAGGTGACACCGGTTGCAACGGGGCGACGTCGGCCAGGCCCAGCAACTCAGCCAATTGCGAATTTATTCCTTGTGCGGCGCTGTCGTAGGCAGTGTGCGGGCTGTACACGGAAACACGCGCGGCAATGACGTCGAGCAGCATGGCGCCCTGAGAATCATCGCTCGTCAGCCGCTTCACACCGCGAAAAAGTACGGGATGATGCGTGACCACCATGTCAGCACGACGATCAATTGCCTCGCGCGCCACATCACCCGTCAGGGTCAGGCAGGTCATTACCCGCGCCACGCTGCGCCCGCCATCGCCCACCAGTAAGCCGACATTGTCCCATTCCTCGGCAAGTTCGGGCGGCGCGACGCCTCCTAGAAACGTGACCAGATCGGAAACCAGCGTCATGATTTCACGCTCCATTCTCGGCAAATATCAGGAGACCGTTCCGATTCAGATGCCGGCAAACTGCAACATGCACGCCCGCGCTTCGTCGGGAGGTCGCAGTGTGTATCTGGCATGCTGCCGTCGGCCGCGGTCGGCTTGGGACGAATTACTCGGGCAGCGTCCAGTGATAATTCAACACGCGGCGGCCGTCAATCTGTTCGACTCGCAACCAGAGCCGCTGGCCCTTGAGGTCTTCGGCATCAAGCACGTAATAAAACCGCTTGTCTTCGCCTTTGCCCAGTTTCGTCACGATCTGCTTCTGGCGAATCTGCCCTGGAATGAACAGGCTGCAATTGAAATTGAGCGTCTCCAGCGGTTCGGTGTTGTTGATGATTTTCTGCACCACTTCCAATCGCCCCTCGTTTGTCTTGCGACTTGTCACCAGCAGTTCCACGTCACCCAGCCCGAGTTGATAAGGAAGAAACGTAGTAAATTGATAGGCACGATCGGCGGCGATTTCAAAATCCAGTCGGGGACGCAACTTTCCGAGCGGTGCGTCGGGCGGAAACACGACCTGCGTCGGCAACCGCAGTTTTTCACCGGCGGCAGCTTGAAACGTCCAGTGGTTCGGTTCGGTTTCCCAGTCGGGGGGCATGTGCAGTACCGCTCGCCCCGAAATGCCTTGGGGAAATGTATTGACCAACAGCACGGCCTCTTCATGCGCTCCATATTCACTTCGCAGAACACCCTTCTCGAACTGCAACGCCAGCCTCCAGCGGGCAACTGCGTCGGAACAACCCGCGACGATCAGGGGCATTGGCCCGACGTCGAGCCGTTGCCGACCGGTTTGAGGGTCGCGGCGGGCCGGGCGGCGCCGACCCCATAAATCGATGATTTCCACTTCTTCGCCCAAATACAATTCTTCGCGCGTGGGTCGGTCGTTCCACACGATCATCAGCACCTCGCCATTTCTCGAAAACACGGCATTCGGGCTGAAGGCCGGCATTTCGAACCCCCCCAAATACTGCGCCCCACGCAACACGGATGCCAGCGTACGCCACGGTAAAAACAACTCGGTCGGTGACCCATCGGCATTTAAAAGGCCCCGCAGCGGATCGAGCGGGTTGGAAATGAACACGGCTTCGGCCTGGCCCCGCTTGGCGGCTACCACGCGCCGGGCAAGATCGGCAGCCCGATCGACGGCAGAATTTCCACTATTGGGCAACGGGTCGAGCAGCACCCAACGTGGGGCGCTGCACGACTTGGCCTGATTTAAGGCCGTTTCGAGTTGTTCGCTCGTGAGGTCGGGCCGAGTGCTCAACGACAGAAAGCAGTCCCGCACGTCGCGAGATTCCGGCAGGGGTTGCTTCCAGTCCCAATGGCAGCCGATCATGCAATCGTGGCCGATCCGGTCGAATTCACGTTTGACGGCAGCGATTGTTTTCGACAGCGATGGCAACCCCACGAAGCTGTCATCGTGTTCGTCGCCGAGTTGCCAGTGCCGGATCCGAAACGAGTACCGCGCAATCAGCGGCTCCAACGAAGGATACCAGAAGTCGCGCGGCATCGTGAATATTTTGCTCACCCCCACCCAGTGCTGGGCAAATTTTTCCGTGACTTGCGGCGGCGGGTCGTTCAGTATGCCAACCAGCGTAATGCCTTTATGTTCGAGGCTGTCGATGAACACGGAAATCTCTGACGACCTCGCCTTTTGATCGGCATGCGAGGCCGACCACAATGGCAACTTGATCCAGTTCACCGCAGCATGTTCGGCGATCGTTGCCACGTCGAGCAACGACATCTCACCCGCGCCCGACGAAAGCGACCAGCCGAATTCGCCTTGCGGTACTGCAGAAATCGGATCCATCACCACAAATGTCGTGCGCTGGTCAAGTACAACCTCGCCAGCACTGTCCACCACGGCGCGAACGCGGTAAAAGCCGTTGGACTGCGGCGGAACCTGCCACTCGTGGTCAGTCTTCAATTCCAGTTGCGGTCCGTGGGCAACTCGCCCGGCGATCGGTATCCTGGTGTTGGCGATCGTTTTCCCCTCCGAATCCTCGAGCGCCAGGTGCAGTGCGTGCGTGCGGCCTTCAGCCAACCCCTTCACTTCTGCGTGAATTTCAATCGCGTCGCCGGCGTGAAAATAGTGCAGGCCAGCCCCGGTCGACAGCATGAGTCGCGGCAGCCGGGCCAACCACAAATCATCAAACCACACGCGACCTCGAACGTCGTTTTTTGCGCCTTCGACGATGTGGCAGCCAATGACGACAAACCGTACCGCGGGTTCAAGCGAAACCGGCCCCACGTCCAGCGTTACCCAGGCTGCGTTTGTGCCGGTCACTGGGCGGCTTAAAACCCGGCGAATGCGCTGGCGGCGATGGTCAAGCAACGACAGCGACAATAGTGCGGCGTTCTGCTGCAACCCCTCGGCGCGCACCTTGCCCCGCAGAATATATGAGTGCGAGACATCGACGTTGATCAATGGCGAGTAATAAACGGCCTGGCCGCCGTTGAGATCAAAACGCAGGCTCTGGTGGCCGTGACTGCTGATTTTGCGATCGATTTCGGCCCGAACATAATGTGGGAATCCGGCCCCTTGCCGCCTCATCCATTCGTCTGGCTGATTGTCGTAATTCTTATCGTCGTTGCTCTCGAACGAGAATCGGTGGGCCTCGACGGCATGCACGCTTGATTCAGAGGCCGGCGTTGGGGTAGCGGCAATTGCCCTGCATTCCAGTGCCCACTGCCCGGCCAACAACAGCCACGCTACGAGAAGCTCGCCGCGCCAACGCTCGCGGCCGCCGAGCAGGTCATCAGGTTGAAATGGCCGAATCATGTCGCGCGCACTCCACGACCCATTGAATGAGCCCTGCACGAAGTCGGCAATGCCGCGTCGCCGAGACGCGGCCTCCCACGGCGTATCTCAAAGAATCGACGTGGCGCCCCGTTTGCCTCGACTCGTCGGCAGACTACGCCGAAATGGCTGATTGTCGCGGTTTTGCCGATTTCACAAGCCTGGAGACCCGTTACGACAAAGATCAGCCAAATGATTGAGAATTCAAGGCGATCGCCACCGCCGTTCATTGATCGCTGGCCCGCCCGATCAATTCGAAGTCGAGCTGTCCCAGGCAACAACGACGCCCACGAGCGTTTGCTCGTGGGCGTCGTTGCGGTAAAGAGTCGCAATCAGTCGTCACGCGTGAGGCTGCAAGCCTCGACGTCAGGTGGTGCGACCAACGGGCACACGCCGTCTTCGGTAAGGCAGGTCAGAGCGGGATCACCTGCCTGAATTCCATTCGGTCAGTCACTCTTGGCCGGCGTATCTTTCGATGAACCGGGCGAGGTTTCGGTGGAGTTTCCCGGAGATTTGATAGTGCCCGAGACTTTTTCGTGCGAACCCGCGCCAAAATGGGCCCGAGCCCGTTCGCGGTCGCGTTCCTTGGCTTTGCGAGCCGCATCCGCAGTGATATTCAGCTTTTCCTGCCGACGTTTTGCTTCGGCCGCTTCAATCGCTGCTTGCTGCGCCATCATCATTTGCATGTACTTCATTTGCATCATCTGCATTTGCTGATAACGGCGCATCATGCTGGACGAGCCGCCGCGCCGGTAGGCGCGGGCTTCGCCGCCCCCCACAGCACAAATTGCCATCCATACGGCCAGAGTGAACGCCAGCTTGCGCTTCATTTGCCATCCTTAATTGTTAGACAAAACGCCGCCCGAAGGCGATTAGCCACCACAGTACTCAAGCGGGGCAAACCCCGCCCAAAAACCTGTCAACACTACTCCCGCAATGAGTTTAACCCTGCGAACATTTATATGTTACGCCGGATTTCTTAATTTTCAGTAAGACTTCTGAAAAATAGTGCCAACCCGCGTTCGTAACGACTAGTGGAGGGAATTGGCGGCAAACGCTATCATCTGGCCCGGTCTTGCGTTTGCGATGCCGACCTCAACATTGTCAGGCGGGGCAACTTGCAGTTTCGCGGAATCTTGCGAACGCGACATCTGCCGCTGGCAAATCGTTTGATATCTTAAAAAATCGGCTACGTCGCAATAGCTTTTCCAGAAACCGCATGCCGACAGTTTTTTATTTCTTACCGCGATTCGTCCGCTTATGATTCTGTTGCAGGTACATCAACTCGTTCGCCAATTCGACGCTGATCCCGTGCTCGATCAGGTTTCGTTTGAAATTCGACCGGGTGAAAAGATCGGCCTGGTCGGCCCCAACGGAGCCGGCAAGTCGACGCTGCTGCGTATCATCGCCAAGCTCGACCAGGCCGACCAGGGTACGGTGGAACTGCATCCATCAGCCCGTCTCGCCATGCTCGAGCAAGATCCCGAATTCATCGCCGGGCGAACACTGCTCGACGAGGCGAAGGCCGGGCTGGCCCCCTTGTACGGGTTACAGGCCGAAGCGGTCGAAATGGCCGAGAAGATTGCGTCAGAGCCCGACCCGGTGTTGCATGAACGCTGGCAACGGCGATATGACGCGGTGCAGTTGGAATTGGGTCGGCTGGCAGCATACAACATCGATCATCGCGTCGACGAAGTCCTCGCCGGGTTGGAGTTTACACGAGATCAGTACGACCGCCCGCTTGACCAACTCAGCGGAGGACAGCGCAATCGCGCCGCGCTGGCCCGGCTGCTGCTGGCCGCACCCGATCTGATGCTGCTTGACGAGCCGACAAACCACCTCGATATCGCTGCCACAGAATGGCTCGAAAACTACCTCGCCCAATGCGCACAGGCCGTGCTGGTCGTCAGTCATGATCGTTTCTTTCTCGACCGCGTCGCCAACCGCATTCTCGAACTGAATGCTGGCGGAGTGCATGACTACCCCGGCAATTTTTCGGCGTATTGGAAGCAAAAGGATGAACGCCACGAACTCTTGCGCCGCGCTTACGAAAAGCAGCAGGAATTCATTGCCCGAACCGAAGACTTCATCCGCCGTAACCATTATGGTCAAAAGCACGCTCAGGCTGCCGACCGTGAGAAGAAACTCGAGCGGCTCGAACGTGTTGCCCCGCCGCGCGCCATTTCGTCGCCCATCATGAAATTTGCCAACGTCCGGCGGGCGGGCGATTGGGTCATTGAGGCCCACGGCCTGACAAAAGGTTACGGCCAGCCGCTATTTACCGATGTAAACCTGCAGGTTCTGCGGGGCGACCGACTGGCTTTGTTCGGCCCGAATGGATGCGGCAAGACGACCCTGCTCCGCACGTTGTTGCGTGAATTGCCGCCCGATGCGGGCGAAGTGCGATACGGGGCAAACGTCGAAATCGCCTATTATGATCAGCAACTGGCGGGTGTTGCGGCCGATGCCAACCTGATCGAGGCGATTCGCCCACCCGGCAACCCCCAGCTCACGCCGGCGCACCTGCGCGACATCCTTGCCCGGTTCGGATTACGCGGCGAAATCGTGTTGCAAACATTTGGCAGCCTGAGCGGTGGCGAAAAGAGCAAGGTGGCGCTGGCCCGCGTCGCAGCGCTCGACGCCAACGTGCTCGTGCTCGACGAGCCGACAAATCATCTCGATTTATGGGCCTGCGCAGCGCTGGAACAGGCGCTCTGCGAGTTCGAAGGCACGCTGCTGTTTGTGAGCCACGACCGATATTTTATCGACCGCGTGGCAACCCGAATTATCGCCTTCGAACCGGGGCGCTGGCGCCTGTACGACGGAAACTACTCGCAATACACTGATTCGCTGCATCGTGCCGCAAAAGAACGGGCCATCCCGGCGCAATCGCAAACACTGCTTGAAAGCCGCGCCAAACCGCCGGGGGCCAACATACCAATAGCCGTCCGCCGCAAACGCAAGTTTCCCTATCGCAAAGTCGAAGACCTCGAAGCCGAAGTCGCCGCCGCCGAGGCCCGGTTGGCCGATCTGCAAACGGAACTGGCCACCCCCAGCGTGTTGCGCGACGGCGTGCGTGCGCGAGAAACCCGGCTGGCCTACGAAGAAACCGAAGCCCGGCTGGCTGAGCTTTACGAACACTGGGAAGAAGCGCTGGAATTGAATTGACGGAGTTCCGAAAGGCCAAACCCGAGCCATACGGGCTTTCGCATCAATTGAACGCGCAGCGCACTGCGGCATCGAAACGATCTCACGGGGGTTGGCGGGGGCCACCCGGGTTTGATATACCAGCATGTCGTCTGGTGGTCGCCGGCACGGACTTTGCCATCTGAGTGTGGCGGTTTCGAACTCGAATTGCCGTTTCGCCGCGCGATCGCCTGCCAGCGACGCCATGCCGTAACCGGGCCGCTCGCCCCCACAGGCACAAACTGCCTTGTCGCCACTGCCGATAAGCCCATGAGTCGCACACAGGAAACGACGACCGTAACCGACGACTGGCCATCACGGCTCGCGACCTATCGCGAGCTTTGCGCAGCGATTGACCAAGGGGCCGGGCCGCTGGCCATTGAGCGGCAGCACGCCCGCCATCGGCTGACGGCCCGCGAACGGATCGCTGCGCTGATCGACCCCGATACCCTGTTTTTCGAGTTGGGCCATTGGGCCGCCTGGAGAATGTACGAATCCTGGGGCGGCGCACCATCCGCCGGTGTGATTTGCGGGTTGGCCAACGTGGCGGGTCGGCGATGCATGATCATCGCCAATGACGCCACAGTCAAAGCCGGGGCATTCTTTCCAATGACGGTCAAGAAAGTCCTGCGCGCCCAACGGATTGCCCTGTTCAACCGGCTGCCAGTATTGTATCTCGTCGATTCCTCTGGTGTGTTCCTGCCCTTGCAGGATGAAATCTTTCCCGATGAAGATGACTTCGGGCGAATCTTTCGCAACAATGCGGTGTTGTCGGCCTTGGGCGTGCCGCAAATCGCCGCGATTATGGGCAACTGCGTCGCTGGTGGTGGCTACTTGCCTGTCTTGTGCGACAAGTTGCTCATGACCGAAGGTTCGGGGCTGTATCTCGCCGGCCCGGCACTCGTCAAAAGTTCTATCGGCCAAGACGCCTCGCACGAGGAACTCGGCGGCGCGTCGATGCACGCAGCCATCAGCGGGACGATCGACTTTCGCGAACCAGACGACGACGCCTGCCTCGCCCGACTGCGCTCGCTGACGGCGATGCTGCCCCAAGACTCTGCCGCGGCATTGTTTCGCCGCGATGCGGTCGTGCCTCCGGCCCGCCCCCCCGACGATGTGTATCGCATCGTTTCTCCCGACGCCCAACGGCAGTACGAAGTTCGCGAATTGCTCGATTGCATTCTCGATGCGGGCAGTTTTCAGGAGTATAAGGCCGATTTTGGGAAGACGCTTGTATGCGGCTACGCGCGGCTCGCTGGCTTTTCGATCGGCGTCGTGGCCAACCAGCACCATCCGGAAAAAACCCCGAAGACAGGATTGCAATTCGGCGGCGTCATCTACCATGAAAGCGCCGACAAGGCGGCTCGGTTCATCATGGATTGCAACCAGTCGTGGCTGCCGGTCGTGTTTTTTCAGGATGTGTATGGCTTCATGGTGGGGCGCGATTCGGAACAGGCAGGCGTCATTCGATCGGGGGCAAAGCTCGTCAATGCGATTTCCAACAGCCGCGTCCCCAAATTGACTGTCATTCTGGGGGGCAGTTACGGAGCCGGCCACTACGCGCTGTGCGGCAAGGCATTCGACCCGCGATTCATTTTTGCGTGGCCCTCAGCCAGGTACGCAGTTATGGGCGGCCGACAGGCCGCCGCAACATTATGGGAGATTCAGGCTGCCGCGCTCAAACGGGCCGGGGCCGAGCCAGAAATTGCCGAACTGGAAGAGTTGCGGCAGAAGACCATTGCTGCCTACGACGAGCACACGGACATTCGCCATGCAGCGGCCCGAGGGTGGGTTGATGAAATCATCGAACCCGCCGACACGCGTGCCACGTTAACCCTGGCGCTGGAAGTCGCCACGCGCCATGCCGACGACGTTCCATACCGCACGGGCGTGTTACAGGTGTAAAAACGCCCGCCAGGAAACACTTTTTCATTCGTGGTGCCGTCAGACTGCCCTGCGTGATCATGTGGCCCAATCCGTTGCGAGATTCGCCTCGGCATGCGTCGCGCCATTCGCAAATCACGCAATTTTTCGCTAGAATTGATGGAACATCGGGGTCTGACATCCGATGTGTTTCGACCGGTTCTCATCCGACGCAACTGAGGAGGCAACCTGCATGGCTGCGAAAAAGGCAACTCCCCGTAAGTCTTCGTCCCATCGAAAACCGTCTCGCCCCAGTAGCCGGCGTGTGCCCGGTGGACCGTTGCCCACCATCGGCGAATACCTGATTCGCCGCCTGCGCGATTACGGAATCGAACATGTCTTCGGCATACCGGGCGATTTCGTGCTGAGCTTTTACGCCATGATGGAACGCAGCCCGCTTCATGTCATCGGGGCGACGCGCGAAGACTGCGCCGGGTTTGCCGCTGACGCCTACGCCCGCGTGCATGGCATGGGGGCGGTCTGCGTGACCTATTGCGTCGGGGGGCTGAGCCTGTGCAATTCGATCGCCGGCGCCTATGCCGAGAAATCGCCCGTCATTGTCATCAGCGGCGCGCCGGGCGTAGACGAACGCCGGTCCGACCCCTTGCTGCACCACCGCGTTCGCGATTTCAATACCCAGCGCGATGTGTTTGAGAAAATTACCGTGGCGTCGGCATCGCTCGACGACCCGTTAACCGCGTTTCGTGAAATCGACCGCTGTCTCGCCGCAGCCCACAGGTTTAAACGCCCTGTGTATCTCGAACTCCCCCGCGATCGCGTGCACACGCGCGGGGTGTACCCGCATCAGCCGGGCGTCGAATCGGTTGTCAGCGATCAGGCCGCCCTGCGCGAGGCGCTGGCCGAAGCCGAAAACCTGATCAATTCCTGCCAGCGCCCGGTGATCATTGCCGGAGTCGAAATGCACCGTTTCGGGTTGGGCGCTGAAGTTGTCCGGCTGGCCGAAAAAAATGGCATTCCAATGTGCGCGACGCTCTTGGGCAAATCGGTCGTTGGCGAAAAGCACCCGCTGTACCTGGGCATTTACGAAGGCGCAATGTGCCGCGACCACGTTCGCAAATTTGTCGAAGCCAGCGACTGCATGATTCTGCTGGGCACGTTCCTCACCGACATCGACCTCGGTATTTATACGGCGAACATCGATCCCGGCAAGTGCATTTACGTGACCAGCGAAACATTGCAGATCCGACATCATTTTTTTCACGACGTCTTGCTTTCCGATTTCGTCGCCGGCCTCGTTCGGGCCGACCTGCATCCACCGCGGCGCCCGTTGCCCGCCCACCCCGCCACCCCACCCGTGCATTACGAGCCACACCCCAAAGCCAAGCTGACGACCGCCCGGCTATTCGCCCGCATCAACGATCTACTTGACGAAAACATGGTCGTCGTGACCGATGTGGGCGATTGCCTGTTTGCCGCCGCCGATCTGGCCATTTACCGCGACACCGAATTCCTCAGCCCGGCGTACTACACCTCCATGGGCTTCGCCGTGCCCGCCTCAATCGGCGCCCAGTTCGGCAACCACAAGTTGCGGCCGATTGTGCTCGTGGGCGACGGGGCGTTTCAGATGACCTGCCTCGAACTCTCGACTGCCTTGCGTCACGGTTTCAATCCGATCGTGTTCGTGCTCAATAACAAGGGTTACGGCACAGAGCGATTTCTGTGCGACGGCCCCTTCAATGACATCCTGAATTGGAACTATCACCGGTTGCCTGAATTGCTCGGCGGCGGCGAAGGTTTTGAGGTGCACACCGAAGGCGAACTCGAAGCCGCGCTGGCGGCCGCCACGCTCAACCTCAATACGCCCAGCCTGCTGAACATTCACCTCGACCCCCACGACATCAGCCCGACGCTGATGCGCCTCGCGAAAACCCTCGCGAAACGGATCTGAGCTGGCGGCAGCCGCCACATCCCGCTCAATCGACCGTGCCGCATTCAGGCCGCATCGGTCCAGCGGGCGGCAGAGCGCAGGTTCAGGCACAGAATGACGCGTGCCAGCGGCTGGCCGGTTTGATCGGCAATGTCCTTCGCAGTCAGGCCCGCATCGGCGAGCGCGTAAATCCTTGCCTTCTGGCGATCGTCGCCGCCCGCGGTCATTTCAGCAGCCGACGATTCATCGGCGGCCGGAACCGCCGCGCGAGCCCGCGTGGTCGAATCGGGGCCGAACGGCTTCACCAATTGCGGCCCGCCGCGAGTTTGTTCGAGAAGTTGTTGCAACCGGGCGATTTCCTGATCAGCGTCGAACACCAGTTCGTCGAGCAGCGTCAGCCGGGTTTGAATGCGGGCTTCCACATCGCGTGCAAAATCGTGAAGTCGCAGCTCCATCTTTTCGAGACGGCTCGCATGGCCCGTCTCGATTTCACGGATTTCATCCTGCAGGTCGTACACTGCGTCGCGGGCGGGGCGGCGTGGCAGCCGCGGCGCCGCACGCCGCAAAATCACAGCAACCAGCACCAGCATGAACCCCAAAACGACAAACTGGCCGCCGCCCGGCAAATCGGCAAAGACGTGCATTGCGGTTCCCCTCAATGGTCGTGGTCATGACCAGAATCATACCGATGGTCGTGATCGTGATCGTGATCGTGCGTATGTTCACGGCCCGGTGCCTGATCGCGCACCGGCGATAACGGCTGCGGCCCTGCCGGGGCCGCACATTCCGCCGCTCGGAAGACTTCCCGCAGGGGCACGCCGTGCAGCGCGGCAATTTCCGCACAGGCTTCAAATTCGGGAGTGAAAACAACATCGCCGTTGCTGCGCCAGCCGAGTTTGCCACGCACCGGTCCCCAAGGCGTAACGGCTTCGACTGCACGGCGCTGGCGAATGCTGCGTTCGACGACGCGGTGGCGTATACCAAACGTCGCTGTTTCGGCAAACAGAATTTCTTCCAGCTTTTCGCGGTCAGCCGGCCGGCTGATGACGGTGAGCAATGTGCCTGGCCGATCCTTTTTCATCTGAATGCTTTGCGAAAAAACGTCAAGCGCACCGGCCGCCAGCAGCTTTTGTCGCGTATAGCCAATGATTTCACCAGTGACATCGTCGAGGTTCGTCTCCAGGATCAGTACCTGATCGGTTTCGGCGTCTTTGGGCGCGGCCACGCCCACAAACAATCGCAACACGTTGGCACGGTCGGTAAAATCACGAGTCCCGGCGCCGTAGCCAATGCTTTCCAACGTCATGTCTGGCAATGGACCGAAACGATCGACCAGCGTGCTCAAAATCGCCGCCCCGGTCGGCGTCGTCAACTCGGCAGCAACCGGCACGTCGACCAGTGGAATTCCCTTGAGCAATTCGGCCGTGCCCGGCGTCGGCACGCTGCAAACACCGTGCGCAATGTGCACGTGGCCGCGGCCCGGCGGAACCGGGCTGCAAACAACCTCTGCGGCCCCCAGGAGGTCAAACCCCACCGCCGCACCCACGATGTCGACGATCGAGTCGATGGCGCCCACCTCATGAAAATGCACTTGGTCGAGCGCCGCGTGGTGCACCTTTGCTTCGGCCCGGGCAACCGCCAGAAAAATTCGGCGTGCCAGATCTTTTTGGGCCGGCGTCATGCCAGTTGCATTGTCAATCAGGGAGTTGATGTCATGCAAATTCCGGTGCACGTGCTGCTCAGGGTGTTCGACTCGCACATGCAGAGCCCGAAAGCCGCACCGCACGACGGGTTCGACGACAACCCGTACGTCGGGCAGATTCAGCGAAGCGACCGCAGCCCGAATGGCGGCCACATCGACACCTGCGTCAATCAACGCAGCCAGCGTCATGTCACCGCTGATTCCGGTCGAACAATCGAGGTAAGCGACACGCACAGGGGCAAACTCGCGAATCGGAGGGAATGACGAAAACGCCGCTGAATGATCGCGATTCGCGACCGGGGGCAAAGGAAGCGGCAAATTCTAGCGTGCGCCGCGCGTTCCACCAAGAGCAATCGCTAATGTTGCAACTGGCAGCAAAACAACGGGTTAAGAATATCGTGCGTTTTCAGTCGGCGAGAATCGTTTGTTCACGGTCGGGCCCCACGGATATGATTTCGACCGGGCGCCCCATGATTTCTGCCAACGTGTCGAGATAGGCCCGTGTGGCCCCGGGGAAATCACCGAGCTTGCGCACGTGCGAAATGTCGGTCTTCCACCCCGGCAACGTGCGGTACACCGGCTGGGCCAGCATTAATTCTTCGACATGACTCGGAAAATTGATCGTGCGCTCGCCACGAATTTCGTAGGCCACGCACACTTTGAGTTCGTCAAGCTGGCTCAATACGTCGAGCAGCATCACCGCCAGGCAGTCGACGCCGCTGATTCTTCCGCCATAACCAGCGGCGACCGCGTCGAACCAGCCGCAGCGACGGGGCCGGCCTGTGACGGTGCCGTACTCTTTTCCGACATCACGTATGTGCTGGCCGATGCTGTTGTTCAGCTCCGTGGGAAACGGCCCGCCCCCCACGCGCGTCGTGTAGGCCTTAACCACGCCGATCATCCGCGAAATGTTTCGCTCCGGCACGCCGCTGCCATTGTGAATTCCGCAGCCCGAACTGTTTGACGACGTTACGTACGGAAAACTGCCGTGATCAATGTCCAGCAAGCTGCCTTGGGCCCCCTCGAACAGCAGCCGCTTGCCCTGGGCCAGGGCCGTGTGCAGGTAGCTGGTCGTGTCCGTGACATGCGGGGCCAACCGCGCCGCATACCCCAGATATTCTTCGGCGATCTTCGCCGCATCGAGCTGTTGAAAATCCGGCAAGAGCGCAGTGAGCAACTGGTTCTTCTGAATGACAATTTCGGCCAATCGCTGGCGAAACGAATCGACGTGGTACAGATCGCCCATGCGCATAGCGTGCGTTCGCCCCGCCTTGTCGCGATAGCACGTGCCGATACCGCGCATCGTCGTGCCGATCGCGTCGCTCTTGCGGCTCTTTTCGAGTACGGCCTCCTCGGCAACATGGTAGGGAAACACGACATGAGCCCGGTCGCTGACGAGCAGGTTATCGCCCACCGGCACATTCCGCTCGCGAAGCTGATCGATTTCGCCCAAAAAAGCCCGTGGGTTAATCACCACGCCCGGAGCCACGACCGACACAATGCCCGGCCGCAGTACGCCCACCGGCAGCAGCGACAGTTTGTACGTTTGACCGTTGCAAACCACCGTATGCCCGGCATTATTGCCGCCCTGGTAGCGCACGACGATGTCATGCTGGTCAGTGAGTAAATCGACGATCTTGCCTTTGGCCTCGTCGCCCCATTGCAAACCGATGACGGCGGTTGACGACACTGGTAATGATTCCTGCGTGAAAAACAAACCGGTTGCTGATTGCGTGAACAGCGCCCCACGAACCGACGCCGCAAACGGGCCGCCCGCGGCGCGCCAACCCGATTAGTCTAGCGAACATCCCCGCTGTCATGAAGGGTTCACTGCGTGATATTCAACCGGCGGCGGGCACGCCGCCAGACGCGTCGCGGCAAATTCTGCTGGAACTGCCGATTTCTCCCGCAACTCCCCTATCATCAGGGTAAACGGGGCACGTAGAATAAACGGTTGAGAACGCATCGTCGATTTGAACCCTGAGTCGCGGCCGGAAACCTCATGTTTCCGTTTTCGAACAGTGCACCCAGCGCCGGGCGTGACCTACTGTTGTGTGTGGCTTTGCATTCAGTAACGGGTCTTAGGAAAAGCAGGGCGTTTGGCCGTGCTTTGCGGGTGTGCGCGTGTCAAATTCCATGTTGAACGAACCTGCCGGCGAGCCGATTGCTGGCGAATCGGACGCGGTCGTTGTCAGTCGCCGCAAGCCCCGCCGCGTGCTTGTCGTCGACGACGATTCTCAAATTGTTGAGGCGGTGCACGCCGTGCTTGCAGCCCGCGGTTACGAAGTGCTTATCGCCCGCGACGGCAATCAGGGCCTGATGCGCGCCGAGCGCGACGCGCCCGACCTGATCGTGCTGGACGTCACCATGCCTCGCCGCAGCGGGCTTTCCGTTCTCGAAAAATTGGGTTACCGCCGCTTCAATGGGCCTAAGGTCATTTTGATGACCGCCCACGACGCCCCGCGTCAACGGGCGTTCGCCGAGGCCAACGGAGTCGATTTCTTTCTGACGAAGCCGTTCGCAATGCCCGATCTCGTCAGCGCCGTCGACGCGCTGCTGGGCGACTGACGCAGAACCGCTTGCGGTCTGCGGGGCAAGGCAGCGTTCGCGGTTGGCGGCCGGGTAGCCCAACCCGCGACAGGGGCGGCAGGCAAGCCCGCCCGACGCTACTCCGTCGCCTCGTACAACGGGCCCGCCATGGTCACCGGCCGCACGTCGAGCCGAACGTTGACCACCGTGTAATCTTCGCTGCCGAACGATTCGGTGTACCAACCCACCGTTTCCTGATCGCGCGAAAACCGGAATTCAAAACCGGGCGACCGCTCGCGCCGCGCTGCGAGGCCATCGAACGCCAGGCCGATCGCTTCGTCCTTGCGATTGTCGATCAGCTTGTACAACAGGTCGGGCATCGCCGAATTCCCCAGAATGTCGTTGACCACCATTGTTTCGTTGTAATACGGCTTGAAGGTCGCCGCTTGCGGGTCGAGTTTCTCATCATCGCGCTTTTCCTGCGACGGCGTGACCGCCAGTGTTTCCAGATCGATCGCATCGCCATGGTCGAGGTACGTCAATCGCGCGTTCTTCAGATTGAACCCCCCCACCGTCGTGTCGGTTGTGGCCCGCGACAGGTCCAGCACAATCGCCCCCTTATAGCCAATCACGTCGACCACCTTGTTCTGCCGCACGACCAGTGCTGTGTTTTCATCGACCCCGATACCATATCTGAATCCCCGCGCATGCATGATCGCCAGCGCCCGCGCAAACCGCCCCTTGATCAGGCAATGCTGGTCGACAAACCACGCCGGGTTCATGAACCCCAGCCCATTGTCAATTTCCCGCCCCATCCCCACCCCGTTTTGCAACGCCGAAAACACCTTGGGAATATCGCGGCACATGATGCGGCTCATAATCGCCGCACCGGCACTCGTTCCTGAAACCACTCCCCCTTTTTGAAACACCTTCCAAACTGCGTCCAGCAGCGGCGTATTGGCCCCATCGGCGGTTCGCAGCGCTCTGACGATACGGCTCTGCTCGCCGCCCAGAAAGAACACCCCGCCAGCCGCTTCGACCCGCGCGGCAATTTCGCGATCGGCGGCCACTTGCCGATAATCGACGGCAATGTTTTCCGTGGCCAGCGGAACCAGAAACGCAGCCGCC
>JAJXXL010000102.1 GCA_021781115.1 Planctomycetota bacterium
CTGCCAACCGCTGCGCTATGCCGGGTATTATGTACGGTCTGAGCGGCGGATCGTGCTGAACCTGGCCACCGGCTACGGCACCTTGGCGCACGAATTGACGCACGCGCTCGGCCAGACCGATTTTCCCGATATGCCCGAATGGTTCGACGAAGGGCTCGCGGCCCTGCACGAAGAAGCCCGCTTCTCGCCCGATGGGTTGCAGTTGATCGGCCTGCCGAACTGGCGGCTCAAATTGATTGTGCAGGCGGTGCATCACGGCGAACTGCCACCCCTCGAGCAACTGATCACCAATGAAGAATTTCGCGGCGAGGGCGAAGGGCTGAACTACGCCTGCGTTCGCGGCTTCTGCTGCTATTTGCAGGATCGCGGCCTGCTGAGCCACTTCTATCGCAAATTCCGCACGACGATCGGGCACGACGCCACGGGAACGCGCACGCTGTGCGAGGTGGCAGGCGTCAGCGACTGTTCCGACATCGACCGCGATTTCCGCGCGTGGATCCTCAAACGCGAACAGGCGCTGCGCGAAGGCGGCGGCGCGTTCTGAATGCCGTGGCGCACTCGACAGCGCATTCAGCCCGGCATCAACCCGCGGGTCGCCACCGGCCGCCCGCCCGCCCGGGGCCGACGGACTTCCTTCGGCAGTTTGACCGGCACCCGATGAACCGCGTGGTCAACGCGTGGAACGCAGTGGACGAGCATGAGCGTGCCTTTCTCGATTGCCCGGTTCGCGCACCGGCGGGCGCCGGCGATCTCCAGACGCGGTCTTCCAGGTTGCGCGTTCTGTCGTCGCGCAGGCGTTGTGAAGCAACGCTGCCACCCTCCATGCCTGAGCCGCGCGCTTTCCAGAGAATAAGACGCTCAAAGCGCAAATTTGGTTCACACGTCTGATCCAGAAAATAAATCTCAGCCGGCCCCCGCGGCGCCCTGCCGGGCGATCACCGCGGCAGAAATGCCGCTGGCGGCTCACCTGCGCCCCATCTCTCCCGGAACGATCAGGTATCGACCGTCACCCCGGGTTGCCCGGCCGCCGCGCAGAACCGGTAATAGATTTCGCTGGCCTGCCGCACCTCGGCGGTCGAAATCCATTCGTCGGCGGTATGCGCCTGGGCGATCGAACCCGGGCCGAAGACGACGGCGGGCACACCCGCAGCCGAAATTCGCGATGCGTTCGTGCCATAGGGCACGCCGATCTTTTGACGCGGCCCGGCGACCTGTTGCACCGCATCCAGGAGCCGGTTGGCCCACGGCCCATTGTGGGCATCAGACAATGTGGCGCCGTCGAGCCAGGGCGGCAACATTTCAAAATCGACATCCAGCCGCTGGCTCAGGTATTCGCGCACCTGCGGAATCACCTGGCGCGGGTCTTCGCCGGGCAGCACGCGGCGGTCAATTTCGATCTGGCATTCATCGGGCACCGTATTCACGCCCGCTCCGCCGGCGATGCGGCCCACACTGATTGTCGCCGCGCCGCACAAGGGGTGCGTGGCAACCAGCCGGGGCAGTTCCTGCGCATACCGTTCGAGGCATTCGAGGACGTGGGCCATTTTATAAATTGCGTTCACGCCGTCTTGCGGCCGTGAGCTGTGGCAGGCGCGGCCGGTCGTTTGCAGTTTCCAGCGCACCGCGCCCCGATGCGCCACGACGACATGCAGGTCGGTTGGTTCGGCGACGATCGCAAAATCGGGCGGCGCCCCCAGCCACGACCCCGACCGGTTCGGGTCGCTCCACAGCCGCACCAGGTCGCGCACGCCGCTTGCCCCCGATTCTTCATCGCAGGTGCAGGACATCACGACGTTGGCCGCAGTCGCCGGTGGCGTTTCGGCCAGGCGGGCAAACGCCGCCAGCATGGCCGCCATGCCGCCCTTGACGTCGCACGCCCCGCGGCCGTACAAGCGCCCTTCGGCCAGCCGCGGCTCAAACGGAGGGATCGTCATGCCCGCGACGGGCACGGTGTCTTGATGGGCGTCGAGGAGAATGGTAACCGGGCTCGGGCGGCGCGCAAGACGCGCGATGACGTTGAACCGCCCCGGCAACACCTCGACCAGCTCATGCTCGACGCCCAGGTTTTTGAAGAACGCGGCGAGGCGGTGGCTGAGTCGGGTTTCCAGGAACTCAAGGCCCGCCTGGTCCTGCCCCATCGGGTTCACGCTGGGAATCGCCACAAGTTCCTGCAGCAGCTCGATCACATCCACGATGGGCACTCTTGAAACGGCGGGGCGATTTCCGGCAACCGGGTCAACGAAAGCCGCGGCGACGCTGGTCGCTGTAGGCCTCGAGCGCCGATTCAATGACGGCCAGCGTGAAGACGGCCGGTGCGAATTCTTCGACCTCGACGGCCTTGCCCTCGAGCATTTTGTAATCCTGAAAGAACCGGCGGAGCATGGCCAGCCGATGCGGGGGCAGCTCGCTCGCTTCCTGAAAACCGTTGAATTCCGGGTCGTCGACAGCGACGGCCAGAATCTTGTGATCGCGCTTGCCCGAGTCGATCATGGTCATCAGCCCGATCGCGCGGGCTTTGACCAGCGTCAGCGGCGCCACCGGCTCCTGGCACAACACGAGCACATCCAGCGGGTCGTCATCTTCAGCCAGCGTTTGCGGGATAAAACCGTAATTCGCCGGGTAATACACCGCCGAATACAAAATCCGGTCGAGCCGCAGCAGGCCGGTTTCCTTGTCGAGCTCATACTTGATGCTCGAACCCATCGGAATCTCGATCACCGCGACGAATTCGGTGGGCAACTTTTCGCCAGGCGTCACATCGTGCCAGGGGTGAATCATGAGCAGGTTTTCGTTTCCATCGCATTGCCTCTTTGGCAACCGGCCGGCGTGAATCGCACGCACTTCGGTTCAAACCGCCGCCAGAAGGGGGTCATCGCGCGGCTGATTATAGGAACGCCCCTCTCGGCAAACAAGCCGCCGCCAGCCCCTGAAAATCTGATGGGAACTGAGTTTCTTGCCAAGAATCGCGGTCAGACCGATTGACAATTCCTGCGGCCGACCAGAATTCACGCAGCGTGAGTTTTGGCAGAATCGACAGCCAGGGTTTTAATGTTGCCAAATGAGCAAGCCAGCCGTATTCTGCTACGGTCTGATGAAAAACGTTCGTCCATCGTGGGCAAGCAGTTCGGCTTGCCGGAAATGCGCTGGAAAGCACGCTCCGACCGTCGCGCGGCTTGGCAATGAGTCGCAATTTTGCACGCACTGATCGTGGCTTGGCTTTTTGGGCGTCTTTTTAAACGCGATGCACACGGACGTCTTCGTTGTTCGATAATCGGAGAGAGCAGACTAGGATGGTCAACCATCAGCGACACGACGACGGTCTCAACGACTACGGGGGCGCGCGGCTGGCCCCGGGATCTTACACCGACGAATCGGTTCGGCGACAATGGATCTCCACTCTAGGTGCAGCGCTCAAAGTCTACCCCAGGTGGTTGATGAAATTGGGCAAGGCGCTGACGGGGCGAATCGCCCACCTGGAGCCCGATTCGGCGGGAGTGCTCACCTGCATCTGTCAGGATTTTAATGGACTATGCGAAACGGTCGAATTCCTCACCGAGTCAGAGGAGGAGTTTGCCGACCCGATCGAAGTGGCCTGCAGTTGCGAGGAGTACGACGAGTTCCAGCAATGCCCGCACGCTTACGCTGCCACGCTCGAACTGCGGAATGCGCTGCTGAACTACATTCCGGGCGTGACGTTCAACCGTGCGGGCCAATCGCCCGGCAACCGCATGCCCTTCGTCGACAATCGCGCCGTGCAACGGGCGCCGGCCCCGCCCGCGCCCCCGCCCCCGCCCCCGCCCGCGCGCAAACCGTGGGAACTGCTCTTCGCCGAAATCGATCGCTGCGTCGATCTGTCGGGCAAGGGCCGGCTGTTTGACGCCCCCCCGCCGCCGGTGGTCCGCATGGCCTGGCGGATCGAAGTCACCGAACGCACGATCACGGCGACGCCGGTCGAACAGACCTACAACGCGGCCAAGGACAAATGGTCGAAGGGGCGGCGAATCGCCTGGGAACGGTACGTTCGCGAACGCTCGCTGTGGGCCACGCCCGCCGATGAAAAAATCGCCGTTCTGGCCTGCCACGCCTACATTCACTATCGCGAACCCGAGTTGATCGATGTCCTGCCGCATCTGGTCGGCCACCCGCATGTCCTGCTCGTGCTGCCGGGTCTTGCCGACCGCCACGGCAAAGTGTGCCGCGGCCAGGCGAGCCTCAAAGTCCTTCACACGCCCGAGGGGCTGCACCTGGTGCCCTTGCTGAGTGACCACCCGGTCGATGAGTTCCTCGCGGTGATGCAAATTCGCAATCAATGGCTGGTGGGCTGTCTCGAGTCCCGATCCGAACTGCACATCGCACCGCTCAGCGCGCGGGCCGTCCAGCTCTTTTCTGTGTTCTCCACAATGAACACGACGATTCCACACGCCGACGCGGCCACGCTGCTGGCGCGGCTGCCGACAATCGAACGCGAACTGCCGGTTCACCTGCCCGATCAGATGCTCGCCGACGCCGCCCCGGCTGATTCCCGAATTCGCGTGCAATTGTCGCCGTTGTCGCCGGCCGGCCTGTCGGTCTTGCTCCGCGTGCAACCCGGCGTCGCCGATTGTTTTTTTCCCCCCGGCGAGGGGGCCCCAACGTCGACGACGATGAAAGACGGGCGGCCCGCGCGCGTGATCCGCAACCTGGCCGAA
>JAJXXL010000083.1 GCA_021781115.1 Planctomycetota bacterium
AAAAAAAGTCAGCGAATTCAAACAGGAAGCACGAGGCGTAACTATGGAACAGTTAAAAAAAATCCAGCCCTATCAGTTTTGGATTCTGCTGGCGGTTGCGCTCCTGCTGCCGGTCATCGGCTGGTTCATGACCCGCGGTTCGATGATTTCGGCGGCCGAAGCCCGCAAGACAGCGCTCGACGACCTGTTCAAAAAGCTGCCCTCGGGCGCCGATAACCCGAATGACACCTGGACGAAGGGGGGAAAGGCGCTGAACGACCAGCAGGCCGAAACCGTTGCGGCGACATGGCAGGAGTTGTACGCGCGGCAGACGCAATTCATGACCTGGCCCGAAAAAGTCGACCCCGTTCGTGCCAGCCCCCAGGATCTGGAGCGCTACCGGCAGGTCTATAAGAGTGATAACGACATTGGCGCGAACAAAGACGAAATCATCGACTCCGTCTGGCGGATCGTCGAACCGAATTTTGAAGATCAGGTCGGCAAGGTCGACTTTCCCTTCGAGAAAATGCCGTCCGAAGATTTCGGCAATCTGCCGCCCACGCCTGTGCAAATGAAGAATGCCCAGGAAGATGTGTGGTTGCTGACGTCGCTGTTCCGGGCGATTGCCCGAGTAAACGAAACGGCGACCAACCAGGCCAACGCGCCCCTGCGCAAAATCTACACGGTGCGCTTGCTCGGCGGGGGGGGGGCCAAGCCCTCGGCCGCCGCCGCGGGCGTTCCTGGAGCGCCGCCTGCGGCGGGCGCTCAACCCGGAATGCCGCCTACGGCGCCCCCGACCGGTGGCGCTAGCCATGGGCCGCCAGCAACCGCAATGAGTGGTGCGGCGTTTGGTGGTGGTTTGGGCGGTTTCGGATCGGGCCTGATGGGTAAGCGTGGCGACTCGGGCGTCGATTTCAACCCGGCCGACGAATTCGGGTCTGACGAAGACAAATCGGGCGGGGCGGCGAACCCGGCGGCGGGTGCGGCCAAACCGCCTGCGCCGGGTGCAACGCCCGCGGCCGGGCATGGTCCGCCACCGGGTGCGGCGGGCATGGGCAACGGCATGATGGGAGCGCCAACGGGGCCGAAAAAGCGGTACGTCGAGGAAAAGCCGGCCTGGAAAACCCGCGGGTTCTATCTGAAGGTGGCGATTCACCAGGGAAACGTGCCGGATTTGCTCGTCAGCCTGGCGAATTCGGAATGGCCCCTGCGCGTGACGCGGGTCCATCAGATGGACCTGAACCCCGAAGTTCTGGGGGCGACCGATGCTGGTGGCCCCGGCTTTCGCCCGGGGCCGGGGCCCGGTTCTGGGCCGGGGCCTGGACCCGGCAGTGAAGCGATGGCGGCGATGATGAAGATGCGCCAAGGGGCGCCGGGCGCGCCGAATGCCGATTCGAGCGATCTTGATTCCGGTACGGTCGATGTCGATGCCTCGGCGAAAGTGGCCATGTCAGACCCGATGCTGGCCATCGTGGCGATCAGCGGGTTGTTTACAATTTTTAACGAACCGCCAGCCGTTGCCGCCGCCCCTGGGCAAGTGAATGGCCAGCCCGCTTCGGCAGGCACAGCACCGCCCGCCACAGCACCGCCGGCGGCCATTCTGCAAACGGTTCCGACACAACCCGCCGGCCAGCCACCGGCAACAAACCCGGGTGTGACAAACCCGGCCGCGACTGTTCCGGCCAGTACGCCTGCATCGCCGAACCCGGCCGCCTCCAGTGCGCCCCCGGCGGGCGCACCACCGACCAGCCCGCCTCCAGCGGGTTCGCCCCTCGGGGGCGGCCCGGCTGCGGCACCCCCGGCTGGTCCACCCGGAACACCACCACCCGGTTCGCCGCCGGGTGCGAAGTGACGGCAGTCACAACTCACCCAGGGCCGAGCGGTTGTTACGGACTGCGGTCGGCGCGATGGATTCATCGATTTGTATCTTGATCAGGTCTGAACATGAAAAACTTCCTCGCCCGATTCAAAGGGATGAACTACAAGCAAATCGCCCTGCAGCACGGCGAAAAGGCCGGGGTGGGGCTGATCGCGCTGGTCGTCGTGCTGCCGTGCCTGTGGTCAGGCGTGTCAAATCTTCTGTGGGGGGGCTATTCCAGTTCGCCAGGCCAATTGTCAGAGGCGGCCAAGAAATCTGAAACCCTGCTCGTCTCGAGCGCCTGGCCGCCTGCGAAACAGGCCGAATTTGCACTCGTCGAGTATTCGAACCGGGCCCGTCAGGAAGTCATTCAGGACGTCGAACTGGCTGCGTTTCAGTATCGCACGCCGATGTCGTTCAAGATCTACCCGCGCGACGAACCGGTCGACGAACCGAAACTGCTCGCCGTGCTAAAGCCCATCGCCACGTCTGGCACGTTCGTTATGGCGACTGTCCCCAAAATTCCCGAAGGCATGGAGCCCAACGGTCTCGACGGGGGCGTCGATCCTGTCGGCAACGATGCCGAAGCCCGCGACGAAGACCCTGCATTTCGCCGCCGCAATCGCGGCCCCCAACCCGGCATGCCGCCCGGCATGACCGGCATGCCGCCCGGCCCGCCGGGGCCGGGCATGTTCGTAATGGGCAGTGGAGGCGGCAGTGGCCGGGGGGTGCGGTACGTCGCACTGCGGGCCGTGTTTCCCTACGCGCAGCAGTTGCAATACTACGCGCGGGCCCTGCACCCCGAAACCGATGCCCAGGCCGCCGATTTTCTGGAATTCTTCGACTTTAAGGTCCAGCGGCAAAAGGCGGTTCGCGGTGAAGACCCCTGGGTGGGCAAATGGGAAGACCTGAATGTGCAAATCGCCTTGGATCTGCTGTCAGAATGCGAAGATTTCGACCCCGACGTCGTGCCGACCGATTACACCGACGTCGTGCTCACCATGCCGTTGCCCATGCGCTATCTGGGCGTGTGGAGCAGCCAGGTCAACCACCCGTGGCTGAAGGCTGAGCAACTCAGCGAAGAACAGCGCGAACAGGAGCTGGCCCTTAACGCGGCGGCCCTCGAAAAAGCCAATGAGCTGGAAGGCGGCGTGGCGGGCGTGTCGAACAAAAAGCGGGGGTTTGCCCGCGGCCAGCGCGACATCAACGCTGCCAAAAAAACCGTCGGCCAATCGCGAGACGGCATGGATTACATGCGCAAAATGATGCAGTCGATGGCGCCCGCCGGTCCGCCTGGCGCCAATGGCCCAGGCATGATGAACATGGGGCAACCAGGTATGGCCGGCATGCCCGGTATGTCAGGGGGTCGATCAGCGAAGTACCTGCTGTTCCGGTACTTCGACGTGGCGGTCGAGCCCGGCGAGTGTTACCGGTATCGAATTCAGATCGAGGTTGTGAACCCCAGCTATGGCCGATCTCCCGACGAAGTGCGCGAGGTCTCTATCACTGAAGGCGAAACACGCACCTCGCCGTGGAGCGATCCTTCTCCCCCCGTGGTCGTCGAGAAGGACGTCGATTATTTTCTCGCCGGCCTGCCGCACAGCCTCGCGGCCGCCAAATACGCAGCAGAAATGAAAATCTTTCAATGGGATCCGGACGTCGGCACCTTTATTGCCGACAAGCTCAAGCTGATGATTGGCCAGTTTATCGGCGGCAAGGCGAAGACCGAGCGTTTGAATGTTGCCGTGCCCAGCTTGACGGAGGAGGACGTCCGGTTTACGTCAAAAGATCTGCTGGTCGACGTCAACGGTCCACCGGCCATCGCGATCGACGAGAATGCCGATTTGGGAATCAACAGGAAAGACTGGAGCAAGCTGATGAACTCCGGTGCGTTCGACCTGGCGGTCACGATCAACCCGGCGGGCGAACTGTTTGCCAATGACCCGCGGTCGCAAGATGGTCTCGAAAAGCAGGATGAAAAACGGGTCGAAGAAGAACGCAAGCCGTTCAAGGATCTCGAAAATGCCGACGCCAGCGCCCCCACGCCGGGCGGCTTGGAAGGGTATATGGAGCAAATGAAGAAAAAGGATGGTACCGGCAAGGCGAGTAAAGACGACAAGGCCGATAAGAAAAAACGCATGCGAAACCCTGCAAAAATGGGAGGCTACCCAGACATGATGCCCCCAACCCCGCCTGGTCCGCCCGGCCAGGCATTCGACTTACCCCCCGGCCAGCCCCCGACCAAGGCCAAATCGAAAAAGAAACGCTGACACCGCATCGAAGACAGCCGGGGTCCGCCCATCATTGATCAAAAATCGACCGGCCCGCCTAACCGATTGATTGCGTGAGCGAAAATGTGTGGGCTTGCGTTGGCTCGCCGTGCCCTGTTTGCCGCGACCTTCGCACGATCGCTGCCTGACGGCCGGTGTCACACGCCGAATCGCTGATCGACTCGTCGCCCGATTTCGATCCGGTTCGCGTGGCAGTCACGCCGCCACATGCGTGACAGGCACTGCCAATTCTCTCTGATGCGCTTCCCAACGCTCCTCAGTCGAGCTGCGACCGTCAGTGAGGGTTTTCCTGCACTGGCTGGGGCCGCCGTTACCACTCCCTCACGGTCGCGGCTCTTTGTCGTCGTACGATGCGCCGGTCCGCATTCGTGCCTCATTTGGCATCGACCGCTTATACCGGCGATGCGAACGCGGCGCGGCTTTGCGAGATTCCTTCGCGGCGTTTGCGGCCCCATTTCGCGGCGTCCTGCCCCAGTGACGCGGGGGTGCCCGCCGATCGCCGGAACAGCCGGCTGAACTCCGTCACCAGTTTCAGCCAGCCGTCATCCGTCACCGACAG
>JAJXXL010000475.1 GCA_021781115.1 Planctomycetota bacterium
TTCGGCAATGTCATGCGCCAGGTGGTCGTCGAGCAACGAGAATTTCTCGGGCAGGTTCGCTGCGTGCAGCACCTGCTCGATGAAGTTCTGGGGCACCCAGCGGGGCGGGGGGGTGATTTCAATCTGGGCGAGGCCCGCCTGGTATTCTTCGCGACTGGAAAGATCGGGCAACAGGTTTTGCAGACGTTGCACGCCATACCCGGCCAAACCCACGCCCGCGCCGACCACGAGAACCCAGGGACGCAACCGGGCGAGGACCGATCTTTGCGGAGGGCTGGGCGGCGCCGGTTGAGCCGACTTGGCAGAAGTTGGGGGATTTGCCTTTTTCGCCATTGACGTACCTTGCGATTGCCAGAGAGATCAAGAGCTGGCGCAGCCTTCTGGCATTCATCGGCGCACCGCCGCGGGGCCGCGGCAGTTTTCCTGAAGAAACCCTCGTTGCGGGCCCGTTTGCAGTGCAAGACGCGTTTGGCAACGGTCGTATTGAGGCGGTGCTCGGCGGCACGTCAGGGTTGCGGCTGCCGGCTCAATTCGCTTGTCAGGCACGCCTGGATCAGGCGCTCGCACAGTTCGCCCAGGTCCATTCCCAGGCGTGCGGCCGCCTTGGGCGCCAGGCTGTGGTCAGTCAGCCCGGGAATGGTATTCACCTCCAGCACCCACGGTCGCTGAAACTGGTCGAGCCTCAGGTCGACGCGGGCGAGGCCCCTCGTGCCCAGGGCGCGGCAGGCGTTGCGGGCAGTCAGCGCAATCCGTTCGACAGTTTCGCGTGGCTCATCAAAGTCGAGCAGGTACTGCGTGGCGTCGTCTTCGTATTTGGCCTGGTAATCAAAAATCGCGCGGGGGGTTTCAATCTTGATGACGGGCAGCGTTTCGTCGTCAATCACGGCGACAGTCCATTCAGAACCGCGGATCGCGGTTTCGAGCAAACCGAACGCATCGAGGTGAAAACAGCGGGCCAGGGCCTTGGGCAGGTCGTCGGGCGAATTTACCAGGCTGACGCCCAGGCTCGAGCCTTGCGCATCGGGTTTGACGACCAGCGGAAAACCCAGCCCCCGTGCATGGCCCAGAATCGTGTCGGCCGTGTCGGCTTCGTGAATCAGCACGTACGCCGGGGTGGGCACATGATGTTGCAGAAATCGCTCTTTGGAGGCCGACTTGCTGAACGCCAGCCGCGACACCTGCACGTCGCTGCCCGTATACGCGACCCCCGCTTCTTCGAGCACGCGCTGCACTTGGCCGTCTTCGCCGAATGCGCCGTGCAGTGCAATGAACGCCACGTCAATGCCCGACCAGTCGTAGTGGGCCAGGTCGGTTTCCGCCGGGTCGATCGGAATGACGCACCGCCCGCGTGCGGCCAGAGCCCGGCAGACCGCCCGACCACTTTGCAGGCTGATCGCCCGTTCGGCAGACCGCCCGCCCGACAAAACCGCAATTTGCAGGGGGTATGAAGGCGAAAAAGCGCGGCGTGGCATGGGTTGACGTCCTTGTCTGGGTGAGGCGGCGGCCTGCCCGTCGAATCGCGGCGTGGCCCGCGGGGCGGATCTCTACCAGATCTGAATTTCCAGTTCCAGATCAACCGCAAACTGCTCGTTGACCTTCGAGCGGGCGAGATCGATCAGGCGGAGCACGTCTTGTGCGCTGGCGGTCGGGTGGGCCACAATGAAGTTCGCATGGCGATCGCTGATTTCGGCGTTGCCCACGCGCGTGCCCTTCAAGCCGGCCTGGTCGATCAGCAGGCCGGCGCTCATGCCCCGCGGGTTTTTGAAGATGCAGCCCGCCGATTGAAACGTCAGCGGCTGCGTGGCTTTTTTCATGATCCAGATCTTGCGCATCCGCCGGTTGATTTCCTCGGGCGAATCGGGAATCAGGTCAAACGTTGCATCGAGAATCGTCATTTCGCTGAGGTTGCTGTGCCGGTAGGCAAATGACAGTTCATCTTCATGGCGGACGAGCAGTTCGCCCAGGGGCGTCAGCACCCGCACGCTGCTGACGTGCTGGCCAATATCGCCGCTGCGGCCGCCCGCATTGCCGCGAAGTGCCCCGCCCACCGTGCCCGGTATGCCCACCAGCGTGTCGAGTCCGGCGAGATCAGCCTTGACGGTTTGCGAGATCAGGTTCGACAGCAGGGCCCCGGCGCCGGCGGTCACGCGGCAGCCGTCAATTTCAATTCGCGCAAAAGCCTCGCCCGACAGTCGCACGACCGCGCCGCTGACCCCCTCGTCGCGCACGAGAATGTTCGACCCGCCTCCGAGAATTCGAATCGGCACCTGCAAGTCATGGCAGCAGCGCACGACTTCGACCAGCTCATCGACCGTGCGCGGGCTGATCAGATACTGCGCAGGGCCGCCCAGCTTGAGCCACGTAAACGGGGCCAAGGGTTCATCGCGCAGCGTGATTTCTTGAAAATCGTCGAGTGAACGCATGGTGAACTTCGCCGATGTCTCCCGCACCCATTGTGATCAGGACGTCGCCGGGCCGCAGCCCATCCTCTAAAGTTGTCAGCATCTGGTCAAGAGAAGGCGCGTACTGCGCCCGCTGCCCACTGAGCGCAATCCGCCCCGCCAACTCGAAAGACGCCGCGCGGGGTTCATCGGTCACCTGCTCGCGGGCGGCGAACACCGGTGAAACGTACACTTCATCGGCATCGCCGAAGCTCGCTGCGAATTCACCCATGAGCGCCAGGGTCCGCGATACCTGGTGCGGCTGAAATACGCACACGATGCGCCGCCCGGCGAACCGGGCGCGGGCCGCCGCCAGCGTGGCCCGCACTGCCGTCGGGTGGTGCGCGTAGTCATCGACAAAGGTCACGCCGCGCCAGGTTCCCACCACTTCGAAACGGCGGCGGATGCCGGGAAAGCTGCTGAGCCCCTCACGAATGGCCGCCGGGTCAGCCCCGACGCGTTCACAGAGTGCCGCAGCCGCCAGGGCGTTCAGCACGTTGTGCACGCCGGGCAACGACGTCGCCGCTTCGGTGAAGAATTCGCCGCGCCGAAAAATGTGAAATCGCGTTCCCGCCGGCGAAGGCCGCAGATCGCCGGCGGACCAGTCGGCCTGGCGTTCGAGTGAAAATGTTTGCACGTCGCCGCCCGCGCCGGCGCAGGCGCGGCGCGATGCCGGGCAGTCGCCGCCAATCAACAACAGGCCGCCCGAGGGAATGCTTTCGGCAAACCGCGCAAATGCAGCCACGGTGTCGTCGAACGTGGCGAAGCAATCGAAATGATCGGGTTCGAGCGCCAAGATGGCCGCATGCTGCGGCGACAGGTCCCAGAAGCTGTGCTGGTATTCGCAACTTTCGGCCACGAACAGCGGTCCGTCGCCCGCCCAGCCGTTGACGTTCAATTCACAAAGCTCAGCCCCCACGACTGCCGAGGGCGACAGCCCGGCGGTGTGCAACACCCACGCCGTCATCGCCGTCGTTGTGCTTTTGCCATGTGTGCCGGCGATAGACACGCCCGTCTTTTCGCGCATCAGCCGCCCCAGCATTTCGCTGTAGGAATACTGCGGAATTCCCAGCTCGGCCGCCCTGAGCCGCTCGGGGTTGGTGGCGGCGACCGCGGGGCTGAACACCAGCACGTCGGCGTCGACGGGAACGTTGTCGCCGCAATGACCGGGCTGAACGCGCAACCCTCGCCGCGCCAGCGATCGGGCGGTTGGCGAATCGCCCTGCAAGTCGGAGCCGGTCAGCCGGCAGCCACGGCCCAGCAGCAACTCGGCGAGTGCTTTCATGCCCGCCCCGCAACTGCCCACGAGGTGCGCCGACATCAGGGCCGGCGTGCGGCTCTCGCGGTTGGCCGGTTTCAGCGACAAACGCGGTGCGACAGGCGGAATCGTTCGGGTGGCGACCATGCGGACAGCTCTGGAGAGCGTAGAGGATCCTGAGTGAAAATGGGCGGCGGCCGCCCGAATTCTGGCAGCGAGCGGGGCCGCATACGTTGGCAGTGCGGCGAGCCGGTGGCCGCCGCCCCGTAAATTCACTATCGGAAGCGTTGAAATTGCTGAAGCAGGCGAACTGCGGCGGAATTGCCTCAGGGCGGAAGAATCCGTCCCGGTGGGCCGAATGTGCGGGGGCCGATCATAGGCCGATCGTCAAAACGTGTCAATTTGAGGAACGTTACGGCGACACCCGCGCCAGGCGGATTGTGGACTCATGAACGGAATTTCAGGTTCCACAAAGAAACGCACAAGGCCGAAAGGATGCGGGATTCCTTTCGGCCTTGAGGGGTGGGATAGTGGGGTGTGCTATGGGGTGGGTGCGAGCCCGACTCCTCGGGCCGGTGGGATATGGTCGCGGGTGTTTATTTCCTGTGAAAGGTTTCGTCGCGGCCACGGGGGGCCGCGCTGAACCGATCTGATCAATGACTGCGAATCAGGGATTCGCGGGTCAACTCGGAAACACCGCAGATACCGTGCCAAATCGAGTGACTCAAAACGATTTGATGTAAATCGTCGTAACCAACTGATGCAAAAAGCGATATGATCCACACCGAAAATCGTGACAATTTGGAAATGCCGCCCGCCGCTGCCCGATTGTAGTTTTTGCAACCATTTTTACAGCTCCCGCCCGAATTAATAAGACACCCACTTTTGTTGGCTGCCCGAGTTTGGTGTCTGTGCCACAGTGATCGAGAGGTTTTCGACCGACCAGATTGTTGCGCGTTGCCAAGC
>JAJXXL010000575.1 GCA_021781115.1 Planctomycetota bacterium
GCGCGTCGCTCGGGGCACGTTCGGTCTTTCAAGCCAGGTTCACGCAGGTCGATGCGTGCGGTCAATCCTGAAGCTTCCGCCACAATGACGCATCGGCGTAGCACACCAGTTGCGAAAATACGCATCCCTGAAAATCTCTCGGCGTTCCCTTGCCGTTCCAAGACCATCGCCCGCCCGCCACGATACCGACCAGATCGCCGATCCGGTCAAGCAGGGGATCGCATGGCGAATTGAGCGCAATCGTTTCGCCGGCAGGGGTCGCGGCGTGCTGTACGTACCAGAGAATCGGATATTCGACGTGCTCAATGAATCGCGACAGGGTTTCAGTTCTGGATTTGCGGTTCATGATGCGCCCGCCAGGTTGCGACCAGCCGCGCGGCGGTCGGCGTTGGCGCGGCGTTCCGCCAGCCAGCTTTCGCCGGTCAGGGTAATTTCGCCGTTCCAATCGAGCATCGCCAAAGCGAATCCAGCGTGTTCATCGCCAGTGCCAAACCGCGTCAGGAAGCACTCGTTTCGCATCGACCAGATACCGCACACGCCAAGCGGATCGACCACCAATGCAATCGTATCGCCGTCTGAAATTTTCCGTGTTGCATAAACGAGCATGTTTCCGTTCCTTGCATGAAAGAGTTCGCCAGGTCGATTCCTGCCGGCGTCAGGGCCACGGGAAACGCGCCGCGGCGCGCGTTCACGTGAATCAGTCGCTGCCGGGCAGGTCGTCAATCAGCCGCAGAATCGCCGTTCTGGTTGCGGCGGGCAGTCTCGGCCAGCATTCGACCAGCCGTTGCAGGTCGGGGTCATCGCCAGCCGGGCAGGATGAAGCGTTCGGCGCACGGCGCGCGTTGTTTTTTGCGTTGCCTGAATCAGAAAATGCGATATTTCCCGTGTTTTTTGGGGTAGTTCGAATCCCTCCTCCGCTACTTGATTCGCGGCGCCACTTGAAGGTGCGGCGCGAACGCGATAAAAAAAAGAGCGAAGAGTCTCGATTGGTTTCGGCCAATGAATCCATCCTCAGGGTGGCGTATTGCCTGCGAGGGCCGAGGGGAACAATGAGCGCTTCGGCGCTCCGGCTCGTAGCCCGGTTAGCTCTTCGCCCTTTTTTTATCACTCACAGAGGGGCCAGGAAATGGCGCCAATGGCCTGCGCGAACTGTCATGCGGCATTCGCGCCGCCGGACGATTGGGACCTGACGATCTGCCCCGCCTGCGCGGGGCGGGTCGCATTGCGGCGGGCACCGGCGGCGGCCGAACCGGAACCTTCGAGGCACCGCTGCAAGAAATGCCCAGCCGAGTTCGCGCTGCCTCGGCGGGGGGCTCTCGCCGCCTGCCCGGAGTGCGGCGCGCGGGAGTGGGTATTGCCGGCGGTGATCGTGGCGACGACGCCGCAGGTCGACGGGTTTCGGGCGGCGGCGACGCTGGGGATCGTCAGCGCCGAGGCGGTCCTCGGCGTGAACGTGCTCTCCGAAATCCTGATCACGCTCACCGACACGTTCGGCGGCCGGAGCGGCCAATTGCAGACAGCGCTTAAACGGCTCAAGGAGCTATGCCTCGCCAGCCTCGAGGACGAGGCGGCGGCGCTCGGCGCCAATGGCGTCGTGGGGGCCACGCTCAGTTTTCAGCCGATTCCGCGGGGCGCGACGACCATGCTGATGGCCGTGGCGAGCGGCACGGCGGTGCTTTTGGTGCGCGACGGCGCGTGAGCTATTGTTCGCGGCCGGGGACCGCCATCAGCAATTCGGTGCACCGCAGAATCTCCGGCAGCCGCCCGTCCTGCACGACGGTCGATTAATTTCTATATTCTGCAATAAATTGCGTCGTTTACTCCAAACCCCTGAAATCCAGGGGTTTCTCAGCCAGAATTGCGTTTTGGCAACCCGGTGCGACCGGTCGATGCGTGGTTTGCATCGCAACAGGTTGTTCGGAACACGCGAAAAAATCTGGCAGCCCGCCGGTAGCGCGGGTTCGTTCCGCGGCGGAATCCGTTGTCAGCGGGCGGGGTTTTCTCTGACTGGCATCGGGGCGTGGTGCCGCTGCGCCGGTTGGGTCAGTGCGTGGCCCAGCGGTATGGCTCAACACGGGGGCGGCGTGCGGGCGATCGCAACTCGGCTTGACCCTTTGCCGGTTTGTTTCTATATCTCCCCCCGAAAACCAATTCCCTCTCGATATTTCCAGTTCACATTGATGCCGAACTTCGGCCGCCCGGGCCATTCGGCCGGAATGGCGCTGCGCCAGCTTCCGGTGCGTTGTCAGGGCTGGCTGATGTTGCCGGGTGTTCCTCGGGAAACAATCCGCGTTCGAAACCGCTATCACGGAGAGTGCGCTGTGGCTGCGAGCAAATTCAGGTGGCTGTCGTGGGTACTGTTGCTCAGTCTTGTCGGCTGCAGCAAGCTGGGGCTGCTGCGCTCGCAGTCGGGCGATGATGACGATGACGACGACGAACCTGCAAAAAAGACGATGTTCATCAAGGATCAGGTGAGCATTGCGGGGCTGTTGCCGATTCAAATCGAAGGTGTGGGGCTGGTGACGAACCTCGATGGCACCGGCGGCGACCCCGCCCCGTCGCTGTATCGCACGCTGCTGCTCGAAGACATGCGCAAGCGGGGCGTGCCCAACCCCAATGCGTTGCTGCAATCGCCCTCGACCACGCTCGTGCTGGTGCGGGCCGCGCTGCCCCCGGTGGCGCAAATCGGCGATCCGTTCGATATTGAAGTCGTGCTTCCCGAAAGCTCCGAAGCGACGAGCCTGAGCGGGGGCTGGCTGATGGAAACGCACCTTGCCGAGCAGGCGATCGTCCCCGGGCGCGGGTCGATGAAAGGCTATGACCTGGCGAAGGCCGAAGGGCCGATTCTGATTTCCACCGGCGACGTCGACGAAGCCTCGCGGGCCAGCGTGGTCAAGCGGGGCAAAGTGCTGGGCGGGGGCAAATACCTGGGCGGCCAATTGCACCAGCCCCGCGCGCTGGGCCTGAATATGCTCGATGAATTTCGCAGCCCGCGTAACACCAAGCGCATCGCCGACCGCATCGGCAAGCGGTTCAACTACTACGACAATGGCGTCAAGAAATCGCTCGCCAAGGCGATGACCGACTACCATATCGAACTCAAGGTGCACCCGCGGTACAAGGAAAACTACGTGCGGTTCGTGCATGTGATCCGGCATATCGCGCTCCGCGAAACGGCCACGGAAGAACATGACCGCATGGAACGGCTGAAAAAGGAACTCATGGTTCCCGAAACGACTTCGAACGCCGCCCTGCAACTCGAAGCGATCGGCTCGCCCGATGCAATTCTGATGTTGAAGGAGGGCCTCAAAAGCCCGATCGCCGAAGTCCGGTTCTATTGTGCCGACGCCCTGGCCTACCTGGGCGACGGTTCGGGCGCCCACGAACTCGTGGCCGCCGCCGAAAATGAAGAGGCGTTTCGCGTGTTCGCCCTTGCAGCGCTGTCCATTCTGGAAGACGGCGAAACGCACGAACTGCTCGCCGGCCTGATGAGCGAATATCGCCCGAAGAAAATCGGCGAAGACACCGTGGGCCTGGGGCCCCGGCTGACGACGACCGGGGTCGCCCGGCCCGAACCGCCCAAACTCTGGCCGGGCGAAACGGGCGAGCCGATCAAGCATGGGGCCGAAACCCGGTATGGAGCGTTTCGTGCCCTCTGGACACTCGATAAAAACGACCCCTTCATTCGGGGTGAAAAGGTTAACGACCAGTTCAATCTGCACCCGCTTGATACGCATGGCGAACCGATTGTGCACCTCACGAAAAACCGCGTTTCCGAAGTCGTTGTGTTCGGAGCCGACCAGGAATTTCGCGTACCGATGACGGTTTCGGCGGGCCGCCACATCATCGTCAACGCCTTGCCCGGCAGCGACACGGTGACGATCAGCCGGTTCGAACCGAACAAGCCCGATCGCGAAGTCGTCGTCTCGAAACGCGTGGCCGACGTCGTGCGGTCGATCGGCGAATTGGGGGCCAGCTACCCCGACGTGGCCCAGATGCTGACCCAAGCCGACCGGCAGTCGAACCTGCCGGGCCGGCTGGAAATCGACGCCTTACCGCAATCGGGCCGAATTTTTCATCGTCCGCCGCGCGCGGGGTCTGCCTCGCAAATGCCGACGAAGGTCAAGGTCGGCAGCCCGTCGATCACCCCCAACATTTTCCCGTCGATCAAGCCCGAACGCCCGGCGCGCGGGCGCACGTCGGCTGAAGACGCCGACGCGGCCACGGGCGAAGCCAGCCTGGTCGATGCCAGTTCGACCAGCGGCGACAAATCGAAAAAGACCGGTCGGCTGGCGGCAATCTTCAAGAACCCGTTTGCGAAGAAATCCGACTGAGCCGGCCGCGAAACGCCCGCCAACGGCCGCAGCGCGGTGGGCCGCGGCCGGCCCAGTGCGCCGTGAAGAACATCACGACCGACCGACCTTAAAGGACGCCCGATGCTGAAGTCGCTCGAATTGTTCGGCTTCAAGAGTTTCGCCGACAGGACGAAGTTCGACTTCGCCCCCGGCGTGACCGGGGTTGTCGGCCCGAATGGCAGCGGCAAAAGCAACGTCGTCGATTCGATCAAGTGGATCCTGGGCGACCAGAGCCCGAAAAGCCTGCGCGGCAAGGAAATGACCGACGTCATTTTCAATGGCTCATCGGGCCGCAAACCAGCCGGGTTCGCCGAAGCGACGCTGACGTTCGACAACTCGAAGCGGGTGCTGACGATCGACGCCGATGAAGTGCACATCGGCCGCCGGATTTATCGCAGCGGCGAGGCCGAATACCTGATCAACCGCGCGCCGGCCCGGTTGAAGGACGTCAAGGATCTGTTTCTCGGCACGGGCGCGGGAACTTCAGCGTACAGCATCATCGAGCAGGGTCGCGTCGACCAGTTGCTGCAAACCACGAACGTGAACCGTCGCAATGTCTTTGAAGAAGCCGCCGGCATCAGCCGGTTCAAGGTGCGCAAGGTCGATGCCCAGCGCAAACTCGAGCGCGTGGCGCAAAACCTGCTGCGGTTGACCGACATTGTGCAGGAAGTCGAGGGGCGGTTGACGGCGCTGCGCGGCCAGGCCACGAAGGCGGCCCGGTTTCGCGAATTGTCGCAGGAGCTGAAAACCCTGCGTCTCGGGCTGGCCGCTGACGATTACCGGGCTATTTCGGCCCGGCTCGAAGAGGTCTCGCGGCGGCGAGCCGGGTTGCAGGCTGAGATTTTGCAATGCGGAGCCGCGGCGCAAGATTCTGAAACGCGGCAAAAAGCGGTCGAAGCCCAATTGGCCGAGGCTGAAGACCGCCTGCGGGCTGCCGAGCGGCGGGAAGCCGAAAACCGCGAGGCGATCGCCGGCCATGAAGCCACGCTGCGGCACCAGACTGCGCGGCGGCAGGAACTCGCGGTCGAACACGCCCGGCTCGAACAGCAGCAAACCGAACTCACGTCGCGCGCCGACGCGGTCGTGGGTGAACTGCAGCAAACCCGCGACGATCTCGATCGGTATTCTCGCGAGTTGGAACTTCGGCAAGCCGAACTCCATCGCGAAGAGGCCCGCGTCGAAGAATGCCTGGCGCACGCCGCTCGTGCCCGCGAACGCCTTGAAGAACACCGCGCGCAGTTGCTCGAAGCGGTCCGCCAGACATCGGTATTTGAAAACCGGGTTGCGGCCTGCCAAATGCAGTCGGAAAGCTTCGCCGCTGACCGCAATAAACTCGTCGAACGCGGGCGGCGGCTCGAACTGGCCCAGGCGGCGGCAGCGGCTGACTTGGCCACCCGCCGGGCAGAACTGCGGGCAGCGCACGACCGGCAGGCGGCGGTGCGCGACGCCTGGCAGGCGGTTCATGAACGCCGGGCCGGCCTGCTCGCGCTCGAGGGCGAGATCCGGCAGCGGCTTTCAGAAACCCGCGAGCAGCGCAGCGCGCTGCTCGCTCGCCGCAGCCTGCTCGAAGACATGGAGCGCCGCGAAGAAGGTTTGGGTGCCGGCGCCAAGGATATCCTGGCCCGGGCTCGTTCCGGAAGCGAAGCCCCGTGGAACCAGGTGCGGGGCCACGTCGTCGACCTGCTCGAAGTCGACCTCGAAAACGCGGCGCTGCTGGAAGTTGCGCTGGGCGGTCGGGCCGATCTGATTGTGCTCGACGACGCCGGCCCGTTGATTGACTTTCTGACCGCGGGCGGCGGCCGGATTGCGGGGCGGGTGGGCTTTCTTGCGTCGTGTTCGGCCGCAAGTCCTGCTGCCCAGACGGGCCCCGCCGCGCGGCGCGGGTTGCCTGATTCGGCGACGGGGCGCACGCCGGCGCCCGATTTGTCGGGCAGCGCTGGCGTCGTCAACCGGGCCGACCGCCTCGTGCGCTCGGCCAGCGGGGTCCATCGTCTGGCCGAGCAGTTGCTGGCCGACACCTGGATCGTGGCCACCCTTGACGACGCATTGCGGCTGGCGACGGCGAGTGGCGGCGGGGCTCGGTTTGTCACACTACAGGGCGAACTGCTCGAATCGAACGGTGCGCTGTACGCCGGTTCGTTGCGCCACGAAACCGCTCTCGTGTCGCGCAAAAGCGAGCTGCGCGGCGTCAAACAGGACATTCAAAAGCTCGATCGGCAAATTGCCGGCGAAGAAGACGCCCTGGTCCGTGCGGCCCACGACCTGCGGGCGGGCGATGAACAGATCGGCAAGCTGCGGGGCGACCTTGACGACGCGGCGGCGGTGATCGCCGCAGTGCAGTCAGCAGTGCGCGAGGACGAATCAAACCTCGAACGGGTGCAGCGCGAACAGGCCGAGTGTGCGGCTGATTTGCAGAAAGTCGATGACGCCCGGCGGCAAATCGAACTGGATTTGCAAGCGGCACGGGCTGATCTGGGCCGTGTCGAAACCGAATTCGAGGCGCTGCGAACGGCGATCGTCGCGGCCGAGCAGGAACTGGCCGGGCAAGACCAGTTGCAGCAAGGCACGCGTGCCGCGCTTGCGGCCGAGCAACGCGCCCTGGCCCAGTGGGAGGAACGGCTGCGCAACCTGGAAACGGCAAAAACGCGGCTCGATCAGGAACGCGCTCAGCGCGACCTGCATCGCGAAGAGGCCGAACGCCGGCTGCAACTGCTGGAGGCCAAGCGCGCTCAGATTGACGTCGAACTCGACACCACGCAGACCGCGCTGATCGAACTCACGGCCGACCGCGAGCGGTTGCGGGCCGACACGGTGCGGCTGGCTGAAAATCGCGAACGCCTGCGCCAATCGCGCGGAACTGTGGCCGACGCTGAAGCGCACGCGCGGCGGCAATTGCGAGACCTCAAAGAGCAGATGCACGCCCTGGAAATGCAAGCCAGCGAACAGCGGCAGCAAATCGTGCACCTGGGCGACCGCCTGCGCGACGAATACCAGGTAGAGCTCGAGGAGGCGGCGGCCACAGGTGTTTCGGCCCGCGACGCCTACATCGCAGCGCAGGCTGCAGCCGAACCCGGCGTAACCACTGACACCGAACCGCCCGCGGAATTCGCCATCGAACCTCGCGAACCCGCCCGCGCCGGCGCACCGCCAGCCGCGCTGCCCGATTCCGCCGCACCTGACCGTATTCGCGAAGAACTTGAAGAACAAATGAATCGCTTGCGGCGGAAGCTGAAACAGCTCGGGCAGGTGAACACCGACAGTTTGCGCGAGCTCGACGAGCTCGAATCGCGATTCACCCGGCTGAGCGCGCAACTGCAAGACCTGGTCGAAGCCCGCGACACGCTGGAAGAAATCATCCGGCGGATCAACACCGAAAGCCGGCGCCTGTTTTCCGAAACCTTCGATCAGATCCGCGTGCAGTTCCAGGAATTGTTCCGCAAACTGTTCGGCGGGGGCGAAGGCGACGTGGTCCTCGAAGACCCCAACGACATCCTCGAATGCGGCATTGATATTGTCGCCCGCCCTCCCGGCAAGGAACTTCGCAGCATTTCGCTGCTCAGCGGTGGCGAAAAGACGATGACCGCCGTGGCATTGTTGCTGGCGATTTTCAAAAGCCGGCCGAGCCCGTTCTGCATTCTCGATGAAGTCGATGCGGCGCTCGACGAAGGCAACGTCGAGCGGTACATGGGCGTCATTCATGAATTCCAGCAATGGACGCAGTTCATCGTCATCACTCACTCGAAACGGACGATGAGCAGTGCCGACGTCCTGTACGGTGTCACGATGGAAGAGGCGGGCGTCTCGAAACGCATGTCGGTGCGGTTCGATGACATCGGCGCCGACGGCCATTTCAAGGCATCGAACGACGACGCCGGGCGAAAGTCGCTGAGCGGGGCGGCATGACGGACGAACATTGCGAAGACGAATGCAGTCTCCGCCGGCTCTGGGGTCAACGTGGCGCCGGCCCGCGGGCGCATGGCCGCGTCGAATCGCGTCACCTGGTGATCAGTTCACCGGTCGCGACGGCTTCGAAATCGGCCCCGCGCACGCGTTTCAGCGTATGCAGTTCGTCGTCATTCCAGCCGGGGTGCGGTGCGCCCGACACGAACCAGTCGCCCCCGTTGTCGGCCAGAAACATGCCGTACTTCTTCAAACCCCGCAAAATGACCTGGGCGGATGCAGGGAACTTTGATTCGTCAAAATCGCCGCGCAGCCGCACACGCAGCCCCATCGGTGGCAGGCTGCGGTCGGTCGAGCGACTCGCGAAATGCGTCGCCGGGGCAAGATACCCCCGCTGTGTCGTCCTGACGGTAAACCGCAGCGCATGCCGAATTTCACCGCGCTCGACGACTTCATCGTACCGCGCGAGACCCGCAAACACCGGCAACCCCGCCGCGTCGGCCGAGGTCCAACCCGCCGGACGCAGGGCGTTCGACGTCAAATCGAACACGGCGCCCGAGCTGGCTTTCCAGCGGCCGCCCAGCGGGGTGGCGTTGAACAACTCGTACAGCTTTTTCTGTTCGTAATCGACGACCAGCACGTGTCGGTCGCCCCGGCCGCGCGGGCCACCTTCAATCGGCGCATCATCGGGAATCGGGTATGGGCCGGGGTCACTTTCGTCGGCGTACTCGAATTCGACTGCCACCCGTTTTTGCCCCGGCGGAACGACAATGAACGGAATACCGCTTGGCGCTCCGTTCCAAACTGTACCGAAGTCTGGGTGCAGCGGCTTGTCCAGCCCGATCGCCGCGAGGTAGGTCTTTGACAGGGGGTGTACCGGCAACCGCGAGATATCCTGGTTCCATGGGTTGGCGGCGGGAAAAATCTCGAGTTCGCCGAACGGGGTCTGTAACCAGGCGCCGCGCGGCGGCGGTGCTGCCTGGGCGCACCAGGCGGTCGTACCGATCGCAACGGTTGCCACGCACTGCATAATTCGCAGGTACTGGTTGCCGCGAAAGCAGTTCATGAGCCACCGTCCTTTGTAAAAGCCGGGGCGTCAGCCGCTGGCAGCGAATCGGCGAATCACAGCGCGCCCTTGCCGGTCAGCACGACGCCCACCGTGCGGACCAGGATCTTGAGGTCGTTCCATAGGCAGCAGTTCTGCAAATAGAGCAGGTCGAGCGCCACCTTCCGCCGGAAGCTTTCAATATCATTGTCGTAACCATTAATCACCTGGGCCAGGCCCGTCAAGCCGGGCTTCAACCCCAACCGCTGCAAATAGCCGGGAATTTCTTCAGACAGCGATTCGATAAATACCGGCCGTTCGGGCCGCGGCCCGACCAGGCTCATTTCGCCGCGCAGCACATTCCACAGTTGTGGCAACTCATCGAGCCGGGTTTTGCGCAGAAACCTGCCGACGGGCGTCACGCGCGAATCGCCCCTGACCGCGAACTGTGCGCCGTTTTTCTCGGCGTCGATGCGCATTGTCCGAAATTTATAGAGCATGAATGGCTTGCCATACCCGGTCGCCCCGCGGCGGTCTTGCGACATTCGCCGGCACGACTCGACGCCCGCGGGCAGCACGTCTTCGCCCAGATTGCGGCGTCGATCTCGGCGGGGTTTGCGGTAGTTTAACCCCGTGCGCACCTGGCAAAAGATGATTGGGCCGGGCGAGGTGCACCACACGAGCAGGGCGACGCACGCCATGGCCGGCGCCAGCGCCACCAGCATGATCGAAGACACCACTAGATCGAGGCCCCGTTTGAGCAACCGTGTACGCTCGCTGAGGCAACGCACCGTTTTGCGCGGGCGTTCGAGGTGCAAGGTCAGCAACCAGTCGGCCGGGGGCAGATCCTGCGAAACGGCATATTCTTCGACGAGGTCGGTCAATTCGCCGGGTTGCGTCTCGACGATGCTCATGCGACAGGCACCACAGGGTTTGCGTGAAATTGACGGCGAATGGCCGCTCCCGCGATTGGGCAAACCGCGGACGCCGCCCACGACAGACCGGCGGCGCGACTCGGCGCGCTTTGCCAGTCGTTTGACAAAGCTAGGCCACGTTTGCGGCGAGTCAAGCGGTGGCGTGCCTAAAATCACGCCGGACCGGCTTGTCGTCATGGGTTGGGGCTGCTAAAAACTATCTGCGTCTCCGCGCGGTCGGCGATGGTCGCCGGCTGGTGGCGGCATTTTGTTGACGCAGTCAGTGGCGGGCCGGCTGCGGCTGGTTCCGCCGGGCGCTGAACGCAATTTTTGGGAGCTTGACACATGCGACGAGTCTGGTCTGTGGCATTCCTGGCAGTGGCGATTGTCGCTGCAACCCTGCCCGCGTTGCGGGCCGAAGAAGACAAGAATGAAAAGCCGAAGTTCACCATCAAGCAAGTGATGGAAAAGGCGAACAAGATGGGCTTGCAAAAGAAGGTCGTCGGCGGCAGCGCCAGCCAGGCCGAAAAGGACGAACTGGTCGAGCTGTACACTGCACTCGCAAAAGGCAAGCCCGAGAAGGGCGACGAGAAGAGCTGGAAAGACAAGACGGAAAACCTGCTCAAGGCGGCCAAGGATGTCGCGGCGGGCAAAGAAGGGGCAACCCAGGCGCTGGCAAAGGCTGCCAATTGCAAGGGCTGCCACTCGGTACACAAGTAACGTGCTTCGCCGCTGGCGATTGCCAACCTGCGGCCGATGGAAATGAAATCAACAACCCGCCGAACGACCTTCGGCGGGTTGTTGCATTTTTGGGGAACACGGCGGCTCGACGCGAATTCGCCGAGCCTGCCCTTTCATGTTGGTTGGGGCGGTCTTATGATGAAAGTTGATAGCTTCGCTCTCGCGATGCCCCATCAGAAACCGCCGCGCCGATCGCCTTGACCAACCGTGGCGGTTGCGGGGTGTGAGCGCGCTGAAACGTGTCTGCGGAGAGGCTCCATGAAATGGCTGCAAGGGCTGTTGAAAGACGCGTCCGAAGAATCGCCCGTCGGAGAGCATTTGACGGCCGCCCAACCGTTGAACCCGCCAGCCACCGCCGAGCCGCTTCAGGAAGCCGCCGGGCCGAACCGCGAACACCATGCGGCCCCGGTCGATGAACTTGCACAGGCGGCAGTTTGTCTCGCCACGACTGAGGCCACCGCGCCGATGCAGGTCGGCGTAGCCGCTGAAAGCCTCACGTGGGGCCGGTTCGAAGCGGCGCTGGCCGAGTTAGGGGCCCGGCAGGAGGAACTGACGCGCCTGTTCGAATCGCGCATTCATTCCGATGAAGTTCAGGGGCGGGCCGTCGAACGACTGTCGGATGAGTTGCGCGACTACAAAACCGGGTTCATCCAGCAGCAGATGCTGCCGCTATTCAAGGATATTATTTTCTGCCACGACTTTGTGACGAGCGAGCTGACCCGGCTGCGTCGCGCCGAACCCGACGGCGGCGATTTGGGAAAAACTCTCGAAATGACGGGGCAAATGCTGCTCGATCTGCTGTTCAAATACGACATTGAACCGTATCGCTGCGAAGGCGGGCAATTCGATCCCAAGTATCAGCAATGCACGCGTACGACCCCGACGGAAACCGCAACCCAAGACAAGCACATCGCTGAAGTCGGCCTGACCGGTTTTCGATCGCCGACCGGCGTCGTCCGCCGCGAGCAGGTCGGTGTCTGGAAGTATAAACCGCCGGCATCATGACCAGCACCCAGCGCCGCCTTGCCGCAGGTCTTTGAATGCCGCGGCCGGGCGCCGCCCCTTCAATTTCCCTGTTTTCTCCAACTCAGCGACAGCATCCGCGAGGCCATCTGACATGCCGCAATTGACGAAAGTCTTTGGAATCGACCTGGGCACGACCTATTCGGCGGTGGCGTACATCGACGAATTCGACCGGGCCGTCATCGTGCCCAACGACATCAACGAGCCGACGACGCCGTCGGCAGTCTATTTCGAAAGCCCCGGGCACGTCGTCGTGGGCGTCGAAGCCAAAAACATGGCCGAAATCGAACCCGAAAACGTGGTGCAGTTCGTCAAACGATTCATGGGTCGCAAGGACGAATTCCTGTTTGAATACAATGGCAAGCAATACGAGCCCGAGGAAATTTCGGCGATCATCCTTAAGGGGCTGGTCGAAAAAGCGCAGCAGAATGTCAATGAGCAGATTCAGGACGTGGTCATCACCGTGCCCGCCTATTTTGACGATGCCCAGCGCACGGCGACGAAAAACGCCGGCATCATGGCCGGCTTGAACGTGTTGGACATCGTCAACGAGCCGATCGCGGCCGCCCTGTCGTACGGAATTCAGGCGGCCAACCGCGAAGAAACAATTCTCGTATACGACCTGGGGGGCGGCACGTTCGATGTCAGCGTGATTCATGTCGGGCCCGAAGGAGTCAAAATTCTGGTCACGGGGGGAAACCACGAACTCGGCGGCAAAGATTGGGACGACCGCCTGATCAGCTACCTTGCGGCCGCCTTCGAAACCGAAAACGGCGTCAACCCGCTGACTGACCCGCATGCGCACCAGGAATTGCGGACCAAGGCCGAAGCGGTGAAAAAGCGGCTGTCGCAGAAAATGAAGGATCCCTTCACGTTTTCGTTCGCCGGCAGCCATAGCCGCATTGAAGTCGCCCGCGAAAAACTCGAGGAAATCACTGCCGACCTGCTTGATCTGACGATTCAGGTCACGCGTGAGACCCTCAAGGAGCTCGAAGCCAAAACCGGCGCCAACCGTGTCGATCGGATCCTGCTCGTGGGCGGTTCCAGCCGCATGCCGATCGTCAAACAGCGCGTCGACCAGGAGTTTGGGGTGGCTGCCGATATTCACGACCCCGATGAATGCGTGGCAAAAGGCGCCGCGATCTGGGCGGTGAAGCGCAAGATCGACACCCTGGCAGAACAGGTTGGCTATAACGCACAGACCGGCGAGGGCGACAAGGCGGCGTTCAACAAGGCGCTGCAAAAGGAAATCGAAACCGTGCGCAACCGCGAGTTTTACCTCGCATTGCCCGGCAAAAGCGGCATCAATGTTTCGTCACACACGTATGGCATTCTGGCCTACGACCGCGGTGTGCAAATCGTAGCCCCGCTGCTGGCCAAGAACACCGAAATTCCCTTCGTTTACGAATCAGAACACGGCATGTTCGGTACGGCCCATGAAAATCAATCGTCCATTGAGCTCGTGCTGATGGAAGCCGACGGCGATTCGCTCGACCCGGCGCATTGCAAGGAAATCGGCCGCGGCACCGTGAACCTGCCGCGCGAAGTCTCCAAGGGGTCAGAAGTGAAAATCTGGTTCAATTACGCGGCCGACGGCACGATGACGCTGCGGGCCCGCGAAATGTCCACCCAAACCGAGTGCGAAGTCAAGATCGTCCGCAGTGGCGTCATGGATATGCAGGCGGTCGAAGCCGCCGGCGCCCACCTGGCCGTGCTCAACGCGCGCTGAACCCGTTCGCGCGGCGCACCGCCGCGAACGGGTGCGGCCGCCTGAAATGAACCTGACTCCTGGTGGATCGCCTGAGTGACCACGCCCTTTGATGATTCGTTCGATTACCTCACCATGATCGGGGTGTCGGTGGGGGCGATGGGGCACCTCGACGCGATCGGGCTGCGCGAGATCATCAAGCGCAAAAAGAAAGAGTGGACCTCCCAAGCCATCAACCCGCTGTACCAGCAGGCGGCTCGTGCCCGCCTCGAACGCGCCAGGCAGTTCGAACAGATTCTCGATGACCCGGCAGCGCTCGAAGCCTATGTCGACTACCTCCGGCAGGTTCAGGCCGCGCACCGCGAACAGCAGACGCAGGAAATGGGGCGGCTCGCCGCTCAGGTCGCCGCCGCGCCCAACCGCCGCCTGACCGCCGCCCAGCGCGACCTGCTTCGCAAAGAGGCCGAAGATCGGGGATTTCCCGGCGACGTCGTCGACGAGGTCGTGCGAAACCTGAAATTGACGATCGACGAAATCGCCGCGCCACCGGCCCCGCAGATTCCCTACAAGCAGCCGGCCATGGACCGGGCGTTGCTGATGCAGGTCAACAATTACCTGCGCGTGCTGCGTAAAAAATCGTTTTATGAATTGCTCGACCTGCCGGCCAGGACCCCGCCCGCGCGCATCATGGCCATGGCGCAAACTCTCTACGCCCGCTGGTCGAAATCGCTGCCCAAAACGACCGAGTGCGCCGCCTGGGAAAAAAGCCTGCAAGCCTGCATGACGTTTCTCAAGGACGACGAGGGGCAGGAACGTTACAATTGCGGGCTGTACAATCAGCGTCTCGATGAATTTCTGCGGCGCGTCGACCTGGTGCTCGCCGGGGGGGAGTTCTCGCGTGAGAACCAGGCGCAGCTTGCCGAAACGGGGGTTCGCGAGTTCGGCCTGACCGACGCGGTTGTCAACCAATGCCTGTCTGTGCGGGCTGCCAGCAAGGGCCTGGCGACAAGCCGGCCCGTGATCTTCAAGGTCGCGGTTAACGATCGCGTGCAATGCCTGCGCTGTTTTGCGTACAACGCCGCACGCGAACCGCGCTGCAAGAACTGCGGCGGACACCTGGCGGCGAAATGCCTGAACCCGGCCTGCCGGCGCCCGATTTCCGCCGGAAGCAAGACCTGCGGCGAATGCGGGCTGGCTGCATTTCGCGGCCCGCAATACGCCGAGTTGATCCGGCTGATTGAGTTGCTGTTGAATGACGGCAGCTTCCGCCCGGCGGTCGAGGCGCTGCAGGTGGCGCGGCAGATACTGCCGGCGCCTGAACTCGAGCGGCAATTCGAGCGGGCGGGCAAGATTCGGGCGCTGTCGGCGTCGGTCCGGCGGGCGGCTTCTGACAAGCAGTGGTCGCGCGTGCATGCCGACCTGCTGCAGCTCGTGCAACTCGCCCCGAACCTGTCAGCGGCCGACATGCCCAAACTCGAAGATGTGACCCGGTGGCTGTCGCAGATGCGACAGCGCATGAACCAGGCCGCCGCCGCTGAAACCCCTGCGGCTGAGGCCCGCGAATTGCTCGCCTGCCTGAATCAATGGACCGACTGCGCCGAAGCAGCCCAGCGCCTGGAGTCGCTCGGTGATGCGCTCGAAACGGCCCGCGATTTCGCGACGGCGCATGAAATCGCCCTGCGTCTGGCCCAATTCCGCCCGTTGTCTGAAGTAGACTCCCTGCGGCTCGAGCGGATCAGGCTGAAATCTGCCGCGGCCACCGAGCGCCAGGCCGAGGAAACCGCCGCGCGCGAGGACTGGCGCCGGGCGCTCGCCGAACACCGGCTGTACGCCGCCGAACGCGCCTGGCAATCGCTTGTCGAACTCGGTCTCGACGACGACGCCCTGCGCGATGAGTACGCGGCGCTGCAACGTCAACTGGTGGTCCTGCGCGGCGAAGTTCAGGAACTACGGCGGCAGGCCGCCGACGGTGTGCCGCAAAGCCCGATCATAGTCCGCTATTTGAGCCTCCTGCAACGCTGCCGCGATTGCCGCGAAGCGCTCGCCGCCCTGAAAGACGCGCAACCTGATCCTCTCGCGGCGCCGCTGGCGGTGCGGGTGGCGCTCGCGGGCAACCGTCGCGAAATCTCGTGGGAACCGCCCCCAGACGGCCGGTCGCCGTCGTCTTACACCGTCGAACGGCTGCTGACCCGGCCCGGCGTGCGGCCTAACCCGCCCGCCTGGGTCGTCATCCATGAAGGCCGGGGCCGGCACTGCGTCGACGACGAAATCGTGCACACCGGCGGGCAGGTTCAGTACGCTGTGCGGGCCGTGCTGGCCGGGCGGCTGGAAGTCGAAGGCAGCGTGCTGCGAGAATACACGGTGAAGTCAGAGCCAGCTTATTCAGAACCGCTGTTGCTCTGGCAGGAAGTGTTGGGCCTTAAGGCCCAGCGGCTGCGCGGCGGCATTTCCCTGCGCTGGCACCAGCCGGCTGGCGTGAGGCAGGTGCTGGTCGAACGTTGGGCCGGTGGCCGGCAGGACCGCCCCGACCACCCCCTGTTGCTGCCTGCCGAAGCCGACGGACGTTTGCAGGATCTGGCGGTACAGGCAGGCACAATCTATAGTTACCGGCTCGTTTGCGTGTACGACGGCCCCGGGGGTGATTTCGTCACCCCCGGCGTCATCGTCACCGAATCGCCGTTGGAAACGGCCGGCAACGGTACCCCGCCCGCCGTGTCGGCCGACCAGAACACCGGCATCGAAACTGTAGGCGGGTTGCCGATTCCCGCCGAGGCCGGCAGCGAACGCCCGCTTGACGATCAGGCGCTGCGCGACGTGTTGAAAGACGCGTCGCCCGAGGGGGGGCCGCCTGCGGTCGAACTGAACCCGCTTAAGCGTCTGGGAATCTGGCCTCCATTGAGGAATTGAGGGTTTCGTGAAGTATTGCCGTGTGTGCAAGACCCGCGCGGGCGACGACGCCGAACTGTGCGCCCAATGCGGGCAGCCGCTGGCGGTGCTGGGTCTGAGCGCCGGCGCGGCCGCTGGCGACGCCCAGGGGCCTGTCCTGTCGCTGGCCGGGCAGATTCAGCAGCTTCAGGCCGTGCAACAGCAGAACCTGAAATTTGGCAAAGTGCTGGCCTTGGCCTGCGCCGCGATCGTGCTGTTTTTTGTGATCGTGGTCTATGAAGTTTACGCGCACGCCGTGCTGTCGTACGCCGTGTTGAACAACGTGCAGATCGAACAGGATCCACAAGTCGAAAGCCGATTGATGGTGAGTTTTGAAGTGGTGCGCCCCGGCAAAGTGGCGTTTAACCGCCGCTCGGGTGGCAACCACACGGAAAAGCTCGACGTCTTTGCCCAACCGGGGCCGAACAGCCTGGCTTGGGGTTGGCCGTCGGACAAAACGACCGGCATCGACTTCAGCGTGGTGTCCCGCGGCGGGTGGACGAAAACCGCCGTCGACCGGCATTTCGCCATTGCCGGAAAAACCAGTGCGGCGGTCGACATTCTTTTTCTGCTCGACACGACCAGCAGCATGGAACCGTTCATCAAGGGGTTGAAGCAGAAGTGCATCGAATTTGCAGGGGTGGTCGGCGGGGGCGGGTTCGATTGCCGAATGGGCCTGCTGGGGTTCGGCGACGTCGGCGAGGACGAACCGATTTACGTGTTTCCTCCCACCGACGATCTGCAACTGTTTCAGACGAAAGTCGCCAAGGTACCCCGAACTGACGGAGGCGATGAGCCGGAATCAACGATCGAAGCGCTCGACCGGGCGCTCAAAATGCAGTTTCGCACCGGGGCGATTGTCTGTTTCGTACATATCACCGACGCCAGTTGCCACCACGAACAGCGGCTGAATGAAATTGCGGCGCGGCTCAAGGAACGCGGCGTCGTGACGTACGTTGTGTCGCTCGAAAGTCTGGCCGACAAGTACGCGCGGTTGTGCGTCAATGGCGGCCGGTTCTTTGCCATTGAAGACGCCCGGTTTGATGACATCCTGCTCAAGGTCGCCAGGTCGATCAGCAGTCAGATCAGTTCTCATTGAGGCCCGCACATTGAAATACTGCCCAAAATGCAAGCTCCGCGCCCCCGAAGACGCCGAGACCTGCAAGAAGTGCGGCAGCCCGGTGCGGCAACTCGGGGCGGCGCCGGCGGCCACGGGCGACGGCCCCGCCGCGCCCGATGACGCGGCCCGGCTCGAACTCGCCGGGTTGCAGCGCCAGGTCGAACAAAGCCGCCAACGGGTGCATTACCTGGCCGCGGTCGCGGTGCTGCTGGCGCTGGCGTTTGTGGCGTTTCTCGTGGTGTTGCATGACCGCGAAGTCAGGCAATATTGCCGCGTGCAGTCGGTCGATGTGGCGGTGCCCCCAGGCACACCGCCGGGCGTCGCCGAAATCACGTTTTGCGCGGCGTCGCCCGGCAAGCTCGAATTTGAACGCCGCCAGGGAACGCACGTCGAAACACTGACCGAACACATCGCCGACTCGCAAACGGGCGAAGAGCGCAAATTCAACTGGGACGGCGAACGTTCAGACGACTACACGCTGACAATTCGCTTTCGCGACGGCTGGTCTGTCGAGACGCGCCACTGGTCGCCGCCCGGAAGCAGCCGCTGACGGGCGCCGCCCCGCCTTGTGCTGGCCGTTTGCCCCAGTCTACGAAAGGACCGCCTTGTGCCCGAGACCGACCCCTGGAACCCCGCGCCCCGCCGCATCGCCCTGCACGTCAAGATTCTGATCGGCCTCGTTCTGGGCGCGATGCTGGGGCTGTCAGCCAACGCCTTGGCCCGCCTGCCGGTTGTTGCGGGTGAAACCAACGCGGCCGACCTGAACGCCAACGGCGTGCACGACCGGCTCGAATGGGTCGCACTCAACCTCACTGAGCCGGCGGGCCGCGTCTTTCTGCGGTTAATGTTCATGGTCGTGCTGCCGCTTGTCTTTTCGGCGCTGGCTCTGGCCGTGGTCGAAATCGGCGATGTGCGGCGGTTGGGCCGCATTGGGCTGCGAACGCTGTTTTTCACGGCGCTGCTGTCAACCACGGCGGTCGTGCTGGGCATTACGCTGGTCAACCTGATTCGCCCCGGTTACGCTCTGCCCGCCGAAAAACGCGACGAACTGGCCAAACGCTACGCCGCCGGCGCTTCGACGAGCGTCGAGCAGGCGCGCAAGGCCAAACCGATTCGTG
>JAJXXL010000244.1 GCA_021781115.1 Planctomycetota bacterium
GCGGCTCGGCGACCGTCAAAACGGCCGATGCATACTCGATGCGCACGGCAGAATCGTGGCAGCATGCGCGCGGCAACCAGCCGCGAAAGAACAAGAAATTGGACCAGCGCAGTCGTCTGACCACAGCCCAGTAGTTCGCCCAGGCCGAGCGAACGGAGAATGCCTTTCCCTGGGACGTGGACGAAAGCGATTGCAACCACTCTCATAACCGGCTGTTATGGCATTTTGAAAACGGTCGCGCCGTACTCGTCGCCTACGGGATCGCCGCCGCCGTGTATGCCGATGTTGCGCTGATGCCGAAGTGCGGGGCGCATCCATTGCGCAAGGCGATCAAATGGACGCTGCTGGAACCAGAGAAGGGCGACTATCGCCATCTGGCGGGCCGGCTGTTCGACATTTGCCGCGAGGCGTGCCGCGTGCAGCAGGACCGTCGGCTGTGCGACGCTGGCCGGCAACGGAACGTTGCTGAGTTGGATGACGAGATCCTGGAACTGTGCGGGCCGGCGTGGTTCGCCGAATTGCCGCCATCCGAAGGCCCGGTCGGCGATTATCGCCTGCTGATCAATGAGTTGACGGGGCTGATGTCGAACAAGTCACTGTGCGGCATTGACGATGAATGCCCGCCGTGCGTTTTCGATGAACTGAAGCACCTTGGTATCGTCTTTGCAACCCGGTGCCGATTCGACACCACTGGCCACGTCGACTCCCCAAGGGCCGACAGCCCTAATAGCGTCGGCGACATTCTCGGGGGTCAGGCCGCCCGCCAGAATGAGCGGCGGCCAAGCGGAGAAATTGTAGTTTCGCTTGAGTGCGTCCCACGGGGCGGTCTGCCCGGTTCCACCGTACACATCGATGACGCGCGGTTCGACGAGGCAGCCCGCCAGCGAAATCTGATGCGTCGCACATTCACGCAGGTATTCGCCTATTTGATCGATGCCATCCGCCAGCACGCGAAATGCACGAATGACCCGATACGGTCGCAGGCATGCCGCAAATTCGGCGGGCTCATCGCCATGCAGTTGAATGGTATTCAACCGGCATGTGCGGCAGATTGCGTCGATTTGTGCAACCGAGTGATTGACAAACACCCCCACCGGCTCGATTTCTGGTGGCAACCGCGCAACGACCTCCGCGGCTGCGGCAACGTCAATCCACCGTGGGCTGCGCTCATAAAAATTCAGGCCGATCGCCTGTGGACTGAACGCCGCGACTCTCAACGCGGTGGGCACATCGCGAACCCCGCAGATTTTGACCCACATTAAAGACAACTCCCGCGGCGCTCGCCCGAACCGATCGCCGCGAAGGTCAATCAGGCACAGCGAGCGGGGCGCGTTTCAACCTGGCATGCGGTGCCGATACGTGATCACTCTGACGTCTTCGAGCGTGACCAACCCTTCTCCGATGAGTGTGTCGAGCATTGGCAGAAACGCTTCGATGCGGTCGGGCTGGTCGACGATTTCAATGATAACCGGGGCGTCTTTGGAAATGCGCAACTGAATGACGGGCTCAACGCGGCTGTGCGCCCCGAACCCGATTGCCCCCTTGACGACTGTGGCGCCCGCGAGTTCCTTGCGGCGGGCTTCTTCGACGACGACCTCGCTCAACGGGCGCCCCTCGAACCTGTCGTTTTCTCCCACATAAATTCGCAAACGCCACGCCTCAGATGGCAGCTTCATGACAACTCCTCTTGCCCCTGGTTAACTCGTTGGCCCACAACTTACTATTGTATTCACGTGCTTGCGGTTCATTCAGGCCAACCCGGGCCTGCGCTTCAATTCAGACGTTTCACACGGCCAAATGTTCGGGCGAGTTTGCTGGATCAGTGCGATCGTAGCAGGCGAACGCGTTTTCAACCACGCCGAGCGCGGGCCCGACAACGAAAAAACTGGCTTTGCACGAACTGCCGCCAATTGCTACACTCCGCCCCGTTTTTCCGATCGCGGTTTGTCGCGATTTCGAATCGGCACGTTTCTCGGCGCAAGATAACGCCAGCCTGGCGGAGCGATGATTGATGCGCGTGGTATCCTGCCACATTGAGGCGCCGCTGGTGTCGCGATGCCCAGATCGGGCGGTTGCGAACCGATGGTGGCTATTGGTCAGCTTGGCCGCGGCCGTTTCCGGCTGCGGTTGGTGGCAGGGAAGGCCCGACGATGAAGTTGCCGACGATGTTGTTTCCGAGGCGGCACCTGTCGCCGAGGCGCCGATTGAAGTTGCCCCCGCCCCCCCGGTAGAACGATTGGCGCTGAATCTCAAGGTGGGCGATCGCTTTCCGCTGTTGAAAACCGTCGAACAGCAACTTCGGCAGCCGGTCGCAGAGGGGCGCGAGGCGATGAGCCGATCGACGCTGGAAATGCTGCTGTCGGTAACGGTCGAAGAAATCCATGAGCGGGCTGCCAGCGCCACGCAAACTGACCCGCAAGAAGGGCACAAGCGCCTGCAGGTCAAATACCATCGTGTGCGGTTTTCGCAGACGCTGCCGGGCCGCAACGTCGAATATGATTCGCAGTCGCCGCCCAATCCGATCCCGCTCGAAGCCCAAGCGTATCATGGGCTGAAAGACAACAGCTTTCAGTTTTGGCTCGATTCCCGAAACCAGATTCGCGAAATGGTCGGTTTTGACGAGTTCCTCGAGCGCTGCCTGATTCACGTTGCACCGGCGCATAAGCGACAGGCGCGAGAGTTCCTGGCCGCCAATTCCGGCGCTGATGGTATTGCCAATTTTGTCGATGACAGCATCGGCCTGTTGCCGCCGCAGGCGGTGCGGGTCGGCGACACGTGGACCAAATCGCGGCAGATCCTGCAACCCGTGCTGATGCACGTCGACACCCAATACACGCTGCGAAAAGTCAACGCCGAGGTCGCTGAAATCGACCTATTGGGGTCAATTTCGCCCTCGACGAGCTTTGGCCCGCGGCGTGCACCCGACCAGGACGTCGGCGACGTCCATGTGTCGGTGCGGGGCGGGCATTGCTTTGGCAATTGTCAGATCGACCGCCGCACCGGGTTGCCGATTCACTCGCGGGTCGAGCAGATCATGCAAATGACTGTGCATCTTGAGGGGGGCGTTAAGTTCGATCAGTCAAAGACGACGGTGACGACCATTGGGGCATTCGTCGAACAGGGGCCGCAAACGACGGTCGTCGCGCCATCTCTTCCGGCACAGCAGACCGCGGCGGTAGCGGCACCACTCGAGCGGGCCTCTCAATGAGGGCCAAGCGTGTCGCCGCCTGCGTCGTGCGGAACTTCGTCGGCCCCACGATGGCCCAGGAATTTGAACCAGCGGCGGTTGGTTTCGGCGGCAGGGTCGGTGGTCGTTGCATCGCCGCTCTTGCCCGTTTTTAGGCCGCGGCGGGCCAGCTCCTTGCGTGCTGCCTCCTGTTCGGTGCTCAGCGCCGCGGCCTCACGCGCCAGCCGCGCACGTTCACGCGACAGATCCAGTTCGCACTGCCGGAACTTGGCCTGCCATTGCGATTCCAATTCATCCAGTCGCAGCAGCAGCGCAGGTGGCAGGTCGCGCGTATTGGTCAGGTCTCGCGGCACAATCGCCGCTGCCATGGCCAGTAGCAACGGCTCACGAAGTTGCGTCAAGGCCGCGTCGCGGTCAGCAATGGCCCGGCGGGCCTCGTCAAGGGTCAGGGTTTCAAAATCAACGGGGGGTGGCAATTCGGGAAGGGTCGCGGTTTGAACGTCAAACGTGGCGCCTGACGGCTCGGTGGTGGCAATTTCGACAGTGTGCGGGGTGGCCGCGTCGGACTCGTGGTCCTTGGGGGTGGGTTCGGGCGGGGCTTCGCCGAGGAGCGCGGCCTTTTGCGCTTCCCACCAGTTGGCTGACGAAGTCTTCTCGGCGGGCCGCGGCGTGTCGCTGGAAGCGGGACGTGCCGCGGGTGCGGCGGGCGCCACCGATAATTGGCTGGCCACGAGGTCGCGTAGCTCAGAGATCTGGCCTTCGATGCGGCCCCAGGTGGCAGCAGCTTCTAATCCTTCCCAGCGGGCGATGACCTGCTTCAATTCGTCGACGGTGCTCTTGTGCTCGTCGATTAACTCGGGCGGTAATCCGCCGCCACCGCGCCAACCGCGGTCGGCCCCGTTGCGGCGCATGCGATCGAGCTGTTCTGCCGCTTGTTCGAGCCGATCGGTCAGTGCGCCGATCAGTGCATCTTTCTCGGCAAGTTGCTGGTTGATCAGGTCGTTTGCGGGCGATTCCGTGGGCATGGCGGCGTTGGGCAATTCGTCGGCTGCCGCAGTATTGCCGGGCGGTTCGGGCGGTGGGCGCTGCACGTCGCCACTCGTCTGCTTTTTGCCGCCGGGCTTGATGCGGGCATTGCGGCCCGGCTCAACCGGGGCGGGCCTGAGCGACGCATCCGATGCAGGAAGAGTACGGTTCGGTGAAATCACGGAATTGGCCAGGTGCAATGCTCAGGGGCGCAAATCGATCAGAAATGTCGCAACCGCGCGTCGCGACCGGCCGCCGCGACCGCAACGCTGCTATAAGCATATAGGCCACAGACGCGAGGCAGTCAAATTCTCGGGGGGCGAGCCGAAAAAGCACTGACCAGGCCGTGACGCTTGGCCGGCCCAGTTTACGGTTGCAACTGCTTTTCAAATTCGATGCCGTACTTTTTCATCTTCTTGTACAACGTGGTGCGGTT
>JAJXXL010000408.1 GCA_021781115.1 Planctomycetota bacterium
CGCGCGCCAAACACGCACCGCCGATTCGCCGCGCCGCCTCGGCCACCCAATCGCCGCCACCGGGGCTGGGCAGCGTCGCCCGCTGATCTCTCCAGGAAATGAAATTCGTGAGCGGCACGCCATGGCGGTCGACCAGAATCACGCCCCCCATTTGCCCGGAAAACAAGACGCCGCGACAGCCTGGCGCATGGGGCAGAAGTTCCAGAACGACCTCGCGCACCGCGGTGGTCGCGGCCTGCGGATCGACTTCAAAAAACAGCGGCCGCAAGCCGGGCCGCTGGTCGGGAAATGGCCGGCGCGAAACGCGGCTGATCGTCATCGCCGCGCTGTCAAGAACAGCGCCCTTGATGAACGACGAACCGATATCGACGCCGAGAAATGTCATGCGAAACCGAGTCCTGAAATTCAATCGTACAGAGCCAGGGCGCGCCCATACCCCCCGCGCGTTCCGCGGATTTTGACCGGAGCAAAAATGAAGAACGCTTTCTTCCCCGCAATGGCCCCGATATTCGTCAAGTATTCGACGAGATAAACCTGCCGCGTCGCGGCCAGCCAGTTCACAAACAGCGACTGGACTCGATCGACCCCGGCCAGGGTCGGGCCGTCGCCGCCAATGCATTTTACCCCCTTTTCGGCCAGGTACGCCACGACTTCCGGCGTGGGCGCAGGCCAGCCTTCGGCTTTGCCCGCGAGGGGCGCGGCAAACAGCCGATCGAGTTCGGGCGCGGGGGGCAGCGGCTGAAAATACCGGTCGCTGTATCCCGAATAAAACACCACAACTTCACCGGCGCGCACCGGGCGGACCTGGGATTCGTGCCGCTTGACCATGTCGAGCGTGATTGCCGGCGATGCGGGCCAACTCTCGGCGGTTGTCGTGCCGGCCAGATCGCGGACGTCGATGATGTGCGCTTCGCCCATCAGGTCGGCGAGCGGAACTTGCTCGAGCGTTGCCGCGCTGCGCCCGCGCCGCCCGTAGCGGGCTTCAAAGGTCTTCAGGGCCTGGCGGACTTCCACCGAATACTGCTGCTCATCAAAATCAGGCGGCGGCAGTGAAAACGCGGGAATGACGACGTGCGTTCCAGCCAGGCCGTCGAGCAGGTGCGTGCGCGCAAAATACGGACCGCGGGCGGGCGCGAACGCATTCAGCGTTTTGGCCACGTACCGGCTGGCTTCATCGCCCGGCCCGTAACCCGGCCAAGTGACCGGGTAATCTTCCTCGAGCGTCACCGACAAATCGACCACGCGCTTGTGGCGGGCGGCGTCGATCAGCCGCGGGGTCAGCGCGGGGTCGGTAATCGCGATGTTACGGCACTCGCCACCCGAACCGCCGGCATGCGGCGCCGCCAAGTTGACATAAAACGCGCCGGTCGCGGGCAGCGCGCCGAGGTTGGTAGCGCATTCCGTCCAGATCATGCCGCGGCGGCCGCCCGCCTGGTGCGTTGCGGCGGCCAAGGTGGGCAGCGGCCCCATGCTCGCCCCGTCGAGGCCCAGCGTCATCACACCGCAATCGGCAAGGTACGTCATCGTTTCGGGCGTGGGTGCGGGCCAACCGGGCGCCTCTTTTCGCAGGGCGGCGGCAATGAACCGGTCTCCTGCGGGAAAGGGCTTGTAGTACCGGTCGGTATAGTCGCTGCGAAACAGCACCACGTCGCCGAAACCTAACGCCCGATACTGCTGTTCCCACGCCTTGATGATTTCGGGCCCAATCAGAAAGCTTTCGCCGTTGCGAGCGTCGTCGATAAACCGCCGCACGTCGACCACGCACGCCTCGCCACAAAACTGCCAGATCGGCACTTTTTCGCCGGTGATCAGCCCCATCGGCCCGGCCCCGGCCAACCCCGAGTCGGGCGGCGGTACGAAATGCGCAGGGGCGTCCCACTGGGTGCCGGTATGCTCGTCGATCAGGATCAGATCGCGATGAAACGCCCCCGGCCCAAATGTACGGACCGGGACGACACTGTGCGGCGTCATGCCCACTGGCCACACGCAGGGCAACGTGGGCGACACAACCAGGCTCAGGTCGTGAACCCGCTCGGCGGGCACCTGGCCCCACACCGCCCCCGTGATACCAGCAAAGATCAGCAACCCCAATGATGGTGCGACTCGTGCGGGCGAACGTGTCAGGTTGTGCATCATGGTGCCGGGATAAGGGGTGGCGAGTTAAGCCTGAATGGACGAGCTTGCTAAAACTTGTGAGATCTGAACCCGCCGCGGCAAAAAGCCCGCGAACGGGTTGCGGGCACACCCACAATGATTCCGCTGCGACGCACGCACCGAGGGACAGGCGAGCTAGCCAGGCGGGCGCTCGTCAAGCTGGTTCGTCGAGCACCGGGTTCGTCAGCGCGCCGATCCGTTCGATTTCAATCGTCACTTCGTCGCCGTGCTTCATGAACACGGGCGGCTTTCGCGCGCCGCCCACGCCATGCGGCGTGCCTGTCAGAATGACGGTTCCTGGCAGCAACAACGTGCTGCCAGACAGGAATTCGATGAGCGCAGGCACGTCGAAAATCATGTCGTTCGTGTTCCAGTCTTGCATCACCTGCCCGTTGAGCACGGTCTTGATCGCCAACTCGTTGGGATTGGGAATTTCATCGGGCGTGACCAGGCACGGGCCCAGCGGGGCAAACGTGGCAAACGTTTTGCCGCGGCACCATTGCCCGCCGCCACGCTTGATCTGCCAATCGCGCGCACTGACGTCATTGGCGCAGGTGTACCCCAGCACGTAGTCGAGCGCCGCGGCGCGGGCGACGTTGCGACACGGCTTGCCAATCACCACCGCGAGCTCACACTCATAATCGACCGCATCGCTTTTCAGGTGCCGAGGCAGGTAAATCGGGTCGCCCGGGTTTTGTACGGCGCCGCAGTTCTTCATGAACAGCACGGGAAACTCGGGAATCGGGTTGTTGCCTTCGGCGGCATGCCGACGGTAATTCAGCCCGATGCACAGGATATCGACCGGGGCCAGCGGGGTCAGAAGTTTGGCGACGTGGGCCGGTTCGCCCGTGTCGCGCAGGGCGCCGAACAGGTCGCCGTCGACGCGCGTCGCTGAGCCGTCGGCCCGCCGATTGCCCAGTTGGATTCGTCCTTCGGCATCACGGTAGCGAATGATTTTCATGTCGTCGAAGAGCCTTTCCATTCGATGGGTTTTGAACACATGGCGCTCAGAATGCTCGTCAGGGCGACGATTTCCGGCGCACGGGGTCGTTGACGATATTCGGCAACGGTTCGCCGCGAATCGCCCGCGCTGCAATGTTGGCCGCCGTTTCGCGGAGCGTGCGCACCGCCCGAACGCTGGCCGACGCAACATGCGATGACAACACGACGTTTTCCATACCACACAGCGGGCTTGACGCCGGAATCGGTTCAGGGTCGCACACGTCGAGCGCGGCAGCCGCAATTTTGCCCGCCTGCAACGCCGCGATGAGCGCGGAGGTTTCGATCAGGTCGCCCCGTGCCACATTGATAATGATCACCCCCGGTTTCATGTGTTCAATTGTCGCCGCGTTGAGCATCTGCCGGGTTTGCGGCGTCGAAGGGCAATGCAGGGTGACGATATCGGCCTGTGCCAGCAGCGCCGCCAGCTCGACCGGTTCGCAGCCCGCATCACGGATCGCGTCAAGGGGCGCAAGCGGGTCGTGCACGAGCCGGCGACATTTGAACGGCCCCAGCCGCGACGTCACCGCGCGACCGATCCGCCCGAAACCAACGACGCCGATCGTCAGATCGCACAGTGCATACATCCTTGTCAGCGGAACCGCCAGCGACCACGACCCGCCCCGGATCCCCACGCAGTTGCCGACGACGTTGCGCGACGCCGCCAGAATAAACGCCAGGGTATGATCGGCCACTTCGTCAATACAGTAATCGGGGACATTGCACACGGGAATGCCGCGCTCGCGGGCGGCGTTCAGGTCCACATTATCGACGCCGATGCCATACCGCACGATGACGCGTGCACGGCTCATGGCTGCGATAACCTCGGCATTGATCGGCGCGAACTGAGTAATCACCGCGTCGGCATCGCTCACCAGCGTCATCAACCCGGCCGTCTCTTTGCATTGACCGGCGACTATTTCACAACCGACCGGTTCGAGAATCTGCTTCTCGATATCCAATGTCGGAAAAGTGTAATCGGTAACGACGACTTTCATGAACGGCCTTCTTTTGGAAAACTGGCTGCGCCGCAAACGCATCTCACTCTACCCCCCCCTCCCCCCCGTTTCAACACCGCCCAGAATTTATTAAGACATCCATCGTTATTGACGGACACGCGGCACTTCGATAATGTTCTGATGCCTTGGATTACGGTTTAATTATTCGACTTGTTTATTGCTCCGGCGCTGTACAGACCGCTGTTGGCTGGCCAACGTCAACGTTTTGCGACATGCCAGCCACAAGAGCAATCGCACACGGAATAATCTCATGTCGCGATTGAACCGTTTTTTCACGCCTTAACTGCACACACATAATTCGTCGCGATTTATCAAATTCTCAGTCTTGCTTCAGTGGGGGCCCCCATGCCTGCATATGCTCGGCGCGAAATTGTGGCGACAGCCGAAGTGGGCGTGTATCACTGCGTGGCGCGGTGCGTCCGCCGGGCGTTTCTGTGCGGCAAGGATGCGTTTACCGGCCGGTCGTTTGAACAC
>JAJXXL010000424.1 GCA_021781115.1 Planctomycetota bacterium
CCGATTTTTGGGGGTTGACTGCGGTTGCGAATCTCTGCGCGACGCTTGCAATGACTGTCGCAGTCTGTTACGGAGATAGCTCCTGCTGGATGGGGTCGAACTGTTCAGGCCCAGAGAAATGCGGCGCAAACAGAGCAGCTTGATCGTAGCGGATGGGGTGATCCTCGACCGGACCGACAATCGCTGCACAGAGTTTCGTGCTAACACCGATTCAAATTCCCGCCGTTATGGAGGAACCATGGCTGCCGACCGCTTTGCCGCCCGCCGGCAAAAGCTACTGCATGGGCTGAAAGGCACGGGAGCCGATGCGCTCCTGGTGACGAATTTCACGAACGTGACGTACCTGACCGGTTTTTCGGGAGACGACAGTTTTTTGCTGGTTTCGAAAGCGGCGACGGTCTTGATCAGCGACGGGCGGTATACTACGCAAATCGGCAAGGAATGTCCCGGGCTCGATAGGTGTATTCGCAGTCAAAAGGAATCGACGATTGCCGCGACTGCAGGCGTGATCTGCCAGGCGCGCGTGCAAAAACTCGGGGTCGAAAGCGAGAGCCTCACGGTCGCCGAGCACGAAAAACTGGCCGCCGCGCTCAAATCGCAAACGCTGATTCCGGTGGCCGGGGCGGTCGAAGAGTTGCGGTTAATCAAAGATGCCGAAGAACTGGTTGAAATTCGCAAGGCGGTGCGGCAGGCCGAAAAAGGGTTTGAAGTGCTGCGTGCCGAACTTCGCGGCGAGTTGAGCGAACTGGAAGTGGCGAATAATCTGGAATATTCGATGCGACAGTTTGGGGCCAGGGGAGCCAGCTTTCCGCCGATTATCGCCGTGGGTGCGCGGGCAGCGTTGCCTCATGCCCGCCCAACTTCGTGCCGGATTTCAGAAGCCGATTTTGTACTGATCGACTGGGGCGCGAGTGCCACGTCGGGCTATAAGAGTGACTTGACGCGTGTTTTGGTCACCGGTAAGATTTCGCCCAAACTTGAAAAATTGTATAGGGTTGTGTTGAATGCCCAGCTTGCTGGCATTGCGGCGATTCGGCTAGGAGTCCGGTGTTGCGACGTCGATGCGGCCGCTCGCCGCGTTGTCGATGAAGCAGGGTTTGGCAAACATTTCAACCACGGTTTGGGTCATGGTGTCGGGCTCGACATTCATGAAGGCCTACGGTTTAACGCGGTCAGCACGGAAGAATTGAAGCCGGGAATGATCATGACAGTTGAACCGGGAGTTTATTTTGAAGGCTGGGGGGGCGTGCGAATTGAAGACGACGTGCTGGTGACGCGCACCGGCTGCGAAGTGCTGACTTCGACGCCTAAAGAGTTCGAACAGTCGATCATTCAATAACGTGGGTTCCTGTGCTGTCTGCGCGGCGTGCCTTGCGGTGCGTTAGGTTGGCGCACAGGCTTGTTTTTTGCCCATTTTCGGGCGAAGCCTTGGTTCGGTCAGACCTTGCTCGACGGGAACTGCCCGACAGGCTGGAAAGCGATCAAGATATGGCGGCTGAAAAATCGGGAAGCCACGAACCATTCGACATGGCGAAGTTGCGCGAGCTGATTTCACTGATGGAGCAGCACGGGCTGACGGAAATCGACCTGCGGCAAGGCGACCAGCGCTGGCAGATGCGGCGTGGGCCGACCGAAGTCATGCAAATGGTGTCTCCCCCCGCCTATTCGGGCGTTTCGCTGCCCCTGCCGGGGCCCATACCGGCGTCCCCTGCGCCGACCGCGCCCGCCTCTGCAAAGGCCGACGACGGTGTGCCGATCAAAAGCCCTACAGTGGGTACGTTTTACGCGGCGACGGGGCCGGGCGATGAGCCGTTTGTGAAAGTGGGTTCGCGGGTGAACCCCGAGACAGTCGTATGCATCATTGAGGCGATGAAGGTCTTCAATCAGATTCCGGCGGAGGTCAACGGAACTATTACCGAGGTTCTGGCCAAAAACGGCGATGCCATCGAATACGGGCAGCCGTTGTTCCGCGTCCGGCTGGGTTAGCGATGTTTGAACCTGCTGCCGCAGAGTTGGTGGCGTTGCCCGTGCGCCCGGTCGTCGCGTGCGCGGCGGCAGCGTCGGATCTATTCGCACCTTGGTTGATCAGCCGGCGTGGGGCGGCGGGTGAAGGGTGCGGCGCCAGGCGTGGAGCGCAGCGGAGAGGTCGATCAATCGCCCGAGTTATTTAGGTGTGGCCCGCGTCGGCGTCATACGGATTTGTCGAACGAGCAAAGCGAATCTGAATATGTTTCAGCGAATACTGGTGGCCAATCGAGGCGAAATCGCCTTGCGCGTGATTCGTGCGTGCAAGGAAATGGGTATCGAAACGGTTGCCATTTTCAGCGAGGCCGATCGCGGCGCCTATTACCTTTCGCTGGCAGACGAAGCTTATTGCATTGGCCCGGCGGCGGCGACCGACAGTTACCTGCTGATCAATCGGATCATCAGCGCCGCGGAAATCGGTAATGTGCAGGCAATTCACCCCGGGTACGGCTTCCTCTCGGAAAACGCCCATTTTGCCGAGGTCTGTCGCAGTTGCGACATAGAATTCATTGGTCCGTCGCACGAGGCGATGCAGAAGCTGGGCGACAAGGTCAGTGCCAAGGAAATCGCGCGGCAGGCGAAGGTTCCACTGGTGCCCGGCAGCGACGGGTTGATTAACAGCGAGTCTGAAGCGGTCGCTGTCGCTGATCGAATCGGGTACCCCGTGCTGATCAAAGCGACGGCGGGGGGCGGCGGCAAGGGCATGCGCGTTGCCACCGACCCGGCTTCATTGCAGGCGGGGCTGAAAGCCGCCGCGGTCGAAGCCGAAAAAGCATTCAAGAACAGCGGCGTGTATCTTGAAAAGTATATTGAGCGGCCGCGGCATGTTGAGGTGCAAATTCTCGCTGATCACCATGGCAATGCGTTTCACCTGTGGGAGCGCGATTGCAGTCTGCAGCGGCGACATCAGAAACTTGTCGAAGAAAGCCCCTCATCGACGCTGCCCAAATCTGTTCGCGAAGAGTTGTGCAAGGCGGCGGTGCGGTTGGTGAAGGCGGCCGACTATACTAACGCCGGCACGGTAGAATTCATCGTCGACCAGGACGATAATTATTATTTTATCGAGGTCAATGCCCGCATTCAGGTCGAACACCCTGTCAGTGAACTGGTCACGGGGATTGACCTGGTGCAAAGCCAGATTCGTGTTTCCGCCGGTGAAAAGCTGCCCTTCAAACAGTCGGAGATTCCGTGCCGGGGGGCGGCAATCGAGGTGCGGATCAACGCCGAGGACCCGGCGCAAGGTTTTCGCGGCTCTCCGGGAACAATTACCCAATTGCGGTTGCCGGGCGGGCCCGGCGTGCGGTTCGATTCGCACGTTTACCAAGGGTACACGATCGGGCCGAACTACGATTCGCTGATCGGCAAATTGATCGTGCATCGGCCGACGCGCGAGGCGGCGATCGCTTGTTTGCAACGCGCGTTGGATGAGTTTATGGTCGAGGGAATCAAGACGACGATTCCTCTGCTGCGAAAAATCTCGAGACTTGAGGCATTTCGGAACGGCCAAGTCGATACAACATTCATCGAGCGGGTCTTACTGCCGACGATGACACAACCAGAACGGGAACACGACCGATGAGAGTAGCGCTTTTGACTGGCGGCGGAGATTGTCCGGGGTTGAATGCCGTGATTCGCGCCGTGGTGCGTACGATTCACAATGGGGGTGGCGAATGTATCGGCCTGCTTGAAGGCTGGCGCGGCGCCATTGAGGGAAACTTCATGCCCTTGAAAGCCCAGGAAACCGACGAAATCATCGCGCGCGGGGGAACAATTCTCGGCTCGTCGCGCACAAATCCCTACAAACGTGTCGAAGATGCCCAGCGGGTGATGGATACGTTTAAGCGGCTCGATCTTTCGGCACTCGTGGCCATTGGCGGCGACGACACGTTGGGCGTGGCCAACAAGTTGTACAACCAGTTCAAGCTGCCAGTCGTCGGCGTACCCAAGACGATCGACAACGACTTGAGCTGCACTGATTTTACGTTCGGATTCGACACCTCGATTAACATCGTGATGGAGGCGGTCGACCGATTGCGAACCACCGCCGAATCGCACCGTCGGGTCATGGTCATTGAAACAATGGGTCGCAATGCCGGCTGGATTGCCTGTTTTTCGGGCATTGCCACGGCTGCCGATTTTACGCTGATCCCTGAAATCGAAGTCGACCTTGACCGGATGTGCGACGTGCTGTCGCAACGTCGGGCCAAGGGAAAGCTGTATGGGCTGATCATCGTTAGTGAAGGGGCCAAGCTTCCGCAACAGGGCAAGGTTACGCAGTCTCACGAGGTCGACGAATTTGGCCACGAGAAACTGGGCGGCGTGGGGCAAACGATCGCCGACATTATCGAAAACCGTACCGGCATCGAAACCCGCTGTGTGACACTCGGCCATCTGCAGCGCGGCGGCCCGCCTAGCGCGTATGACCGGGTGCTTGGCACGCGGCTGGGCATTCACGCCGCGCGGCTGGTGTTGAACCGCGAATACGGCAAGATGGTGGCGTTGCGCGGAATGCAAATCGTAAGTTTCGCCTTGGCCGAAGCGGTGGGAACACTGCGTACCCTTGACCTCGAATTCATGCGTGAGGCCGATGAGTTCTTTCGCTCCTGGGATACGGCCTGAA
>JAJXXL010000467.1 GCA_021781115.1 Planctomycetota bacterium
CGCATGCTGCGCCTCTCGCAGTTCGGCGACATCGAGAATGGGGGTCAAACGTTCGAGCGGTTCGCCGTTGCGGTGGTTGGCCAGCACCTGGCGTTCGATGTCGCGCGCGGGGTACCCGACTTCAATGCACAGCATGAAACGGTCGAGCTGGTTTTCGGGCAGCGGGTAGGTGCCTTCATACTCGTACGGGTTTTGCGTGGCCACGACGAAAAACGGCGCGGACAGTTTGTGCGTCTGCCCGTCGATTGAAACCTGGCCTTCGCTCATTGCCTCGAGCAACGCGCTTTGCGTTCGCGGGTTCGTGCGATTGATTTCATCGGCCAGCAGCACGTTGGTAAAGATCGGCCCGGGGCGAAATTCAAATTCACCCCGATTCGGCAGAAACACGCTGGCCCCGAGAATGTCGCTGGGCAGCAGATCGGGCGTGAATTGTAGGCGGCGAAACTGGCAGTTCAGCAGCCGCGCCAACGATTTGGCGAGCACTGTTTTTCCAACGCCGGGCGCGTCTTCGATCAGCAAATGGCCTTCTGCCAGCAGCGCGACAACAGCCAGGCGAATGGCCGTGGCCTTTCCCAGCAGGACATTGAGCATCGCTGTTTCAAGCGAGCCGATCACCGATTGCAGGTTTTCGGGCACGTGCTTCTCCGCGGAATTTCGGGGTCGTCTTTGCCGCCGGGCGACGCCTGACCTCAAGCCCATTCGGCCCGTCGGCAGACACCCCCTTTGCCGATCTTAGCGAATTGAGTGCAGGAATTCGACTGCGTGCCGCCTGGCCAGCGCCGGCCTGCAAGACGTGGGTGTGTACGCTGCTTCGCCGATCGCACACGCATGCGTCTGAATCAACCCAGGGCCGCGTCGTCCATCGCCGCCATGCGCGGCGGCCTGTCGCCAGAGTGCGCCACGGCGGCGAATGCCGCCAGTTCCAACCGGGCCAGGTCGTGCACGAGGTGCGGCAGCCCATCGCCACGACGGAGCGGGTGCTTGGCCAGCAGTCGGGTCGTTAAATCGGCGACTTCCCGCGGGACGTGCGGGGCGGCGCGGCGCAGGTCGCGCGGAATTGCCTGCTGCTGCTGGCGCAACACATCCTCGACAGTGTCGCCGACAAACGGCAGTCGCCCGCAGAGCATGCGGTACAACACCACGCCCAGGCTGTAGATGTCCTTTTCGATCGGTGGGCGAAACTCGCCGCCCAGGGATTCGGGCGCCAGGTATTCGGGCGTGCCTGTCAAGAGGCGGTCGGCCGTCGCGGCCGGCTCGACCGGTCGGGCAAACCCCAGGTCGATCAGCCGCACGACGCCGGAGCATTCGACAAAGATGTTGGTCGGCTTGACATCGCCATGGGCCAGCCCGGCGGCGGCGAGGTCAGCCATGCCCTGGGCGCATTGGCGGGCGACCCACAGCGCTTGCCGGCAGGGCAGCGCGCCGCGTGCAGCCAGCAATTGTTCCAGCGTTTGCCCCGTCAGCCACTCCATGACCAGAAACCGGGGCGCCACTTCCAGCCGGGCTTCGATGACGCGGGCGATGTGCGGGCTGGTCAGCCGCCGACCGGCTTCGGCCTCGTTTTCGAGCAGTTGCCGCGCCACGCGCTGGACTTCGTGCTCGGGGCGAAGTTGCTTGAGTGCCCGAACGGCGCCCGTTGCCAGCTCACGCACCTGCCAGACATCGCAAAATGCGCCGGCACCGGCAAATGCCAGCGGTTCGTAGTCAGGAGTGCGCGCATTCCGATCGCGCGACCAGCTTACCGGCGCAGCGGTACGGGAACAACCGGAGGAAGCAGTAAGCGACATCATTCAGACGGCAACCGTTCGTATGGCAACCATTTCGACACCGCACGAATGAGACAGATGGTATGCCTTACCCTATCGTCATTTTGCGGGGTGACCATCAGTTGCCGCTGCGGCCGTGCAGCGAATCGCGGGCCAGACGGTCCAAAAGAAAACGCCCGCAGAGGGAATTCTCTGCGGGCGTTTAAAACATGTGCACGCCTGATCAGAAATTCGAACTATTGGAACAGAATCGTCATCCAACCGTCGAGCGCGAGGATTTGCGTCAGTGAGGTCTTCACCGTGCTTTTGTCGCGTGTGATGGCGATCGACCGATCAAACTCGCGAACGGGCAGTGCCTGTTCGAACTTCTTCTTGATGACGCCCGCGCGAGTAATCTGCTGGGCGATGCCGCCGCCCGTTGGTCGAACGACGGGCGACACCTCGATGGCGCTGCGTTCGGCGATCAGTTTGTCGCCCTTGATCGACAGTTTGATTTGCGCAGTAATTGTCTGGGCGGGAATTTCCTCGCCGTTGCGCTTGAAAGCCGCCCGCACGATGACATACAGCAAGCCTTTGTCAAAGCGAATTCGAATCGGGTCGGTGGCGTCGAAGATCAGCGTCAGCGGGACTTTGTCGGCATCGGGTTCAGCGGGCGCCGCCGGCAGTTTGACAGGCCGCCCCAGCAGCGTGCTGAGCCGCTTTTCAAATTCGCCAGCCAGTTCGTCGCCGGCCAGCGTCTTGCCTTTGAGGTCCATGCGATCGAGGCTGTTGTTGACGACGCTTTCGTGAACCTGAACAGTCAGGCCCGGGCCATAGGCGAGTGCCGTACTGGGCGTCGTGCCGCCGAGTTCTTCGGCATTCATGAGCCGGGTCACGACATACAGGTGGTCACTCGAGGTCACCAGCGCGCGGGCGTCAGGAAACAGGCCCAGTTCACGGAGCGCGTTCAGTTTGCCTTGCAGTTCGCGGGTGGCAGGGCTGCTGGCGTTGAATTCCTTGTCAACTTCCTGATTGAACTTCGGCAAAACCTGGTCTTGCACGCGGCTGGCGGCAATTGCTTCAGAATCGCCCCGCCGGGCCTCGGCTTCGCGCATGGCGATGCGGTCGGCCATGCCACCGAACAACCCGCCGCTGTAACTCGTCTGGGCGCCGGTCGTCGTGTTGTTGGCGCGCACCGAAATCCTGGCCGGTCGCGTGGCGAATTTGTCGCCGTCGAACACGACTTCCTTCGTGGCGGTGAAGTAATGGTTGCCCTGCGTATAAATCGTCGCCTGCTGGGCCATACCCTGAGTGCTGGAGTTGACGTGCCCGTTCACCGTAATGTCGAATCGCGCCTGGTTCGGGCTGGGAACAAGGTCAAGGCTGACGTCGGTGTCGGTGCGCTGCGTGCCCGCCACCGGAACGCCCAGAATCACATCGCTTACCGGACCCTGTTCCTCCATGTGCTTCTTCACGAAGCGGTTTAGAAACGCCTCGGTGGCCGTGACGCGCAGGTTGTAATTCATGAAGTCAGTGCGCAGCACCTGCACCAGCCGGTCGCCGCCGTCGGCTGCAAGCTGCCGCGCCGCGTCGTAGGCCTTGCGGGCCGCCGCCGAGTCGGCCTTGCCGTTTGAAAGTTCATAGCGCTCGAGCGCAGCGACCAGTTCGCCCAGCGTGGCCCGCAGTTCAGGACTGTTGGCGGCGACGTCGCGGCGTTTTTCAAGATCGAGGCTGCGGTTTACCGCCTGCTCGTAGGTCGCGAACAGGGGGCGTGTCAGGAATTCGCGGGCATTCGGGTCGGCCAACTTGCCTTTGTCGCGAAATTTCGCCTGCACGGCTGTCAGCAATTCAACCGTTTTCGCGGCGTCGGCGTTGCCGGTCGCGAGAGCTGACACTGCCTGCACCTGCACGTAACTCGCCCAGCCGGCCCCTAATTGAATCCCGCCCAAGTAATCGGCCAGGGCTTGGGCCGCTCGCCGCAGGCTGGTTTGGGCTTCGGCCCGCAATGCGGCCCGGGCTTCGGGGGTGATTTCGGTCGTATCCAACACCGCTTCGGCCAGGTCGACACGCCGCGACAACTGGCCGGAAAGCATGATCAAACTGTCGAAAATCGAACGATACCGGGGGTCGGCCAGCGACGTTTGCATCGTTTTCAGGCGGGCACGCAGCGCCGCGAGGGTCTTGCGCTGGGTGGCCACATCGGCGTCAGTCTTTTCGTACAAATCGGTGAGTTCTGCCGCGAGGCCTTCGCCCCATTTCTGCCAGTTTTCAGGTAGCGTGGCAATAATTTCGGAAAACTCGGCGGGTACTTCGGCAGGCAGAATTCCACGCAAACCGTGGGCAACGGCTGCGTCATCCGCCGCGTCGGAACGCCAGGATCCGCAAACCAGCACTCCCAGTAACACCGTACCCCAGATGCTCGGTTTTTTGAACAATCCATTGCGTGGGCGATCGGCAAGGCCGTCGTTCATCGTTGATACTCCATGACTGAAACGTTGATCGAAGTGGAACCGGGTGTAAAACTGCGAGACCGGAATGCGTTACACATTCCGGCTGATCATGGTCTCGGACGAGACAAAACGCTTCACTCGGAAACCGGGCGGCGTTTCGATTTATCGTCTCGTCGGGCAGACCTTCTCTCGGCAAATCACCCAGCCTGAATTCCGGATTTCGCTTTCGCCGGTCAATTAAAGGAATGTAGTCCCTGCGACTTGCGTCGCCTGATTCCCAACGGCCCGCGCACCGGAAGCATCATCATGACCCCCGAAGTCTAGACAACCCTGCTGGTTTGTGCAATCGTTGCCACCGGAATAAGTGTTATAATCGCGAGAATCGGCCTTGCCGTTTCTTCAGGATTGTTCAGCGGCCGACCCAACATCAGGCAAAGTGCGCAAGACCGCGGCCAGCTTCTTTTCGAGCAACTCCTCCCCGCTGACAACCCGCGCTTCAATTTCGAGCGCCCACAGCGGCGTGGCGCCAATACGGTCGACGCCGATTTTTACCAGATCCTTTTCCGTCGTCACCAGCGCCTGGGCTTGCAACGAATTGCTCCATTGGCGCAGGCCGTCGATATCCTCTCGCGCGTAGCGGTGATGGTCGGGATAGGTACGGCAGTCAGCCGGCAACAGGCCAACCTGCGCCAAAGTCATTGCAAATGCCTCCGGATGGCCGATACCGCAAAAAGCCGCCAGATGCAGATCAGCCAGCTCGACTAATTCGCACTCGTCGCCTGAGGCGTTCACCAATCGGGTCGGCACAAATGCGACGCTGACAATCGGCGCCGCCGGGCATAGCGGGGCAAGCTGGCGTTCGAGGGCCTGCACGGCGGCGGTGGTAGACTGGTTGACGCGGGTCAGGACAATCACGTCGGCCCGCCGCAAGCCTGAACGCGGTTCGCGCAACAGGCCGCGTGGCAGCAACCGCCCGTAGCCCCAGGGAGCAAGCACGTCGATCAGCACCACGTCGAGATCGCGGTCAAGTCGTCGATGCTGAAAGCCGTCGTCAAGTATCAGCAATTGTGCGCCGAGTTCTTCAACGGCGATCCTGGCCGAGCGCACGCGGTCGGGGTGTTGCAGGTGCGGCACGTCGGGGCATTGCCGCTCAAGAACCAGCGCCTCGTCATTGGCCGCCCCCCGCGCCGCGCCGTACCCCCGGCTCAACAGGCAAACGCGCACGCCCCGCGTGCGAAACCAGCGGGCCACAAACGCCGCGAGAGGGGTTTTTCCGGTGCCGCCCGCGGTAATGTTCCCCAGGCTGATGACCGGCACGCCAGCCCGCTCGACCCGCCGCAGTCCCACGTCATACGCCAGGTTGCGCAGGCCGACACCAAGGCCGTAGCCGAGCGCCGCGCACTGCAGCCCGCCGCGCAGCAAGGCGCTGACCGGCCCGCGGCGCGACCCCGATACAAGCTGGCGATAGAAGTCGTCAGGCATACACCACGCAGAGCCGTTTTCGCGGGCTGAAAATCGAAGCCAGCCAACGACGCGGGCAAATGACGGCTGCAAATCGCTAACAGCGATCGCACCGGCCGCGAACCGGCGACGGGGCCGCGGCGTTACCGCATTTTCCGGCAAATCGCCTCGGCCATTTGCTGCGTGCCCACGGCGGTGGGGTCGTTGCGATCAAGCTTCATGTCGTAGGTGACGTCCTTCCCCTCGGCAATGACCGCCTGCACGGCGCGTTCAAGTTTTTCGGCCGCGGCCGTTTCACCCAAATGTTCAAGCATCAGTTTGCCCGACAGGATCAGTGCTGTGGGGTTCACTTTGTTTTGGCCCTTGTATTTTGGCGCGCTGCCGTGGGTGGCTTCAAAAATCGCCGCCTCGGTGCCGATGTTGGCCCCCGGCGCCACGCCCAAACCGCCGACCAGCCCGGCGCACAGGTCGCTGAGAATGTCGCCATACAGGTTGGGCAACACGATCACGTCGTACAGCTCGGGCTTTTGCACGAGTTGCATGCACATGTTGTCGATCAGGCGCTCGGTATATTCGATCGCCCCGTTTGTGTTGGGAACCTTGCCAGCGAGTTCGGCGTCGGCATGAACGCCCTCGGCCAGCGACCTGTCTTCAAACCGGGCAGCGAACGCCTGGGCGACGGCCCGCGTTTCCTTGTACCACAGCCCGTCAGTGAACTTCATGATGTTTGCTTTCGAAACCGAGCAGACCGACTTTCGCCGATGCTTGATCGCATAATCGAAAGCGTAGGCCGCGATCCGTCGCGTGCCCTCGAACGACATTGGCTTGATGCTGATGCCGGTGGTGTTCGGGCCGGAACTGATTTTCTTGCCCGTGGCGATTTTGTTGATGAAATTCAGCAACTCGACCGTGGCGGGCAGCCCGGCCTCAAATTCGACCCCTGCGTACAGGTCTTCGGTGTTTTCGCGGACGACGACGAGATCGACATTTTCATACCGGCTGCGCACGCCGACGTAGCTCCGGCAGGGCCGCACGCAGGCATACAGGTTCAGTTCCTGCCGCAGGTACACGTTGACGCTGCGAAAACCCTTGCCGATCGGCGTGGTGATCGGCGCCTTGAGCGCCACTCGATTGGCCTTGATCGACGTCAGCACGCGCTGGGGAACCTTGCCTTCGCGCTCAATGACCTCGATGCCGCACTCCTGCACGTCCCAGTCGATTTTCACCCCGGTGGCGTCGACGCACTTTCGCGTCGCTTCGGCAATTTCCGGGCCGACTCCATCGCCGGGAATTAATGTCACTTTATGCATGGAACCCTCTGTGAAAACCTCGCCGCGCGATTCAATTCCAGCCGCATTTGCCGGCTGCCGGGCGCTGCCGGCCCGGCCCGAACCCTAACACAACGCCGGGCCGTTTTCAATCGTCGCCGCGCGGCCGTCGTGCGGCGCAATTACGAGCCGACGGGCAGCGTGACCGTAAACGCGCTGCCCGCGCCCGGTTCGCTGGAAACGTGCAGCGTGCCGCCGTGTGCGGCCACGATCCAGTGGCAAATGCTCAGGCCCAGCCCGCTGCCCGCCGAACACCGCGCCGAATCGGCCTGGTAGAACCGTTCGAAGATGTGCTCGATATGTTCTGGCGGCACGCCCACGCCGGTATCGGCTACCGTCACCGTGACGTTGGCCGGCTCTGCCGAAACGGAAATTGCGACGCGACCGCCGGGGCGGTTGAACTTGATCGCATTATCGACCAGGTTGCTGATCAGTTGCCGCAACAACTGTCCGTCGCCCTCGACGATTGCCGCCGCGTCGCCCCGTTGCTCAAGCCGCACGCTCCGTTCTTCTGCCAGGGGGTGATACATTTCGACCACGTCGCGCACCAGGTCGCACAGTCGAATCGGTGCGCGGCGGAGTTCGATCTGCCCGGCGTCGCCCCGCGCCAGCAGCAGCAGGCCATTGACGAGGGCGGTCAGGCGGTCGCATTGTTCACCCAGGTCGCCCAGAAAATCGCGATATTCGTCAGCCGACCGCGGCTGCTGCACCGCCACGTCGATCGCGGCCCGAATTGCCGCCAGCGGGCCGCGCAACTCGTGCGACGCATCGGCGGTGAATCGGGCGGCCTGGGCGTGGTAGCTTGCCAGCCGATCGAGCAATGCGTTGATGGTTTCGGCCAATCGATCGAGCTCGTCGCCTGCACCGGAACGGGGCAGGCGGGCTGAAAGATCGGCGGGGTTCAAGGCCTGAGCCGTCTCGATGCTCTGTGCCACGGGCCGCAGCGCCTGCTGCGCCAGGCCCCACCCGCCGGCAACCACGATCAACAGGAACACGAGCGAACCGGCCACGGCGCGGCGGTTGAATTGCGTCAACACCGCTTCGGTTTCGTCGAGCGACAATGCCAGGTCGAGCGGGTGCGCTGCAGCGCTTTGAGGCTGCACCATGACGCGCAGCACCCGAAACGCGCCGGTTCTGCCCGGAATGTGCACCGTGGCCGGCGAACCCGGCTCGACCAGTTCGGCGCACGCCTCAGCCAGGTGTTCGGCCCACCCGGTGGCGGGCCGCAACTCCAACCCGGCGGGGTTGCGGCTGATGACGACAAGCCCGGCGTCGGCGTAGGCTTCGACCTCGCGCTCAATTTCGTCGTGCAAATCGGTGTGCCCGCCGTGCGATTGCTGAGCCGCGGCGGCCAGTTCGGCCCCCTTGCGCTCCAGAAACAAGTCGTTTCGCGATTCGAGCACACTGCGCAAACCCTGCTGCACCCACACGAACCCGGCCCCCAGCGCCGCCGCCAGCACGCTGATGGTCCATAGCGTGATCCGCAATCGCAACCCGGGCCGGCGGCGATTACCCGTCGCGCAGGACATAACCCACCCCCCGCAGCGTATGAATCAGGGGATGATCGAACCCCCGGTCGAGCTTGTTGCGCAGCCGGTTGATGTGCACGTCGACCACATTCGACAAGCCGTCGAATTCAAAATTCCAGACGTGCTCCAGCAGCATGCCCCGGCTGACGACCTGGCCCGCGTGACGCATCAGGTAATGCAGCAGGACGAACTGTTTTGCGGTCAGGTCGACTCGCACGCCGCCGCGCTCGACGATTTGCGTGACGGGGTCGAGCGACAAATCGGCGACTTGCAGCACTGCGGGCCGGGCCTCCTGACCGCGGCGCAGCACGACGCGCATCCGGGCGAGCAGTTCGGCAAAGGAAAACGGCTTCACGAGGTAATCGTCGGCGCCCGCTTCGAGGCCGGCAATCCGTTCGTCGACGGCCCCGCGGGCCGTCAGAAAAATGACCGGAGCATGGACACCTTCCCGCCGCAACTGCTTGAGCAATTCGAGGCCGTCGCGGCCCGGCAACATGCGATCCAGGACCATGATGTCGTACGCACCCGCCACGGCGATTTGCAGACCGGCCGCGCCGTCGGTCGCCAGGTCGACGGCAAACCCGTGCTCGCGCAAACCGCGCTGCAAATTCCGGCCCAAATCCCGATTGTCTTCTACGATCAGGACGCGCATTGTTCAACCGGCACTCGTTCCAACAGGACTGTTACTCGTGCACCCCGCCCGCTTGGCTTCGCAATTTGCGGAAACGTCGGGTGGTGGCGCTGGATGCTGCCAAACCGTTATGTTACCGCCGGGCACGGCCCGTGTGGCGTCTCAACATGACAAGGAATTCATCTTCGCGACAGAATTCCGTCATCTGCGTCTGTTACGATCGCGCTGCAATGGTCAAACAATCTGCTGGCGCCGCAGCGATTCGCACCCAATCCGGCGATAGGTCGAGCATGATCCAATGAACATGAACAGAATCACCGCGGGGCGCCGGCCGGCGTTCACGCTGATTGAGCTCCTGGTGGTTATTGCCATTATTGCCGTGCTCGTGGCGCTGCTGCTGCCCGCCGTGCAGCAGGCCCGCGAGGCGGCCCGGCGTTCGCAGTGCGTCAACAACCTGAAACAGCTCGGGCTGGCGTTGCAGAATTACCATGACATGCATCGCCTGTTTCCACCAGGCTATGTGTCGAACTTCGACACGTCGGGCAACGACACCGGCCCTGGCTGGGGTTGGGCCGCCCTGCTAATGCCCTGCCTCGACCAAATGCCCCTGTACAACCAGATCAATTTCAGCCTGCCCGTCGAGAGCGTGCAAAACGCCGCGCCGCGGCTGGCGACGATCGCGTCGGAATTGTGCCCCAGCGACGCCGGAATGCAGCCCAACTGGTGGGCCGTTTCGAGGAACTTCGCCACGGGCGCGGTCCAACAGAAAATTTGCCAGGTGGCGTCGTCGAACTACGTCGGCATGTACGGCCTGGGCGAGCCGGGCCCCGATGGCAATGGCCTGTTCTTTCGCAACAGCGCAGTCGGTCTTCGCGATATTACCGATGGCGCCTCGCAGACGATTGCCGTGGGCGAGCGCTCGCACCTCTTGGGCGAGGCCACCTGGGCCGGTTCCGTCACCGGGGCAATTCTGTTCCCCACGGACAATAACAATATCGGGCGGTTTCGCGCCGAAACGAGTTCGGGTATGGTACTGGGCCACGCCGGCGAAGGGGCCGGGCCGGGCAGCCCCAATTCCGACGTGAATCAGTTCTATAGCCTGCACGGCGGCAGCTCGGGCGTCAATTTCCTGTTCGCCGACGGCCATGTTTCGTTTTTAAGTTCGAGCATCAACTATCAACAGTACCTGATGCTGGCCACCTGCGCCGGCGGCGAAGTGGTGACGATCAGTTATTAACCCCGTTCGGAGAACGCTGGCATGTGTAACATTCTGCGGGCAACGCTTGTCGCAGGCATCGCCCTGGCTGCCGGTTGCAGCCAAGTCAACCATGACGAGGTCATTCCGCTCGACAAGATTCCCGAGGCGGCGATGCAGGCCGCGCAAAAGACCCTGCCCGATGTGAAATTCGAAACCTGCTACAAGGGTACGTACGGCGGCCAGGAAATCTTCGAAATTCGCGGCAAAAACGCGGCGGGCAAGATCCGCGAAGTCGAAGTCACGACAACCGGCGAAGTCGTCGAAATCGAATGAGTCGGTGTGCTTCGTGAATCGGCAAAGCCGAGGCGCCGCCGTGGGGGTCGGGTGATTTTTGCAGATTGCAGGGCGCGCGGGCAATTCGCGTTCTATATTCTCATAGACTCCGCGCCGGCCCATTTTCGTCGGGCGGCACGGTCAGTTTTATTGGAATCATCGAACTCAGCGATTCCCGATCGAGGCAGGAACATTCGCCATGCTCGACCCACGAAAAATCACCGCATCGCCGAATCTGCCGACTTTGCCGGTTGTCGCGATCAAACTGCTCGAACTGTCGAAGAACCCCGACTGCGAAGTGAAGGATCTTGTCGCGCTGATCAAGACCGACCCGGCAATCTGTGCAAAAATCCTGAAGGCGGTGAACTCGACCGTGTTCGGCTTTTCGTCGAAGGTGTCGTCGATCGACCGGGCGGTGCCGCTGCTGGGCACCACCGGGGTAACGTCGCTGGCTTTGAGCTTTTCACTGGTTCAGGGGGCCATGTCGAGCGGGGCCATGGCGCAGTTTTACTCGGCGTACTGGCTGCAATCAGTCGTGCAGGCCACGGCCACCGACAAACTGGGCCGCCTGACGCCGTCGGGGCTGGGGTGCGAGCTGTTTTTGACCGGCCTGCTGATCGACATTGGCCGCTTGGCAATGCTCAAGACTATTCCCGGCGAATATGCGGCTGTGCTGAAAACGGCCGAGGAGTCGCAACGAAATCTGCACGACATTGAAATCGAGCAACTGGGGTTCAGCCACGTGCAGATTGGTTGCGATCTGATGCGCCAATGGGGGCTGCCCGAACCGCTGATTCATGCCTGCCTGCTGCACCACGCCACGCGCGAAGAGATCGCCGCCGTCAGCGACACAGCCGATTACGCACTGGTTCAGGCGGCAGCGCTCGGTTCCTCGGTGGGCGATTACTTCGGTGGGACGAATCAGGGTTTGGCATTGGCCCGCCTGCGCGAGTTGACAGCCGCGTTCTACGGCTTCGACGAAGTTCGGCTCGAAACGTTTCTGATCGAAATGAAAGGCCACATTGACGAGGCGGCCGCGATGTTTTCGGTCAATACCAGTGACCTGGGCGACCCCGCCGACCTGATGGCCCGCGCCAACGACCAATTGGCCCAAATGGCGGTGCGCGAGCATGTCGCCAGTACACAGGCGATCTGTCGGCAAAAGCTCGTCGAAGAAGAAAACCGCGAACTGGAGTCGTTGAACGAACAATTGCAGCAACAGGTCATGCACGACCCCCTGACCCGGATCTTCAACCGCAGCTTTTTCGACCAGGCTCTTGAAAAAGAGGTTCAGCGCTGCCGGCGTTCGGCCCAGCCGCTGGGAATTCTGTTCATTGACGTCGACCGCTTCAAAAGCCTGAACGACACCTACGGGCACCAGTTCGGCGACTTGGTACTTAAGCGCGTCGCGGCACAACTCGGCGATGTCGTGCGCGGCGCCGATACCGTGGCCCGGTATGGAGGCGAAGAATTCGTGGTGCTCGTGAATCAACCCACGGAAAGCGGAATTCAGAGGCTCGCCGAGCGGATCCGCGCCCGAGTTGAAACCCTCGAAATCTCGAACGACGCCGAGTCCGTGCGCGTCACCGTCAGCGTGGGGGCCGCACTGACCATTCCCCGTCGCGACGATGCGCAAGTCGGGGCCGAGCTCATCGCCGCCGCCGACCAGGCGATGTACGAGGCCAAACACGGTGGCCGCAACCAGACGCGGTTCAAGCCACTGGGTGAGGAGCACGAATTGAAATTGGTTAACCTGGCGACGCAGCGCCGGTTCAGCCGGTGGCTGGTCAGTCTGGGCGTGCTCGAAATGACCGCCGTCGCGAACGCCCTGGCCGAATACGCGGGCGACCATGTTCAAATCGGTCAGCTTGCAATTCGCCACGGCGTCTTGACCGCCGAACAGGTTTCGCTGGTTCTTGGCGAGCAGCAACAGGGGGCCAAGCGGTTCGGCGAAACAGCGGTCGGGCTGGAGTACCTCGACGAACAACAGCTCATTGCGCTGCTGGCTCTGCAAAAAGAAGACCCGCGCGCGTTGGCGGCGGTGCTGATTCGCCACGGCGCGCTCGATGTCGCCGCAGGCCGCGACCTGATGAACCGCTACATGGCCGAATGCGGGGTGCGGGGTGAAAAATCGCGGTTGCAGTCGGCGCTCGCATAAATTCGGCCGGGTCGGTGGCGGCACTACGTGCTTCGCCGAATGGCCTCCATTGGCAACAGCCGTGCCGCGCGATGCGCCGGGTACAGCCCGCCCAGCACCCCCACGAGCGTGCTGAAACCGACGCTGAACAGCAGCAGCCTCGGCCCGGCGTACAAGTGAACCCGCGTGGGCCAGTTCGCGTTGATTGCCTGAGTGGCGGCCCAGCCCAGCGCCGCCCCCGCGACGCCGCCGGTCAGGCCCAATACCCCGCTTTCATAGAGGATCAACTTCAGCACGTCGCCCTGCGACCAGCCGTTGGCCTTCAAAATGCCAAACTCGATGAACCGTTCGGTGACGCTCATCAGCATCGTGTTGATGATTCCCAGGACGGCGATCGTCATGCCGATGCCCGTCATCACCAGAAGAAAGATGTCGAGGTCGGCGCTGAACCGCTTGAATTCTTCGGCCCAGTCGGCAGCGCTGCGAACTTCAACGGGCAGCTCCGGCGAACGCGCCGCAGCCACCAGCGGCATGGCCGGGGGTTTGGACGCGGCGGCAGCCGCCGGTCGCTTTGCAGAACCGCCTGCGGCGGGCGTGCTCAACGCCCTGTGCAGCCGCGAAAAGAACGCCTCGACCGGCCGGCGCTCGGGCGCTTCGCCTCCGGCCGCCAACGCGGCCAAACCGGTCGGCTGCCAGGCGTCGGGGGTTCGCCCGCGAAACAGGGCCTTGATTTCAGCTTCGAGCCGGCCGCGGTCATTGTCGGATTCGAGTTCGACGTAAAAGTTGCTGACGGTGTCTTCGCCGATGCGGGCCATGCTGCGCACCCGCGCCACGTCGAACAGAATCGCCACGTCGAGCAACAACGACCCGCAGTGATAAATGCCCACGATTTTCAGAACCTGCCCATCGACGACCAGGTCGTCGCCCACGGTCTTTTTGAATTCGTCAGCAATCGCCCGGCTGATCACGGCGTTGGTGGTGCCCTGATCGCCCGCTTCCAGAAAACGCCCCTGTTGCACCGCCTCGCGGTAGACGCCGCGTCGAAGCTTGAGCACTTGTGCGATGTCGACTCCGAATAAAAACCGGGGCGGGCTGATCGTGGGCTTGCCTTCGACGACGTGCGCGCGGCTCCAGACTTCGGGGCTGACGACCGCCACGCCGGGCACGCGGCGGATTTCATCGCCCCAGCTCGCGGGCAACCGTGAGAACAACGGAATCGGCGCCCCAGGCTGCATGACAATCAGCCCCGGAATGCGGCCAAAAGTCGAATCGACCATGGCGTCGATTCCCTCGGCGACCGAGAACAACCCCACCATGCCCAGAATGGCAACTGTCAGGCCGCACAAGGCCAGCAGGGTGCGGAGCGGTCGGGTCGCCAGGTTTCGCAAGGCAAAGGCAAACATAGGGCGTGCAGTCTACTGAAATCGTACCCGCGAATCGAGCCTGACGCCGCAACGCAGGGCGAGCTTGCTGTCGCCGTGACGATCAACGATAATCCATCGCAGCGGTCATTTCTCGGCCATTCGGCCCGCCTGCACCTGTTGTCGGCATTTCACTTCTAAGGAGTACGTCATGGCTCCGATCATTGTTTCGGTTGTCGTTTCGCTGGGGCTGTTGGCGATGTTCCGCTGGCTGGCAAAGAGCCGCCTTGGCGCCGGCGGCGTCTGCCTGCTGGCGGCGTGGCTGATGTTCGCATTTGTCGCCAGCCCGTTCTATTTCTTGGCGCTTCAATCGCTGGCAACACTGGTGCTCACGCTGGCGTGCCTGCCGTTTCGAGCCCGGGCGCGGCTGGCCGCCTGGGCGCCGGTCGCGGCCGTCGCGTTGAGTTATGGATTCCTCGCCTGGATCAGCCTACCGGACCATCACCGGCACGATCGGTTGCGCGAAAAGTACCCGCTGCAGTCGATTTCGGGCCGGCTGGCCTATGAACCGGCGGCGCCGAAACTCGACCGTGCCCGGCCTGACCTGGCCGCGGTCCATCTTGCCGCGAAAACCGAGCAACGGCTCGTTGAAGCGGAACGGCGAAGGTCAGATTCTCGCGGTGGGGGCAGCCGGAGAACGATGCTACAGGATTTACACACCGGCACCGAGCACGAATTCGGGCTCGCCCCGGGGTTTGGCGACATTCGTGTGACTCATATTCACATCAGTGAGAAACGGCTTGAACTGCCCCCGGCCGCGCCTGTTCCGCAACCGACACGGCCAGCCACCGATGGCTACGAAGACTCTGGCCGCGATTTGGCGGCCAACGCGGTGCCGGCCGACGCCGCGAACGCGACTCCCACCGTGATGGAACTCCAGTCGATGCACGACGCGGGGCAGGCCGATTTTCTGGACGCCGAGCGGTTCGGCTTTGTGAAAGATCGCGGCCATGTGGCGGGCTTTCAACCCCATCAGTTCGGCCAGGTGCCCGCATTGGGCCGTGGCAACGGGCCGCCGCCGGAACTGTGGAGCGTCGCCCGACTCGAACTGATCAGCCTGTTGAAGCACAAAACTCCCGTGGCGTACGTCTCGCAGAACCTGCCCCGCATGGACGAACTAAGCGCCGCTCGCACGCGCCACCTCGATGAGTTTGAGCGACAAGCGCTCGAACAACTGCGATCTGACGAAGATGTCGTCGTCGAGGAAACGCCCGATCGGATTCGAATGGTTGGTTCGCTGCGGGCCGCCAGCAATTGCCTGGATTGCCATTCTGTTCGGCGGGGCGAACTGCTCGGCGCGCTGACCTACGAACTCGCGCCCTCCAGTCGGATTCGCCACCGACAATCATCGGGCATCGACCCCGGCGCCTGACAATTTTTTCAGTTCAGGCTGAATCTGGGCGGGAACCGGTCTGGCTCGATTTCGGGAGTGGGGGCTGCGAGGTCGCGTGCCAGGGCGAGCACCAGGTCGCTGCGTTTGTCGACTTCGAGTTCTTCGAGGATTTCCTGTTTTTTCGCGGCGCCAATGCGGAGTACGTTGGCCAGCAGGTCGCACAGTACCCCCAGCGGAATGTCGGCTTCCATGATTTGCGTAAACATCGGGTCGTGCCGGAACCGGGGAAAGAGGCGGCGAAACGCCTGCACGAGTTCGCACCGCCGCTGATCGCGGTCGTGCAATGGCGCGCGGTCGTAAAAGTCTCGGTAAATCTCAAAGCGCCCGACCCGATACGGGGTGGCCGTGGCGGGTTCATCGATCTGCGCCGCCCGGGCCACGCCTTTGACGACGATGTTGAACCGCCCTGAAGGCAGCCGTTCTTCGGCGATGATGCGGCCCAGGCAGGTCATCTGGTGGGTGGGGGGGCGTTGGTCGTAGTGCGGCTCCCAACCGGGCTGCAACAGGGCCAGGGCGATCAGCCTTTCGCCTGCCAGCACATCGGCGGCAAGCTGCCGATAGCGCTCTTCAAAAACGTGCAGCGGCAGCGACAGATGTGGAAACAGCACGACGTGCGGCAGTGGAAAAATCGGCGCCGTCCCTGAAAAGTCGGTCAGTTCCACGGCGGGGTCGAATTGCGAATTCATGCGGAGGGATCCGAGGTGGGAATCGTGATTTTGGGAATGCGTTCGTCGCGGAGTTCGACGTGGGCGGGGTAGGTTTCGCGGCTGTCGAGCAGTTCACGAAAGCAGAATTCAAAGTCGGTAAGCAGCCGGGCGACGTCCAGCCCCTCATAGTGAGGGGTGTACGCCGCCAGGTACGCGGTGGAAGTGGTGTACAGTTTTCGCGCGCCGCCCAGGTTTCCGTTGCCGAAATGCAAAAGGGCCACGGCAACCTGGATCAGCCCCTGGTAAAATTTGCGGCGTTCGTCGAGGGTGTCGGTCCAGAGTTCTTCGAGCACTTCGTGGCTTTCGAAGAAGTCTTCTTCGTTGAAAAGTCGCAACCCCTCCAGGTAAAGTGCGGGGTATTGGGGAGACATGGCTCGTGGCGCCTTGAGGGGTGAAATCGACGCGTTTCGCAGCTCGGGGCGCGAAGCCGTCTCTCTCATTTAACCGCCGGCCGCGGCGACTGTCCATCGTGGTTTTGCCCAATCGCAGAAAGTTTGAAATGCCCAGGTCCGAATCTGACGGGGCCGATGTTGACCAGAAACCACGCGCCCGCAAAATCGCGCGGCGCCTGGCACGGGCCTACCCTGATGCGGTGTGCGCCTTGCACCATGAGGGGCCGTTTCAATTGCTTGCGGCCACAATTCTTTCGGCACAGTGCACTGATGAGCGTGTCAACGCCGTCACCCCCACGTTGTTCGCCCGGTATCCGACACCGCTGAAACTGGGGCAGGCCGCACAAGCCGACGTCGAGCAGATCATCCATTCGCTGGGCTTCTTTCGTGCCAAGGCGGCGAGCCTGCGGGGCATGGCGCAAAAGCTCGTTGCAAACTTCGATGGCCATGTTCCGCGGACGGTCGATGAACTCGTGTCACTGCCGGGGGTGGGCCGCAAGACCGCCAACGTCGTGCTGGGCGTGTGCTTTGGAGTGGCGACGGGCGTGGTTGTCGACACGCACGTCCGGCGGATTTCCAACCTGCTGGGGCTTTCCGCCGCCAGCACGCCCGAACGGATCGAAGCCGATCTGATGCGTTTGCTGCCGCAGCATGAATGGATCGACTTTTCGCATCGGCTGATACACCACGGCCGTCGCATCTGCGTGGCGCGCCGCCCGCGATGTACCGAATGCCCTGTGCTTGCCTTGTGCCCCCGCGTCGGCCTGCCGGCGTTGTCGCGGTAGTCGCTCGCACCGTGGACGCCGCGACCGCAGGGCCGGTCGAACCGCCTGTTGTCAGCGGTCGGCCGTTCATTTTTCCGGGTAGAGAGCCGCCCCGGCGGGCCAGCCGGCGACAGAATCGGCCGCTTTGTGCAACCGCGCGTCGATCGCGGTAATCGGCTCTGATTGCGCCGTGGCATTGCAGGTGTTGAACAGCGCCGCCCAGATCAACCCATCGTACCGGCGCACCAGCAGTGTCGCCGTCGCGGGAAGCGAGCCGGCGTGCCAATGATTGGCCCGGCCGGCCGCCTCGGGGCCGACGGGGCGCACACTCCAGCCACAGGCATAAAATACTTCCTTCGGCGCGCCATTGGGCTCGAACCCGGCGGCGCCCGGCGGGCGGGCAAACATCAAGGCGACGCTCACGGCGTTCAAGACGGGGCACTGTGCGGGGTTGTCGAAGGCCGCGGCGAACCGCACGAGGTCTTCCGCCGAGGCGATCCAGCCGCCGTGGGCGTCGAGCGTTTCGTGCCACCACGCCCCGTAGGGCTGCGGCACGGGCTTGCCGAAATCCGGTCCCACGACCGCCGTCGCGCGGCGGTCGCCCGCCTCGTAGTAGCGGACCTCGTTTTTGGCCCGATCGGCCAGCAGGGTTTTTCCGAGTCGCATATCGGTCAGGCCCAGAGGTTGCAGCACCTGCTCCTGGACATACTGCTCATACGCCTGGCCCGAAACACGTTCAATGACGCGCCCCAGCAGGCAATAACCGAAATTTGAATAGGCATGCCGGGCGCCGGGGTCAAAATCGAGCGGCTGCCCCGCCATGTACCGGACGATGTCGCGTGGCCCGGCGGGAGGCCGCTTGCCCAGGGCCCGCGCGATCTCGACGGTGCGGAACATGGGGTCAGGCGAATTGTCCCACGACCACCCCCCCGTATGGTGCAGCAATTGCAGCACGGTGATTTGGCTCAGGCGTGCATCGGGCTTGGCGTTGGCATAGCGCATGCGGGCGTACGGCAGTAAATCGAACGGCTTGTCATCCAGCTTGAGTTTGCCGCGCTCAACCAACTGCAGCACGGCAACAGCCGTAATCGGTTTGGAAATGCTGGCAATGCGAAACAGCGAAACCGGCTGTACCGCCTGCCGCGCTGCCACATCGGCCCATCCATAACCGCGTGAAAGCATCAGTCGCCCATTGCGTGCAACGGCCAGCGCGCCGCCAAACAGCTTCTGTTGCTGCATCAGGTCGGTCATGGTGCGG
>JAJXXL010000561.1 GCA_021781115.1 Planctomycetota bacterium
TCCCGACAGGGACGCCTCTGCCCAGGGGCCGACGGAAGACGCCGGGCGGCAGGTTCGCACGCACGCGGCGGCTGGCAGCGTGCGGTTGGAGCTGCCGTTGGAAATGACCGCCACGACATCGGGCAGTGACGAACGGCGCGATTCGCCGGGCGCGCGAGCGCGCCAAAGGCCGGGCGATTCGCCACGAAAGGGCACGCGGCACGGCATGGGGCACGGTATAGGCCAAAGCGCGCGACCGGCGGCGGAGTGGCTGAGTCCGTTCGAGTTGTCGGCGGCGAGTCTGAACGCGGTGAACGCAGTGCCTGCCGCACGGGCCTCGAACAAGGGGTGCCTGGCGATGACATTTGCCGAATATCTGCAATTGCTGGATTGGACGGGTCGCCAGCTCCAGCAGGAGAAGCGGGGCGCGATACCGGCAGACTTGGCGCCGATTCTGGAGCGACTGTCGGTGACGCATGACGGCTGGCTGAAACTGGTGACGGAGTTCAGCAGGTTGTTTCGGCGATCGGCGGGCACGCCCGCGTCGCTGGGGCAGGATGCGAAAAAATGGGGCCGCAAACGCCGCGAAGGAATTTCGCAAAGTCGCGCCGCCTTCGCATCGCCGGCATAGGAGACCGACTGCGTGGGGCGCGAGCGCGGGCCGGCACGTTGCGCGACGACAACGAGCCGCGACTGTCAGGGAGCGGTAACGGCTGGCCCAGTCGTTCGATGAAAACCACTCCCTGACGGTCGCGGCTCGACGGGGCAACGTCGGGGGCCGCGTTACTCGCGAGCGAACCGAGTCGCGTTTAAGCAACGATTCGGGAACGATTCGGTGGGCGACACCGGTGGGCGGGCAGCGACCGGGCAACAGTCGCGGTTAGGAGTGCGAGCGGGGCCAACAGATTAGCGATTAATCTCGCTCAGGCTCACGAACCCGATCCGCAAAGCGTGTCGAGTCGAAGGCGTATGAACAGTGAGTGGCCTTTCTCTGCGCCCCCCCCTGCCGTGTACGGTTACAGGCACGGCACAAACCTGATAGCATCCTGCATCGTGGCGTTCCTTCCGTAAACTGCGGTCGATTTTCACCCACAGCATCGCGGAAGAACGCCGTTTTCATCAAGACCATTTTCGAACTCTCCGTAAATTGAGTTCTTTCAGGAGCCGTTTTCCCCTTTTTTCAACGGATTGAGCGGATCGCACCCGCGGACGAGGCGTTTTTCAAAGCAGGCTCAATGTTCTGTCCATTCAAATTCCGTTGTTGAGATGCGGGCGATTTCGGATGGAATTGCGAATTGTCTGGAGCACGCGCTCGCGCTCCTCGCCCTCCAGGGGAAGCCGAGGAGCGCGGACCCATTCTGCCCCCAGCCCGGTCTCTTGTTCACACAGCTTGATGTACTGCACAAAGTGGACGTGCGTATCGAGCTTCAGGAGTGGTTGAAACCAACGATACAATGCGCGCGCTTCATCCCAGTGACCGCCGCGCGTCAGCTCCCACAGGCGTTGATTCTCTTTCGGGAAAGCAATGCCGCTGCCGGCGACCCAGCCGTCAATTCCCAGGATGCTGGCTTCCAGCAACAGGTCGTCGACGCCTGTGAACAGAGCAAAGCGATCTCCCACAACGTTATGCAGCTCCGTGATGCGGCGTGGGTCTCCCGAACTTTCTTTGATAGCGATAAACTTCTTTTCTTCAGCCAACTCGGCGAACATCGCAGGCGTCATGTCGTTCGCGTAACTGATTGGGTTGTTGTAAATCATGATCGGCAACGCGCTCATCGCCGCGACCGTTTGAAAGAACGTCATCGTCTCGCGCGGGTCAGCCTTGTAGTTCATCGGCGGGAGCAACATGATGCCATCGGCGCCGAGTTGCGTCACGTCGCGGACGAATTGAATCGCCAGGGCCGTGCTCGGCTCAGCGGCTCCGCTCAGTACCGGCACACGACCACGCGCCGTTTCGATCGCACAGCGAACGACAGCCAGCTTTTCAGAGGGAGCCAACGCTTGGTTTTCGCCGAGCGACCCACAAACAATCAGGCCTGCCACGCCACTCTCGATGAGAATTTCCAGGTGTCGTACTGTCGCTGGCAAATCGAGCGACTGATCTTGCTTCAACTGCGTAGTGACGGCAGGGAAGACCCCGGCCCAACATTGGTTTGTCATTGATGCACTCGGCGTTTGGAGTTCACTGGATCGAATTGGTTGATCACGGACCCGTGTTCGAATTTCGCTGTAAACCAAGCGGTTTCAATCGAGGTAGAGTTTGCTAAAGCCGCACAAATTCATTTTGTATCTCTCCCGTCGCGCGGGCACTGCGTTCTTCGACAAAGAGGTTGATTTCCGTGCGAACGCCAAAGTGCGGAAAATAAAGCGCCGGCTCCACCGAGAAACATGTCCACGGGATTATGCAGCGATCGTCATGCGTCTCGTAGTTGTCGATATTCGCACCCACTCCGTGCACCTCCTGCCCGATGCTATGACCGGTGCGGTGTCGGATGAACTCTGCCATGCCATGCGACTCAATGCAGCCGCGGACGGCATCGTCGACCTCAAATCCGCGCAAGGTGCGTCCAGCAGTCATGGCCTCCTGTACCAGGCGAATCCCTGTGTCACGCGCGGCAACGACAACCTCGAAAGCTTCACGCATCGGGGTCGGCACGTCATCGCCGCAGAAGGCCATCCACGTAACGTCATAATAAACGGCTGCGGGTGCACCGAGTTTCGCCCAGAGGTCGAGTAGCACGAGATCGCCGCGGCGGATTGGCGAGCTTCCCCCCTCGGGTGGACTGTAGTGCGAATTCGAGGCGTTGGCGTTCACGCCGACGATGGGTGGGTGGTTTGTCACCAGGCCGCACTCGGCGAAGCGGCGCATCACGAGCTGCTGAACGCCATATTCGTCGATGGGCTGTCCGGCGCGCGTGGCAGATCGGATGAAATCAAACGTCTCCTCTCGAATCAAGTCCACGCGCCGGCCGGCTTCGAGGTGCATTTCGAATTGCTCGGAAGTCCACTTTGCCTCAAACACTTGAATCAATTCAGCGGAACTCACGACCTCGATGCCGAGCCCCCGGATAAGTTCGACGGTGCCGGCATCCACGTTCGCGACGTATGGCACCGAACATTGCGGCGAGTATTGCATCGCCACTGTGTGCGCGCCTGCGAGGAGGCGGCGCAGGGCCAACTCTTGTTCCTGCCAGCGGGAGTAGAGAATTTTCTGACCTGGCAGCGTGTCAAGCTGATACGGCTCGACCCGATGCACTATGCCGCGCGGCTGGCCGTCTGCGGGAATGAAATAGTACCAGCGGCGCGAAACATGTCCGGTCATATTTAAGCCGAGCACGCGATATGCAAGCGGATCGCGCAGATGATGGTCGAAAAACAGCCAGCCGTCGAGGCCGGCCCTTCGCAGCTCGTTTTGAATCGCATCAAGGTTCATTTTCAAATTGCCTTGGCAAGCGTCGTGATGTGCCTTGTGACATACATCCTGGCATCAGGAATGTTCGGGCGGACCCGCCCAACTGGCATAATGAGGAAGAAAAGGAAGGATTGCGATTGTGTGCGGGAGTATTCGCCGGTTTTGATTCAATGCGCAAGATTCACCTTTCTGGGGATCACCTCCGGCAGATACCTGACCGGTGCGGTTCCGAGACTGAGTGCAGCTTCGTCTTCGAATTGAGCCAAGGCTGCCACAAGCGAGCTGATGCATCGAGTCGCGACGTTTATCGGTGGATCAATGATCTGAGACACGATTTCAACGCGGTCCCGGCGGCAAGTGCTCGACCAGGTAGCGGATCATCAGCATTCGCAGGTGCGACTGCGTCCCCTTTCCCTCGCGAAGGCCGTGGTCCCGGTTGGGGTAAACCATGTAATCGAACTGCTTACCGAGTTCGATGAGCCGGTCGACCACTCCTTCGGTGTTCTCAAGGTGTGTATTGGTTTCGCCCGAGCCGACCACGATTAACAAATTGCCTCGCAATCCCTCGGCGAAATTGATCGGCGCCGCCTGGCGATAGCCTTCGGAATTGTCCTCCGGCATGTGCATGTAAACCTCCTGGTAACCCGCGTTGTAGAGGTGCGTCTGAGGTTTCGGAACGACCGCAATGCCAACGTGATATTGGTCTGGCTTGCGAAACATCGCGTTCAGCGTATTCGAGCCGCCGCCGCTCCAACCCCAAATTCCCACCCGAGTCAGGTCGACGTAAGGACATTGCTTCGCCAGCGTTTTCAAGCCCGCGGCCTGTTCTTCCGTCGACAGAGGCCCAAGACTCCCGAAGACCGCCCGTCGCCAGGCGGCTCCCTTGGGCGCCGGTGTGCCACGATTGTCGATCGAAACGACCACGTAACCCATGTCAGCGACTGCGCGATGGTACATCGTATGTCGCTGTCCACCGTTCCAGTCATCCAGCACGGTTTGCCCGGCCGGCTCGCCGTATACAAATACGAACAAGGGATACTTTTTTTCAGGAACGAAATCCCGTGGCTTGATCAGCCATGCGTCCAGATTCACACCGTTGCCGATGTCGAGTGTCAATAGCTCGGTAGGGCGTGGAATGAGCGGCTTGACCTTCGCAAGAAGTGCCGCGTTGTCTTCGAGCATTCGTACGGATCTGTGATCCGGAAGATGAATCAGATCGGTCACTGGTACGCGGTCGAATGACGAATA
>JAJXXL010000344.1 GCA_021781115.1 Planctomycetota bacterium
CGCTGCACCCCGGTCACGTCAAGTGCAGCCCGACCTGCCAGTGTGGGAAATGGCGCGAATTCGCACAGGGCGCTGCCAACGGGTACCGCAGGTTTTGACGAGTTTTTCCAAGTGGCGGCGCCGCGCGGGCGCTCTTGAGTGCCGTAAACTGACATGCCAACTATCCGCGCTGTCGATCGAAATTCCGGTTCGTCCGGGAACCCGTTTGAATACCAGTCGAATCGGACCACGACTTCTGTTTTGCATCTTTTGAGGGATCGCCATGCACTTTCACGCCCCGCCTACCGATTATCACGACGACGCGCTGGTTCATCAGGTGGCAGTGCACCTGCACTGCCGACTCGGCGCTCAGGTGCGCGACCTGAGGATCCTGAGCCATCACGGTGGGCTGATTCTGCACGGCCGCGTTCACACGTATTATGGAAAACAGATGGCTCAACAGGTCGTGCTGGAACTCTCGGGGTTGTCAATCGTCGACAATCAGATTGAGGTTTATTAGCACAGGTTACGCCAATCGAAAAACTCGAATCCTCTGAAGCGGGAGCACGACGATCATGGCCACGATGAACGCAAACGATACGGCCAAGCCGGATGCGCAGCCCCCCGCCACGAAAGCGAAACCGCCCGGCATTGCCGCCGAGTCGGTCGCCGACACGCTGGCCACGCTGCACGTGAACCCCGCGACCGGGCTGACGCCCGCCGAGGCCGCCGACCGCCTGAAGAAACAGGGCTACAATGAAGTGGCCGAGCAGAAGGCGCACCCGGTGCTCAAGTTTCTGGGCAAATTCTGGGGTGTGTCGGCGTGGATGTTGGAACTGATCATGGTGCTGTCGCTCGTACTGCGGCACTATGCCGATTTTGCCATTGTGAGCGCGCTTCTCGTCATTAACGCCGCGCTGGGCTTTGCCCAGGAACGCCGCGCGGCGGGCGTAATGGCGACCCTGCGTAAACGCCTGCAAGTCAGCGCACGCGTGCTTCGCGATTCAAAGTGGCAGGTCGTTCCCGCCCGCGAACTCGTTCCCGGCGACATCGTTCGCGTGCGCCCCGGCGACATCGTGCCGGCCGACGTGAAGGTGCTGACGGGAACTTTGAGCGTCGATCAGTCGGCACTCACCGGCGAATCAAAAAACGTCAACAAGCAGCCCGGCGAGGTGCTGTCGTCGGGATCCATTGTGCGCCGGGAAGAAGGCAACGGCGTCGTGTTGTTGACGGGGGCCAACACCTATTTTGGTCGAACCACCCAGCTCGTTCAAACCGCCAGCCCCAAGCTGCACATTGAAGCCGTCGTCTCTCAAGTCGTCCGCTGGTTGTTCATCATCGTCGGCGCACTGCTGAGCCTGGTGGTCGTGATTTCGCTGATGCGGGGCGCGCCCCTGTTAGAGATGATTCCCCTGATGCTTGTGTTGCTGATGAGCGCCGTACCGGTAGCGCTGCCGGTTATGTTTACCGTCAGCATGGCAATCGGGTCGGGCGAACTGGCAAAACGCGGGGTGCTCGTCACGCGGCTCAGCGCCTCAGAGGACGCCGCGACGATGGACGTGCTGTGCGTCGACAAGACTGGCACGATTACTCTGAATCAGCTTGCGGTCACCGACGTGGTTCCGCAGGAACACGCGACCGAAGCCGACGTGCTGTTCGCCGGCGCGCTCGCATCGCAGGAAGCCAATCAGGATCCGATCGATCTGGCATTTCTCGCCGCAGCCAGGACACGGCATGTCTTCGATGGCGTGCCCGCCGTCACGCCCGTTTCTTTTGCCCCCTTCGACCCGAAAAGTCGGCGGACTGAAGCCGTGGTCGAGCAAAACGGGCAGCGGCTGCATGTGATGAAAGGCGCCGTGCGAACCATCGCCGAGGCCTGCGGCCTGGCGCCCCCCGCAATTGAGTCGCTCGAAGCCCATGTTCGCGAATCGGCCCTTAAGGGATATCGAACCCTGGCGGTGGCGCGCGGCCCCGAAACCGGCCCCCTGGGGTTGGTGGGCCTGGTGTCGTTGTATGACCCGCCCCGCCCCGACGCCGGGCAGCTCATCGCCGAGCTTCGCGAATTGGGCGTGCCTGTCAAGATGTTGACCGGCGATGCGCTGGCGGTGGCGTGCGAGATCGGCAAGGGCGTTGCCTTGCCGAACATTCGCCGTGCCGCCGACCTGAAGGCGGCGAGCGCTCAGCCCGGCAACCAGGCGGTCGATCTTCTCGCGGGCGCCGATGGGCTGGCTGAGATATTTCCTGAAGACAAATACCTCGTAGTGCAGCATTTACAGGCGGCAGGTCACGTCGTGGGGATGACCGGCGACGGCGTCAACGACGCACCGGCGTTGCGCCAGGCCGAAGTGGGTATCGCCGTCAGCTCGGCCACCGATGTGGCCAAGGGTGCTGCGAGCGTCGTCTTGACCGAGCAGGGCCTGACCGACATCGTGGCGCTGGTCGAGCAGGGGCGCACGATTTATCAGCGCGTGCTGACGTGGATTGTCAACAAGATCAGCCGCACGATCCTGAAATCGGCGTTCGTGGCGATTGCGTTCGTGGCGACTGGCCAATTCGTGGTGTCGGCGTTTGCCATGCTGTTGCTTACGTTCATGACCGATTTCGCCAAGATCACGCTCGCCACTGATCACGTACGGTCATCCAAACGACCAGAAACATGGAAAATCGGCGGCTTCGTGATCGTCTCAGTCGTGCTGGGGCTGGCGATGGTTGCCGAGGCTCTGCTCGGCCTGGCGTTCGGCTGGTCGCGATATCACCTCGAACCAGTCGCCGACGTGCAGGATAAGCCGCTGCACACCTTCAGCTTTCTGATTCTGCTGTATTTCGCGGTCTTCTCCGTGGTGTCCGCACGCGAGCGGCGCTGGTTCTGGTCGACGTGGCCCAGCAAAAGCCTCTTGGCGGCCCTTACCGCCGACGCGCTCGCGGGCACAATTCTGGCGCTGGTGGGGCTGCCCGGCCTGGCCCCGCTGCCTTGGGATCAGATGTTCGCGATCTTCAGTTATGCCCTGGTTTCATGCCTCGTCGTGAATGACGCCCTGAAGGTTCTATTGATCAAGCGTTTTGTGCCGGCGGCGGCGGCCTGATGATGCCACAGCCGCGGGTGATGCGGTGCAATGACGCCGCCCCTGGTGCCCCCTGTTTCAACGGACTATTCCTGTACCGATGAAAGGATCACGATGAAGTCTGGCAAGCCGTTTCAAGTCGCGCCCGGCAGCAAGGTCAGGCTCAAGGATATCGATGCGGGGTTTACCGACCAGCACGAAAGCCGCAAGGACGCGGCCGAAGAAATCGAGCAGCACCGGCAGAAGCTGCTGGAACTTCAGGAGTTGCTTTACGCCGATCGGCGATACTCGCTGCTGATCTGCCTGCAAGCCATGGACACGGGCGGCAAGGACGGGGCGATTAACCACATTCTGGGGGCGATGAACCCTCAAGGCTGTCGCGTGATCGGGTTCCGGCAACCGTCCGTCGAGGAACTGGCGCACGATTTCCTGTGGCGGATTCACCAGGCCGCGCCGGCCCATGGTTCGGTGGCAATTTTCAACCGCTCGCATTACGAAGACGTGCTTGCCGTGCGTGTTCACAACCTGGTTCCGCGCGCGGTCTGGTCGGGCCGATATGATCAAATCAACGCCTTCGAGCAAAACCTCGTTGAAAACAATACTCTTATCCTTAAGTTCTTCCTGCACATTTCCAAACAAGAGCAATTGAGCCGCTTCAAGGAGCGGCTTGATGACCCGCACAAGCAATGGAAGATCAGCGAGTCAGACTATCAGGAGCGCAAGTACTGGGACGACTACATGGCGGCGTACGAAGACGCTCTTTCCCGTTGCAGCACCCCGCACGCGCCCTGGTTCATCATTCCCTCGAACCACAAATGGTACCGGAACCTTGCGATCTCAAGAATCGTCGTCGAACAGCTCGAACAGCTCGATTTGAAGTTCCCGGCGCCGTCGGTCGACCTCAAGCGGATTCGCCGTGAGTACCATTCGGCGAAGCAAAAATAACAGCCCACGAAAACCGGGCCGATGCACCATTTCTGTCATGTGCCGCGGGCTGCGCTCATGATTGCGCGCGGTTGTGATCAGGCCCCACTGGCAGTGGCCGAAGCGCGAGGCTTCATGACCATCGACTGGTGCACCCAGCGGCTATCGCGACCGGCTGACGCTAAACCGATAATCGGAATTGTGCGGGTCAAAATCGGCGTCAGTCAGACCGGCATTCGTCTTGATGTCAGTGTAGGTGTACTGCTCGACAAGCCTCGGCTTGGCGCCCGCCTGTTTGGGCCAGTCATATTGTTCGACCTGCACAGGAAGACTCGTTTCTTTGTCGAAGAACAGCCGGGTTTGATGAAATTTCAAACCGTCCAGCCGTTGCGTATGCGTTACCTGAACCACTTCGCAAGCCATCGTTCCCAACGGCTCGCGCAGAGAGATCGTGACCTCAACGGTTGTTGGCGAAATCGCTTTCTCCTGCTCCCAGATCGCCAGAGCCGTGAAGAACATCTTCGCAATTCCAATTTCCGTGACAGGATATCGGCTTTCGGCCATCACGCGGGGTGCATCGGGCTTCAGGTTCAGCGTGACGATCCCCCACATCCCTGATTCGTGAACCATTAACATGTCGTCATTCCTTCCTGCAACGAAAAT
>JAJXXL010000556.1 GCA_021781115.1 Planctomycetota bacterium
GTATGGCGTCAGCGGCTTTCCCGGTGACGAAAAAAAATGGGCGTCGCTGGCCGATTGGTACGAGCCGCACATTGCCGCATGGTCGCGGCAATCGACGCCGCAGACAACGCTGTGGTTCTGGAATACTGAAGTCGGCTGGGCCAGCGTTCATCCTCGGCTCGCGGCCCACGGTTGGGAATACCGGTGCTGCAACATTTGGGACAAGGGAATGAGCCACGTTGCCGGAAACGCGAACACGCAAACGCTTCGCAAGTTCCCTGTCGTGACGGAAGTCTGTGTCCATTACGTGAAGGCGGCCCAATTCCATGTCGGTGATCAAGCGATGACAATGCAAGAGTGGTTGCGGCACGAATGGCTCAGGTCGGGCTTGCCCCTGTCGGTCGCCAATCAGGCGTGCGAAGTCTTGAATGCCGCGACGCGAAAGTACCTGACGGCGGACCATCTCTGGTACTACCCGCCCCGAGACGCGTTTTTGAAGCTGGCTCAATATGCAAACGAGCATGGCAACCCCAGCGGCCGTCCGTACTTCAGTCTCGATGGCAAGCGTTCCATTCCGGGCGACGAATGGGCCGCGCTGCGGGCGAAGTTTCAATGTCCCGTCGGTGTCACCAATGTCTGGTGTGAACCGCAGGTTCGTGGGTCAGAACGAATTCAAGGCGAGCGCCGCGGGATGCGATACAAGTTCTCCAGTTTGCACGGCAGTCAAAAGCCGCTGCGCTTTATCGATCTGGCAATCCGATCCTGCACTGATCCGGACGATGTGGTTTGGGAGCCTTTCGGCGGGTTGTGCCCCGGCGCCGTCGTGTCGCATCATCTGGGCCGAAAATACTTCGCTGCTGAGGTCATTCCTGAATTTTATCGTGCGGCAACAGAACGGTTGGCCACGACATGACGCGCGGCGCGGCGCCCACACCTCCGATCCGTAACATGCCCGCCACGTCGTGGGAACATGCCGCACTGTATCACGCTGTGCGCGAGGCGATCGCGACATTGCCCATTTATTTCCGCACGGAGACACACATTTCCGGCATCATGGCGACCGACCTGCATACTCTGAACACGGTTTTGGGAGCCACCATCGAGGAGCAAGTCGTGCGAACGCTCAACTTGATCCGCACCACTTGGGATCCCGACGGACGGTATGCGCTTTACAGCTTTGTCAGACAGCCGCAAACATTTCCCGACGTGCGACTTCGAAAGGCATCGTCCGAAGAAACGTTGCTTGGAATTGAGCTGAAGGGCTGGTATCTGCTCGCCAAAGAAGGCGAGCCCAGCCTTCGATTTCAAGCGGCGGCAACCGCCTGCTCGCATCAGGATCTGATCGTTGTCGTTCCGTGGGTACTCGGCAACGTCATCAGCGGCGCGCCAATTCTGTTTGAACCGTTTATTGAATCGGCCCAATATGCCGCAGAGTTCCGAAACTATCATTGGCAGCATGTCCGAAAAACGTCGGCAAATGTCGACATTGAATCTCCCGGCGGCGCCCTACCCTATCCCTCCAAATCCGATCAAATTCTCGACAAGCCGCGATCGGACAGCGGCGGCAACTTCGGCCGCCTTGCGCGGACTGGCATGATGGACGGCTACATGTCGAAACTGAACGAGGGTTCGCTGTGTGGCATCAAGACGGAATTCTGGCGCGAGTTTCTGAAGGCGTTCCAGGAAAGCACGACCGATGCGCAAGCCCGATCGGCGCTCGATCGCCTGCGTCAGCGCGTGCAACGTGCCGCCGAGTTGCCTGCCCCCAGAGCTCAGGCGGCTCTGACGATCATCGCTGAAGTAGAAAGGCTCCTCGACCTGACGACTTGATGACGAGCGAGTGCCTGTTTCTCACATCCACGCCCGCGGGTGGTTATTGGCCGCAGCTCACACGAGGAACCCAGCTTATGGTTGCCGTTTATGTGTTTAACAATCAGGGTCAACTTGTCGGCCCGGTCGAAAGCCCCCGGGTCGAGGTCAGTGACGCCGATTGGCGCAATCGCCTGACGCCCGACCAGTACCACGTGCTCCGCCGCAAGGGAACCGAACCGGCGTTTTGCGGCACGTTGCTCGATAATAAGCTGCACGGGGTCTACCACTGTACCGGGTGCGGGCTGCCGCTGTTTGCATCGAACGCAAAATTCAATTCGGGAACAGGCTGGCCCAGTTTCTTTCAGCCGGTCGCCGCCGAAAACATTGCCGAACACGCCGACCGCAGTCACGGCATGACGCGCGTCGAGATTTTATGCGCCCGGTGCGACGGGCACCTGGGCCATGTCTTCGAAGACGGCCCGCGGCCAACGGGGCGACGTTATTGCCTGAATTCGGAAGCATTGAACTTCACGCCGCAGGAATCGCTCGCCCGCCTGGCCGACCCCGCCGCCGAGCCCCTCGTCGCCCCCGCAGCGCCGGATCCCGCCCCCGGTTCTATTGCCGGCCGCCCCATAGCACAGGCCGTACTCGCCGGCGGCTGCTTCTGGTGCACCGAGGCGGTCTTCGAGCAATTGGCCGGCGTGGTCGATGTCGAAAGCGGGTACACCGGCGGCGACAGCGCCACCGCAAATTATCGGCAGGTGTGCAATGGCGATACCCGACACGCCGAAGCGATTCGCATAACCTACGACCCGCAACGAATTCGCTTTGACCAGTTGCTCGACGTGTTTTTCGATGCGCATGACCCCACGCAACTCAATCGGCAAGGGGCCGACGTGGGCACGCAATACCGGTCGGCCATTTTCTTTGCTGACGCCGCTCAAAAGCAGACGGCGGAAGCCAAAATCGCCGAACTCACTGCGGCGGGTGCGCACGTGCGGCCGATCGTCACCACGCTCGAACCGTTGGGGCCATTCTACCGCGCCGAGGAATACCACCAGAACTACGCCCGCAACAACCCCGGCCAGCCATACATTCAATTTCAGGCGGTTCCCAAAGTCTGCAAAATTCGCGAAAAGCATGCCGCGTGGGTCATGCCCGGCGACGCGGGCCGCCCCGCGCCCTGATCGAGCGTCATTTCGCCGATCCGACCTGGTAGCAGAGCAAGTTTCCCTGGTCGCGCAAGTACAACCCGCCATTCGCCACGACGGGGTGCGGCCACGCGGGCGATTTGGCCCGATCGGGCTGTTGGAATCGCCCCTTTTCGCTGTAACCGGCGGGCGTGGCTTCGACAAGCGCCATGGCATCGCTGGTATGGCCGCGCACGTACAACCGGTGGTCGGCGTAACAGATCGACGCCGGCCCCACGCCGCGATCGGTCCACAACACCTTGCCGGTCGCGAATTCGGCACAGAACATCACGCTGTTGGTCGTGCCATACAAATTGCCGTCGACCAGCACGACGCCGCCAATTCCGCTGCCAAGGTTTTTGCTGAAATACAGTTCGGTCGCCGAAATTCCGTCGTCGGTTTTATGCAGTTCGATCAGGCCGCCGCCCGTCCGCGAGCCTGAACTGAACACGCGATCGCCCACAACGATCGGCGTCATAATGTTCGCGCCGGGGTCGATCGTATGATCGTAGCGCCACAGAAACTTGCCGGTTGCTGCATCGACCCCGACGACGCCCTTGCGCAAAAACGTAACGTACTGTTTCGCCGCGCCCGTGCCGACAATCATGATCGAGGCGTACTCGGCGTTGTCGCCGTCGGGCACAACCGACTTCCACAAAACATCACCCGTCGACTTGTCGAGCGCCGCCAGCGCGGCCACCGCCCCGCCCGGCGTGCAGACGAGCGTGTTGCCGTCGATCAGCACCGATTCCGAATACGCCCAGTTGCCATCGCGGCCTTCGAAATCTGTTTTGAGGTGCCGCCGCCAGTGGACTTTGCCATCAGCCTTTTCGAGGCAGACAAGTTCGCCATCAGACGCCAGGCAGTACAGTCGGTCGCCGTCGAGCGTCGGCGTGCTGCGCGTTCCGGGGTATTGCGGACCGCGGTTCTTGCCCACTTTGCCAATCGCCGCCTGCCACAGCGCTTGGCCCGTCTTTTCGTCAAGCGCCACGGCAAACTCGTCATTGTCCTGCGTGGTTTGGAGGAACACGCGGCCCGCCACGACTGCGGGCGACGAATATCCACCACCGATCTCGGCCTTCCAGCGCAGCCCAGGACCACTGTCGGGCCACTCCTGCAACAGGCCGGTTTCTTGCGAGACGCCCGTCCGCTCGGGGCCGCGCCACTGGGGCCAGTCGGCGGCACACGCCAGCGCGGCAAAACCGAGTTGAAGCGCACACGCCACCAATGACAATTTCATGATTGGAGTTCCTGTACTGAGTGAGAGACCAAATCCTCGGCAGCGCGGCGTCGCGGCGCTGCCACGCGTTGCCGCCAGCGCTCATATACGACGCGGCGGCCAGAACCCCGTTTTCGAAATGACCAGCATGTTCAGCCCCACCAGGAAACACACCCCCACGGTCAGCCAGCGGTCACTATCATCGGCCGGGGCCAGGAATCGATCAGGCATGATTCCGAACAAACCCGCCAGCAAAAAGCAGACAACGCTCACACTCAGCGCCAAGCGGCGAAACAATGGTCGCGCTGCTGCCGGTTTTTCGATGTCAGTCATTGCACGCTCCATTCCTGCGAACGCCTCGCGCTCGGGCGCAACGCCGGCGAATGCGGCGCCGGCCAGCCACCCCCCCCCACCCGCCA
>JAJXXL010000513.1 GCA_021781115.1 Planctomycetota bacterium
GCCCAGCGTGCGGTTTGATCGTCAGCATCCAAGGTAGGAGCCGTATGCGGTAGTTCCGCACGTACGGATCTGTGCGGGGGGTGGCCCGTAAGGGCCATCCCTACCGCGATTTTCTCTGAGTGGGTTTTCGTGTTCCAACGGCTGTTCCGGTTATAGTGCGGGGGTGCGACATCCGGCAGGATTCTCTCAAAACTCGCAATTTACAACGCCCTGAAGCCGTGGTTACACTGAATTTTCAGCGACGACCACGTGTTCGGCGGCGGAGAACGCCCGTCTTGCACGCCGCGGTTGCGCTCGATGCAGGCCATTTTGCGGGATCACTCGTTCATTTTCGCCAACACAAAGAGCTCTGGCCATGATTTTCACCCACTGGTTGCGGCGGCATCGGCAGTCGATTCTGAGCAGGTTGCGACACGGCTCGGGGCGGCGCGGGCGGCGGGTCGTCGTCCGGATGACGGTGTGCATGGAACCGCTTGAGCAGCGATTGCTGCTTGCGGGTGACGGCACACTCGACACCACGTTTGGCAACGGGGCGGGGTATGTGACCTCGGCGTTTGGCAGCACTTCGCCAGCAGGAAATGGCCTGGTCAGTGAAGTCGTCACACCCAGCGGGCAGATTCTGCTGGGCGGGACGGAATTGGTGACGCCTGGCCCCGAATTTGCGGTGGCACGGTACAATGTCAACGGGACGCTTGACGGGACGTTTGGATCGACATCAGGGGTTCCCGGGCATGTGGCCACCCCGGTGGGTTACACTGCCGCGGGCAGCCAGGTGCTCACCTCGACCGCAACCGGCGGCAATATAGCGCTCGATACAACGAACGACGGATTCGCGGGTGACATTTATCAGGTCGGCACGTCTCAGGATGGCCCCCTGACGACGGCCGGCAACGCCACCCAATTTACGCTGTTGCGGTATACCTCATCGGGCGTGCTCGACAGCACGTTTGGCAACGGCGGCATCGTCACGACAAGCATTCAGACCAGTTCCGCCACATTTCCGAACCCCAACGACCAGGCCACGAACCTCGTGATTCAGCCCGATGGCAAAATCGTCGTCGTTGGGTTTTCGACCTACCCGGGGGCAGTCGGCCAGTTGATGGCCATCGTGCGGTACAATACCGACGGCACGCTCGATACGACATTTGGCGGGGGCACCGGCATCGTCACGACGACCTTCGTCGGCGGCAACGAACAGTACAACAGCGTCATCGTGCAACCGAATGGCCAGATCGTCGCCGCGGGCTATGCCAGCGTAGCCGGCAAAAATGAGTTCGCCATCGCACGTTACAATGCCGACGGCACGCTCGACAACAGCTTCAATGGCAACGGCGAAATCTTGCAGCCGTTTTCGAGCGGCGGGGCGATTGCCAATTCACTGGCCCTGCAATCTGACGGTCAAATCGTCGTCGCCGGCGGGGTGACCACGACTTCGGGCGGGTCGTTCGCCATTGCCCGGTTCAATACCAACGGCTCGCTTGACACCTCTTTCGGTTCGCTCAACACGCCCATCCCCGGCAGCCCCAGCATTCCCGGCGGTACCGTCACGCCGCTCGTGGGCACGAACGCCGCCGGCACCGCGGCCAACAGCGTGCTGCTGCAGTCCGACGGCAAAATCGTGATCGCGGGCGTGGCCCAGGGCGTGGCCAGCGGCCCGACCGAATTCGCCATGGCGCGGCTCACGAACGCCGGCATTCTCGATTCGACGTTTGGCACGGCGGGCGTCGTGCTGCAATCGATCGGCACGGTCGGCGACGGGGCCACCGCGATCGCCCACTCGGGCAGCGGCACGTTCCTCGTGGCCGGCTATTCTTCGGGCGCAACGGCAGCCCTAAAGCAGTTCGCCATTGCCCGGTTCACGGGCGACCCGACTTCCGGCAGTGTGGGCGCCGGCAGTTCCACCGTCGCCGTGACGCCCGCGACCGGCCTGACCGTCAATGAAGGCGGGTCTCCCGGCGCGATCAGCGTGTCGCTGAACACGGCCCCGGCGGCCAACGTGACGATTTCACTGTCACCATCGAATTCGAGCGTCGCTGCGCTCACGGTTTCGACACTCACCTTTACGCCGCAGAATTTCAACGTCCCACAAGTTGTGGGGGTGCTGGGGGTCGATGACAATATCGTCAACGGCAACCAGACGTTTACCGTGTCGCTGACGAGCAGTTCTTCTGACCCGGCATTCAACAATCTCAGCATCGCCCCGGTTTCCGGCACCAGCCTTGAGGGCGATGCGATTCCCATGTATCGCGCGTTCAACCCCAACGCCTACGTGCATTTCTTCACCACGTCGCTGGCCGAGTTTCAAAACGCCCTGGCCGCCGGCTGGCAGGATGAAAGCACCGGCAAGGGGGGCTTCGACGTATTGCGGCCCGGCCTGCCCGGTTCGGTGCCCCTGCACCGGCTGTACGACCCGAACAACGGCCAGCACTACCTCACCGCGAACAACGGCGAACGCGACGCGCTCGTGGCCGCAGGCTGGGTATCAGAACCTGACCAAGGCGCGGTTTACCCCACCAACCTGGGCAACGCGAGCATTATTTTCGGGCTGTACAACACCATTAACGGCGAACATCTCTACACCGCCAACCCGGTAACCAACAGCCAGATCCTCGCGCAGTTCCCCGGCGTGTGGATCCAGCAATCGCCGCTGGGCTTCGGCTACCCCACCGACACGACCGGGGCGGTGCTGTTTCCGCAAACGTCATCGGCTCAATCGAGCGCGTCGTCGGCCCCGATTCTCAAGAGCGAGCTCGCCGCACCCCTGGCCGGGTTCACCCCGACCGCGTCTTCGGGCTCAACCCCGGGCGCCGGTGCGGCGCAGCAGGCGATTAACGTCGGGGGCGTCAGTCAGCCGCCTTCAAGCGGTGGTTCATCGAACGCGGCGACGATCGACGGCGACTCGGCAACGGCCGACCCCGCGCCGGCCAGCGGCGATGAAACCGGCGCGTCAGCGGCTGATGCATACTGGGCGGCGGTCGGGCGCAGCCTGGCAACCGGTAACGACACCCTGTTGAGCGCCAACCCGTAATCGACTGTGGGGCACTGCCGCGTCCTCGTCGAAACGGCGCGTTGCGATTCACGGCGTGAGTGCTGCAGGCGACGATACCACCGCGTGCGGCAACCGTCGCACGCGGCCGTGAATGTACACGTCGCCGTCGTGAAACTCGAACGCGGGGTCGTCGAGGTCGGGCGTTGCGGGGGGGGCGGGGCGGCCCGTGCCCCCCATTGGACCCCGGCTTTGTGCGCCACCCAGCAGTTTCGGCGCTACAAACACGTGCAATTCATCGATCGACCCGGCGTCGAAAAATGAGCCCAGCAGCGCACCTCCGCCTTCGACGAGGATATTCGTCATCTGCCGCCGGCCCAGTTCCTGCAATAGTGATTCGACATCGACCCGCTGGCTGCCGCCGCAGGGCAGCACGACCACCTCGGCCCCGCACGATTGCAGGTCGGCCACGCGCCCCGCAGGAGCCGCCGCCGTCGTCGCCACGAGCAACGGCGTGGCGCGGGCCGTGCGGACCAACTGGCTCGCGGGCGGCAGCCGGGCCTGGCTGTCGACGACGATGCGGGTGGCGATGCGCGGGCCGGGGGGGCGGGCGGTCAACTGCGGGTCGTCGCGCAGCGCCGTTTCGATGCCCACGACGATCGCGTCGACCTGCCCGCGCAGCCGGTGCACGACCGCGCGCGACGCCGGGTTCGAGATCCACCGCGATTCGCCGGTGCAGGCCGCAATCTTGCCGTCGAGCGTCATCGCCCATTTCGCATGGACCCAGGGGCGGCCTGTTTCGATGAGTTTCAAGAACGGCGCATTCAACTGGCGCACCTCGTCGGCCAACAGCCCGACTTCGACCTCCAGCCCCGCCGCCCGCAATCGGGCAATGCCCTGGCCGGCCACCCGGGGAAACGGGTCGGCAATGCCCACGACGACGCGGCGGATTCCTGCGCGGAGCACCGCATCGACGCAGGGCGGGGTTTTGCCGTGGTGGCAGCACGGCTCGAGCGAAACAATCAGCGTCGCGCCCGCCGCGCGGTCGCCCGCCTGTTCGAGCGCCCCGATTTCAGCGTGCGGCCCGCCGAACCGCGCATGAAAGCCCGCGCCGAGGAGGTTCAACCGGTCATCGACGACAACCGCGCCCACCTGGGGGTTCGGTTCGACCGCGCCCGCGCCGCGCCGCGCCAACTCGAGTGCGTGCCGCATAGCTTCGGCCAGGTCGACGTACTGCCTGATCATGAAACATCACCCCGCGGCCCGCCGGGCTGAAAACCAGCGGCCCGCACCACCCGGCGCGGCCACCAACCCGGTTCGGTGCAATGAACAAACCACCCTGGCGCGCTCATCGTGCCCGAGGCTATTCGGGCTGGCCGGGCAACCAGAGCTTTTGTTCTGACGCGGGCGGGTTTGCAGCGGGCGTCCAAAGGCCCTCTCCGGCGGCGGCATCTGCGGCGTGCGAACCGGCTCCGACAAATTCACTCTCGGCATTCCACGGGCCGGAAACGCCGAGTTCCATAAGTCTGGGGCGGAATTGCTCACGAAGATTGGGAAACTTCGGTCCGAAATAATTCCACAGGCGCACAGCGACTGTCATGAACTCAGGGTCA
>JAJXXL010000582.1 GCA_021781115.1 Planctomycetota bacterium
ACGCCAGCCCACCGCCAATTTTCGATGAACAGCTTGAGCGCCACGAATGTTTCCGTGTTCGAATTCGCAGGCACGTCGGGCGAACCGCGGTAGGCGGGCACCGGCTTGCCTGCGACAAGGCCCGCGCCGTATTGGCCGCGCACCGCGTGCGTCAACACGTCTTCTTCGCTCAGGGGGTGAATCGCGCGGAGCAGTTTGGCTTTTTCATCGCGAACGGCGTCAGCGGCGAACGAAATCGGCGATTCCATTCCCGTCAGCGCCAGCAACTGAAAGATATGATTGGGCACCATGTCGCGCAGCGCGCCCGCCTGGTCGTAATACCCCCCCCGATGCTCGACACCCACGGTTTCAGCCACCGTGATCTGCACGTGATCGATGTAGCGCCGGTTCCAGATCGGTTCAAAGATGCCGTTGGCGAATCGGAACGCCAGCATGTTCTGAACCGTTTCCTTGCCCAGGTAATGGTCGATCCGGTAAATCTGCTGTTCGTCGAGTGCCTGGCCGATGTCGCGGTTCAGGCTGCGGGCCGAGTCGAAATCGCGCCCAAACGGCTTCTCGATAATCACACGCCGCCAGTGGGCCGGCGGGCCGTGGCCTGGCCCGAGAGCGCCTTCTTTCGTCAGCCCGGCGGCGGCCAGATTCTGAATGATCGTCGAAAAGAACTTGGGGGGCGTGGCGAGGTAAAACAGGTAATTGGCCGACGTGCCGCAATCGCGGTCGACCTGCGCCAGCAATTCGCCAAGCTGTTGATACGCCTGCGCGTCTTCGAACCCGCCTTGCAGGTAATACAGCCGGTTGCGGAACTTTTCGTTCCAGCAGGCCGGGTCGAATGCGCCCGTTGCAAATTGGGGAACTTCAGCCGACAGCGCGTCGCGAAACTGATCGGTGTTGTACGCAACACCAGAAAACCCGACGACGGCAAACTGCGCGGGAAGCAGGTTCCGTGCGGCAATGTTATAGAGGGCCGGAAACAGCTTGCGCTTGGTCAGATCGCCGCTGGCGCCGAAGATAACCATCACACATGGCCCGGGAACCTGCGTGATGTCCATTTGATCGGTGGAATCGGGGTTGCTCATGAGAATTCGGTTGGTACGGTTGCGATGAAGCCGGGGGTTGTTATCCTGAACGCTTGGCGACGAACGGTCGGGGGCGGAACGAAGGCGCGAATTATTGATTTTCTGAATTGAGAAATTCGCCGGCGTTTCCCCGCGTCCAGAGAAATCGCCATTGGCAATCGGCCTGTCGCATACAATGCAGCCAATGGCCGACACCACCTTCCTGCATCCGTGCGGATAATAACAGACATTCGTGAAAGAAGGAATCGGACCGTGACCGACCAGGAACTGCTGGACCAGAAATGCATCAACACGATCAGAACTCTGGCCATGGACGCCGTGCAGGCGGCGAACTCGGGGCACCCGGGCACGCCGATGGCCCTGGCCCCGGTCATGTACGCGTTGTGGCAGCGCACGCTGCGATTTGACCCCGCCGACCCGATCTGGCCGAACCGCGACCGGTTCGTGTTGTCGGTGGGCCATGCCTCGATGCTGTTGTACTCGACGCTGCACCTTTGCGGGGCGAAAGCCGTCAACAGCAAGTACGAACAGTTGGGCGAGCCGGCGGTACCGCTCGAAGACATCAAACGGTTTCGCCAGCTCGACAGCAAATGCCCCGGGCACCCCGAATACCGCCTGACCTCGGGCGTTGAAACAACGACGGGCCCGCTGGGCCAAGGGGTGGCAACGAGCGTGGGCATGGCGATCGCCGGTCGCTGGATGGCGAATTATTTTAACCGCCCCAATTTTGAAATGTTCGATTTCAACGTGTACGCGCTGTGCGGCGACGGCGACATGATGGAAGGCGTGTCGGGCGAGGCGGCATCGCTGGCCGGCCACCTCAAACTCTCGAAGTTGTGCTGGATTTACGACAACAACCGGATCACGATTGAAGGCCACACCGACCTGGCCTACAGCGATGACGTGGCAACGCGATTCATCGGCTACGGCTGGAACGTCACGCGCGTGGGCGACGCGAATGACCGCACGATGCTGGACCGCGCATTTCGCAGCTTCCACGACACAACCGATCGCCCCACGCTGATCATCGTCGACAGCCATATCGCGTACGGGTCGCCCAACAAGCAGGATACGAGCGCCGCGCACGGCGAACCGCTGGGCGAAGAAGAAATTCGGCTGACGAAGCGCAATTACGGTTGGCCCGAAGACGCCAAGTTCCTGGTGCCCGACGGAGTTTATGAGCATTTTCAGGCCGGGATCGGCCAGCGTGGCCGCGCGCTGCGCGATGCCTGGATCGCCCGGTTTGCCGGCTACAAGGATTTGTACCCCGACCTGGCCGATCAGCTCTACCGCATGCAGCATCGCCAGCTTCCCGACGGTTGGGATAAAAACCTGCCTGCGTTTCCCGCCGATCCCAAAGGGCTGGCGGGGCGCGATGCCTCGGCGAAAGTGCTCAACGCGTTGGCGAAAAACGTACCCTGGCTGATCGGCGGGTCGGCCGATCTGGCCCCCTCGACGAAAACCAGGCTGACATTTGAAGGGGCCGGCGACTTTTCCGCCGCCTGCCCGGGCGGACGCAATTTTCATTTTGGCATACGCGAACATGCCATGAGCGCCATTCTGAATGGCATGTCCTTGTGCAAGGTTCGCCCGTACGGTTCGGGGTTTCTGATTTTCAGCGACTACGCCCGCCCGGCGATTCGCCTGACGGCGATTATGGAACTGCCCGTCATTTACATCTTTACCCACGATTCCATCGGCGTCGGGGAAGACGGCCCGACGCATCAACCGGTCGAACAGTTGACCGCGCTCCGGGCGATTCCTGGCCTGATCAACCTGCGGCCCGCCGATGCCGGAGAAATTGTCGAGGCCTGGAAGTTGATCATGCAGTTGCACCACGAACCCGTCACGCTGATTCTCACGCGGCAGGCGCTGCCCGTCATTGATCGCCAGAAATACGCTCCTGCCGAAGGGTTAAGGAACGGAGCCTACGTATTGGCCGATCCGCCGCACGGAAAACCCGACGTGCTGCTGCTGGCCACCGGCAGCGAGGTTTCCTTGTGCCTCAATGCGTACGAAAAGCTGGCATCTGAGGGTATTGCGGCCCGGGTGGTCAGCATGCCCTCGTGGGAATTGTTCGAACACCAGTCGGCCGAATATCGCAACAGCGTGATTCCGCCCGAAATCACCGCGCGCGTGGCGGTCGAGCAGGCGTCGACTCTGGGCTGGTCGCGGTATGTCGGCGACAAGGGCCAATGCATCGGCATGCATACGTTCGGCGCATCGGCCCCGCTGAAGGAACTGCAACGAAAATTCGGCTTTACCCCGGAAAATGTGGTCGCCGCCGTACACGAGCAACTGGCACGGGGGAAATAGCGAATGCGTGTTGCCATTGGCTCTGACCACGCCGGCTTTGAACTCAAGCAAAGCTTGGTCGCCTGGCTGCAGTCTCAGGGATATGCCCCCATCGATCTTGGCACCGACTCGGCCAGCCCCGTCGATTACCCCGACTTCGCTGAAAAGGTGGGTGATGCGGTCGCCTCTGGGCGGGCCGATCGCGGTGTGCTGATTTGCGGCAGCGGCGTGGGCGCCTCGGTGGCGGCCAACAAACTGGCAGGCGTGCGCGCGGGGTTATGCCACGATATTTATTCGGCCCACCAGGGGGTCGAGCACGACGACATGAACGTGCTCGTGCTTGGTTCGCGGGTGATCGGCGCCGCGGTTGCGCCGGAACTGGTGCACGCATTTCTCAACGCACGATATACAGCCGAAGAACGGCACGCGCGGCGGCTGCAAAAAGTGCTGGCGCTGGAACGCCGGGGTCGTGCTGCGGCCGAAACGGCGCTGCCCGCTGTTCGCCGTGTCGAAATTCATGTTCTCGACGATCTCGACCGCCTGAGCCGCGCGGCGGCGGTCGCATTTGGCGAGCATGCGCGCGAAGCCGTGGCAGCCCGCGGCCGGTTTTGCGTCGCGCTATCGGGCGGCTCGACGCCGCGCGCCTTGTACGCACTGTTGGCCCAAAGCGGCGGCGACGCGCCGGCCGGAATCATTCCCTGGTCGGCAACCCATTTGTTCTGGGGCGATGAGCGGCACGTTCCTCCCGATCATGCCGACAGCAATTATCGCATGGTGCACGAAGTGCTCTTGTCGCGGGTCGCGATTCCGCCTGACAATGTGCACCGCGTGCCGGCCGAAAACTCCGAAGCGGCACAAGCCGCCGGGTTGTACGAGGAAACGCTGCGTAACTTGTTCGGCCTTTCGGCGGGCGACTTGCCGCGGTTTGATCTGATTCTTTTGGGAATGGGGCCAGACGGTCACACCGCGTCGCTGTTTCCCGAGACGCAGGTTCTGCATGAACAGCAGCGGCTTGTGGCCGCCTGCTGGGTCGAAAAATTCGCTGCATTTCGCATCACGCTGACCCCACCGGTATTGAACGCCGCAGCGCGGGTCATGTTTCTGGTCAGCGGCCATGACAAATCGGAAACAGTTCGAGCCGTACTGGCTGGCCCGGATGACCCTGACCGGCTGCCGGCTCAACTGATTCACCCGGTCGCGGGCAGTACAATCTGGCTGCTGGATCG
>JAJXXL010000014.1 GCA_021781115.1 Planctomycetota bacterium
TGTAACGACCGCGGCGATTCCGGCAATTCGTCCCGACCAGCGCAACATCGGGGCATGCAGCAGCGGTTCGACGTACTGGCTGTGGGCGTCGAACAGCCGGGCAAAAAAGGCATCGACCGAAACATTGCCCCAAGCGTCGCACATGGCCGCGAGCGCTGGCAACGATTTGTGCAGGTAGTCGGCCCAGGCCTCCTGGCCGAGCAAGGTCGTCGTCAGTGCCGAAACCGCGAGAAATGTCAGCGCTCCGGAAATCAGCGCAGTCCAGCGCTTCTGCATCAGGCAGTAGAGAAACAAAAAACCGGGAAAGAGTTTGATCGCCGTGGCCGCCCCCAGGCACGTGCCGACCCACCACGGGGCCTGGCGACGGTCGAATCGCCAGGCCAGCGTTATGAGTAACAGCAGCACGAAATTGAGCTGCCCCTGAATGACGGTTTGGCGAAAGGGGTCGCACAGCATGAGCGCTGCTGCCGCCGGCAGCCAGGCCCATGCCGGCCAGGCAATGTGCAATTCACACCCGATGACGGCCAGCGCGACCAGCAGTGCCGCGAGCGATGCGAGGTTCCAGACGAACTGCGCGGTGGGGTAACTTAGGCCCGCAAAGGGCAGGGCGAGCAGAATCGCCGCTGGTGGGTGCGCGTTGTAGTCTTCAAAATAGCCCCGCAGGTCGGCGGCTCGAATGCCCAGGTAGCGTTCAGCCGTGACCCGCTGATTCGTGTATGCCGGTTTTCCCTCGCGCACGTTTCGGGCCGACGCCCATTCCTTGAAGAAATCGAGAATCATCCCCTCGGGCGGGCGCAGGCTGGAAATGAAGCCGGGCAGCGTCAGCCACAAGACGCTGCCCGCTGCAACGGTGATGAGTGCGCGGCGGACCAGCGTCGCGCCGCCTGCCGATGCCACGGGCGCTACCGGGCCGCCGAGCGCAGTGTGGCCTTCGCAAGCAGGGGGAGGAGCGGCGGGCGGCGGTTGCACGGGGGTGTTTGCCGGGTAGTAAGGGACTGCAGAAACGGGAACCGGGAGACGCGTCGAACAGACGCCACCCATTTCGCCGAAAGCTGCATCTTTCGCGCCCAATGGCCCCCCATCCCGGCATTGCCACCATTCACTCATCGAAGTGCAGTGACCAATTCCGCCCATGCCACGTTTTCGGCTGATTGGGCGCTTTAAACCCGCGATGCACGGTTGCCCCGGCGCGGGCGGGGCTACGGCTGCCCGGCTGCGTGGTTGCCTGGCGAATTCGCTGCGTTGATTTTTTGCAACAGAATGGTGGATGTGGCCGGCTCACCCCATCAGGTCCCGTTCCTGAATGAGCTCGCCATGCCGCGTCAGCGTGTGGAATACGCTCATCGCCAGGAAGCCGCATGTTCCTGCCGAGTCCGTCCCCGGCCCGTGATACGGTTACCAGCGTGTGCCGAACAGAGACCGCCGGAATTTCGGAATATCCTGATCGCCTGCTTGATAAACTGTATGGGGCCTGTATCATGGACAGTCAGCGAGTGGCGTCAGCCTGCGGCAGAATCAAACTCTTTCCATGCAGCGTTCGCTGCATCTTCTGAAGTCATGCGTCAAGTTTTTGATGCCGCGCGGCAGGCCACGGCCATCCACCGCGCGGTGCTGAAACTCCTGATCGTCACGAGTTTTATGCTCCGCAGTACGACGGGTTGAAATCGCCAGATGCCATATCGCGCAATTCAGTGCGTCAACACGTCGTTGCGATAGAACAAAGGGTTTTGCCTTCAGGCCCACACAGCGAGACCGCGACAATGGTCACCCGGCTGCCGACCACCGCCTGTTGCCACCGATACCGCACGGGCCGCACCACGCGCTGCGGGTTTACGCTTATGGAACTGCTCGTCGTCATTGCCGTCATGGCCGTGCTGGTGGCGTTGCTCCTGCCGGCGGTGCAGGCGGCCCGCGAAGCGGCCCGGCGGGCGCAGTGTTTGAACAATCTGAAACAGATCGGTTTGGCGCTGGCGAGTTATCACGACACCTATCAAACCTTGCCGCCCGCTGCGGTGCGCCCGGCTGGGTTTGTCGACAACGGGCGCGACAAGCCGCGTTCGACCTGGGCGATTGCCATATTGCCCATGATCGACCAGGCGAACGTCTACCAGACATTTGTCCCCACGGTTGATGTCACTGCCCCGGTCAACCGGGCGTTGCGCACGGCCGTGGTGCCCGTGTATCGCTGCCCGACCGACGCCGGGGCGACGCAACTGTTCCAGCCGCTGCTGGGTGTCGAGTTTGCGCGCGGCAACTACGCCGCGAATTTCGGCAGTGCGAGCTGGGGCCTGAAATACTGGAACGACAAGACGACCCAGGGGGTCATGGGCCAGAATGCCGGGCTGCGGTTGGGCGTGATTACCGACGGCGCCAGCAACACGGTTTGCGTGGCTGAAGTTCGCTGCCAGCCGTCGGCCAGCGACAATCGCGGGGTCTGGGCGTTTCACGCGCCGGGCGCTTCGAGCGTGGGCCTCGATTGCGACAACATCTGCCGCCAGATCAATGGCGACTCGGGTTCTGACTGGATCCCCTATTGCGCCCCGCTGCCTGGTGGCCTGAACTGCCATTCGCAAAACAATCCCGACAGCAACGCCGGCCCGCGCAGCCTGCACCCGCAGGGCGCCAACTTCCTGCTGGCCAGCGGTTCGGCGCGATTCATCAATGATTCGATCTATATCAACCTGCTGCAAAGCCTGTTTACCAGCCGCAATGGCGAAGTGGTTGGCGATTATTGAGCGTGCCGGCGCAAACCAAGGAGTCTGTCATGTCTGAAGCCTGGCGCTACCAGCTTGCAGGGCACGAGCATGGCCCCGTGCAATTCAGTGCCCTGGTCGCCCTTGCGCGCTCGGGTCAGTTGCAGCGCAATGACCTGGTTCAGGGGCCCGAGGGCGGCGACTGGATCTGCGCCGACCTGATTGAGGGGTTGTTTGAATCGGTGGCGCGCGACGGCGCACCCCGCACCACACCAGACCTTCAGGCATTCCGCGATATTTCAGAATTCACGATCGACCGGAATTCTGAAACCGCGCCGCGGCCGGCGCCACCGCGCACGATTCCCGTGCCGCCCCGCCAACCCGCCCCGCCGCCCACCGTGCGCCCGGTTGCCAGACCGAGCGGCGGCGACGCGACCGATTGGGAAGCGGCACTGTTCGACACCCCGCCGCCCGTCGCCCAACCGGCTGCTCGCCGGCCGACAGCGGCAGATGCCTCGGTGGTGGGTGCGAGCGGTGGTGCGTCGCGTGTGCCGACCGAAACGGCGGGGCCCGACGCGGTGCCTGTAAAGCCGGGCCCGGCGATTTTGCCTTCGGACCTGGTGGCGCGCGTGCGGCTGAAGCGTGCCGAATTTCTGCTGCGGGTTGCCGTGGCGCTGCTGCTGCTGGTGCTGGTGGGCGACCTGGCCCTGCTTTGGCCCCGCCGCCCCGATGCAGAAAAGCTGATCGGGCATAAATTGGGGGTGAACGACGTCAAGTTCAGCCCCGATGGCAAAACCGTGGCGACCGCCAGCGACGATGCCAGCGTGCGGCTCTGGTCGAGCGCGGGGCAACCGTTGCGGGTCATTACCGGCCATGCCAAGCGGGTCACATCGGTGGCGTTTTCGCCCGTGACGGCCGAAATCGCCAGCGCTTCGGGCGATATGTCGATCCGCCTGTGGGATCTTGCTACGGGCATTGAAATCCGAGCGTTTCTGGGGCATGAGCAAGCCGTTTCGGCCATTGCGTTTCACCCCAACGGAGCCGCGCTGGCGTCGGTCGGGTGGGACCGCACGTTGCGCATCTGGCAGACGCAATCGGGCGAACTCAGTCTGTCGCTGCTCACGCCGACCGTCATGGAGTGCGTCGCCTGGAGCGCCGATGGAAAAACGATCGCTACCGGCGGACTCAAGGGCCGGGTCGTCTTGTGGGATGCGGCGACCGGGCAGCCCCGGCAGGAATTGCCCGGCCACACCGGCGACGTCAAAGCAATCGCCTACAGTCGCGACGGGCGGTTGCTGGCAACCGCTGGCGCCGACATGACTGTTCGGCTGTACGATGTGCGAGACGGAAAACCGGCCGGCGAATTCGGCGAGCCGTTCAAAGTACTCGACCTGGCGTTTTCGCCCGACGCTGCCCGCCTGATCGTCGGCGGGTTCGACGGCGAAGTGCTGATCCACGACGCGGCGACTGGCCAAACCTTACGCACAATCGAACCGCCGTCGAACCCGCTGATCCGCGTAACCTGCGTCGATTATCATCCCCAGGGAGGAAAAGTCGCCGCAGGCGGGTACAAAGCGCTGGCAATTCTCTGGAAGGAGTCGTTGTGAACGACCGCGATGATGGACGCACGCGACGTACAAACCTCCGAAACCGCGATGTGCCTTGGGAACCCATTTTCGCCACAGTGATTTGGCAGGAACAGCCAATGTCGCACAATCGATTCTGGCGCGTCATCACACAGTGCTGCCGCTGGGCCGCCGCATTGCCGTGCCGGGTGGTTTTGATTGCAGGTTTGCTCGGTGGGGCGCTTCACCTCTGGCTGACGCCCGTGTGTGCCCAAGGAGCCGACGAGGCGCCGCCGCTGGCCGGACCATCGACTCAACCTGCCGACCCGGCGGCAATC
>JAJXXL010000178.1 GCA_021781115.1 Planctomycetota bacterium
AAAGCCGCCGCTTGAAAATCGACCCCGACATTTTGCAGCGCTGCTGGTTTCTCGCCGGGCCGACCGCCTCGGGCAAGAGCGCCGTCGGGCTGGAGCTGGCCGAACGGCTCGGTGCCGAAATCGTGTCGCTCGATTCGATGGCGCTGTATCGCGGCATGGACATTGGCACAGCGAAACCCGATGCCGCCGCCCGCCAGAGGATTCCGCACCATCTGCTGGATCTGCTCGAACCGCACCAGGAATTCAGCGTGGCCGATTACCTGCGGGCCGCCGACGCCGCCTGCCGCGACATCCTGGCGCGGCGCCGCATTCCCCTGTTTGTCGGCGGCACCGGGTTGTACCTGCGGGCGATCCTGCGCGGGGTGTTCGCCGGCCCGGCGGCAGATTGGACCTACCGGCAGCAGCTCGAAACGGTTGCCGAAGAACAGGGGGCCGAAGAGCTTCACCGCCGACTGCGGGAGGTCGACCCGGCGGCCGGGCTGCGGTTGCACCCGCACGACCTGCGGCGCGTGATTCGCGCGCTGGAGGTGCAGCACCTGACCGGCCGGCCGCTGTCTGCCACGCAGCAACAAGCCGAGTTGCCGGTCGATCAGCGCCCGCCCCATGTTTACTGGCTGAACGCGGAGCGCACGGTTTTGAACGCCGCCATTGATCGCCGCGTCGAGGCGATGTTTGCCGGCGGCCTGGTCGATGAAGTTCGCCGGCTCATGACCGGGGCGAAATCGCCCGGGCGGACAGCGCGGCAGGCGCTGGGGTACCGCGAAGTGTTTGACCACCTCGCCGGAGCTTTCGACCTGGTGCAGACAGTCGCCCGCGTGCAGACACACACGCGGCAGTTTGCCAAACGCCAGCGAACGCTGTTTCGAGGCCTTGTCGAGTGCCGGCCCGTGCCGCTGGCCGGCCACGAAACGCCCGGAGAAATCGCACAGCGGCTGCTGTCTGGCGGATGACGGAGTCAGCCCGGGGCGGGGCCTACAAATGGGCGGGGTCTTCGTCGGCAAAGGGGTGCAGCGCGCGAAAGGTTTTGGGTTTGGGCAAAGCGTCGAGCGCCGCCTCGGCCAGGCGAAAGTCGGAGTCAGTCGTGATTTTGATATTCAGCGACGATCCTTCGACCAGGCTGACCGGGTGGCCCGCCTGTTCGACGAGTTGGGCTTCGTCGGTCGGTTGCAGGCCGGCTTGCCGGGCGTAGGCTTCACGGAGCCAGTCGACGCGAAACACCTGTGGGGTTTGCGCCAGCCACAGCCCGGCCCGCGAAACGGTTTCGGCAATGGTGTGCCCGGCCGCTTCGCGCTTCAGGGTGCTGGTGACAGGTATTGCGAGAATCGCCGCGCCGCTGCGCGTTGCCGCCTGAAACACGCCATCGACCCATTCCTGAACGAGCAAGGGGCGGGCGGCGTCGTGCACGGCCACGAATTCGGCGTCAGGGCGCACGCGGGCCAGGGCGTTTTTGACTGAATCGGCCCGCTCGGCCCCGCCAGCGACAAGTTCGATGTTCATGAACGCGAGGTTCGGCGCGAACTTTTCGCGAAACCATTCCATGTCGTCGGGCGACACGACGACCAGGGTTTGCAAGACGTCGGGCCGGTTGATGAACTGGTCTGCCGCGCGCAGCCAGACCGCCCGCCCCCGAAGTTCAACAAACGGCTTTTTCCGCTTTTGCAGTCTGAACCGAGTGCTGCGCCCCGCGGCAGGAAGAATCACCGCAAATTTCGCCATGACGCCGCCGTATTATCAAAAGGCCAAGCCGAAACGGAACCAGTCGTCTATTCAAGGGATACCGCAACGTGCTGCGGCATTCAAGGGGTGTCAGTGGGGGGAAGTGTTCGGTTTTCAGCTTTCAGTGGTCGAAATGGGCGTTGCGGGGGTCAAGTCCAGCGGAACCAGCGCACGGCCAAGGCGAATGTTACCCCGCACCACACCGCCAACATGCTGACCTGCCAGCCGACATCCCACAACGAGGCACCGTCTTGCATCACGCTCCGCAGCGCATCGATCAGCAGCGTCAGCGGCAGTAGCTTGATGACCGGTTGCATGGCGGCGGGAAACCGGTCGGACGAAAAGAATACGCCCGACAGCACCCACATCGGCAGCATGACGAGGTTCAACAGGCCCGAGACGGTTTCCAGCGTGGCGGCGCGGCTCGCAACCAGCAGGCCAATTCCGGCGAACGTTTCAGCACCCAGCAGAATGAGCATGAGCAAGACCACCGGGTTGCCGTACACCTGCACCCCAAAGGCGACCCGCGCAAACAGAAGCAGCACGAGCATTTCCGGAACCATAAACAACAGCCGGCTGAAAATGACGGCGAGCAGGAAATGCGGCTTCTTCATGGGTGTGGCAAGAAACCGCTTGAGCAGTTTGCGGATCCGCATGTCGACCGTTGCAAAGCCCACGCCCCACAACCCGCCGCCCATCAGGCTCATGCCCAAGAGGCCCGGCACGAGAAAGTCGATATACCGCCCCCCCGGTTCGGTGAACTCGCGATCGGCCACAACCGCCGGGTCAATGCGGCCTGCTGCCCGCTGGAGTACGTCGTCGACCGCATTGCGGGCCAGCCGGCTTTCGGGCCGGTTCGGGTCGAAAACATATTCGTACTGCGGGGGCGCATCGGCCCCGGCCGCCACGACCAGGTCGCACTGGCCCGCGCGCAGCCGCGCACGGCACTCGGCCGCGCCGGCCACGGCCACGTTGAACGACCGGCGGGCGGCCTCTAACCCGGCGACGACGCGGCTGGCCCCCGGGCCGGCTTCGACGGCCACCGCGATGGCCGCGGCCGGCTTTTCGCGGAACGCCGTGCCCAGCGTGACAACCATCAGAATCGGAAATCCGTACACCCAGAAGATCGCCTCGGGTTCGCGGTAAAACTCGCGAACCCGGGCCAGAACGAGCTGCCAGAACGGGTGCTGCCGCGGGGCGCGCCCGGCGGGGGGGGCCGGGGTATTCATGCGGCGGCCTCGGCGTCGAGACGGCGACCGGCGAGCTTGACGAATACGTCGTCGAGGCTGGCGTGGCGCGTCGTCAGGCTGGTCAGTTCATGGCCGCTGCGCTTCAAGTGGTCGAGCAGGGCGGGCAACGCGACGTGCGGTTCGGTAACTGACAGCGCGAAATGCCCGTCGTCGATGCGCACGTCGCTGACGGCGGGCAACGACAGCAACGCATCGGCTGCCGGCCGGCCGTCGGCGGTCGGGATTTCGAGCGTGAATTCCAGCACGTGCTCGCCGCCCAGGCTGGCGATCAGCTCGCGCGGCGCGCCGTGGGCGATGACCCGGCCCTGGTCGACGATCGCCACACGGTCGCACAGCCGTTGGGCTTCTTCCATGTAATGGGTGGTGATTAAGACGGTACGGCCCTGGCGGCGAAAGTCGGCGATGATCTCCCACAATTGCCGGCGCGACTGCGGGTCGAGGCCCGTGGTCGGTTCGTCGAGAAACAGCAGTTCAGGGTCGCCCACGAGGGCGGCGGCCACCGCCAGCCGCTGCTTTTGCCCGCCCGACAGCTTGCCGACCCAGGCCCGCGCCTTTTCCTCAAGCCCCAGCCGCCGCAGCGCTTCTTCAGGGGCGATGCCGCAGTGGTAAAAGCTGCGGAACAACGTGAGCGTTTCCAGCACCGACAGCTTTTCGGAGAGCCGGGTTTCCTGCAAAGAAATGCCGATGCGCTGGCGAATCGCGTCGTCTTCGCGGCCCCACCGCCGCCCCAGGATTTCGACTTCGCCGCTGGTGGCAGGCAGCAACCCTTCGAGGATTTCAATCGTCGTCGTTTTGCCGGCGCCATTGGGGCCCAGCAACCCGAAGCACTCGCCGCGCTCGACCGACAGGTCGAGGCCGCGCACCGCCTCGACCGGGGGGCGGCCGTCGTAGCGCTTGACGAGGTTCGAACAGCAGACCGCGGCAGACATGCACGACTTCCGAAAGCAGGAGCGCCGGGGGCGATTCCCCAACGAGTGGGCGGGTTGCCGGCGCCGGGTCGCGCGCCGCGTGGCCCCGATTGTGGCGAGTCGCCCGCAACGAAGCAAGCGGCCGCTGCCGCCCGTACGCCACGCGGGCCACATTCTCGGGCTCGAGAGCCGTGTCGCAGGGGCGCGACACGCCGGTTGCGATGCTGCCAGACGTCGTAACCGTGAACGGCTGTTTCGTTGCAGGCGCCCGCCCCGCGGGTGCCGATGAACGAGCCCAACGCTCATGGTATGTGAACCGCCGCGCGGCATGCCCCGTTGTAGTTTAGGGGTGTCTGAATTCACCGATTCTGAATTCAGCGATTTATAGTCGATGCGGTTTCAATTCACGGCGGTTTAAAACAAAAACGTTTGCGTGCGTCATAACAAGAATCTGTGGGTCGTTTTCAATTCGACGAGGCGCCGACACGGGCTCGACAGGTCGTTGCCCCGCGGCTCAGGCCAGAATTTCCTGGACGATACGGGCGTTGCCTTCGGGGCCGATCAGGCGCTGGTTCAGTCCCTGGTAGGGGTAGGCAAACTGAAACGGGTCGATTCCCAAAAGGTGCAACAGTGTGGCCTGCAAATCGTGCACGCCGACTTTGTCCTGGGCGATGTAATACCCCAGCTCATCGGTGGCGCC
>JAJXXL010000087.1 GCA_021781115.1 Planctomycetota bacterium
GTCCGAGCCGTTGGTGTGGTAGTAATACTCAAAGTAGTTGACGATCGGTCAGTCGTACAATTCTCGCAGGAAAACTGTCGAGAGAAACCCCGAATGGGCCACGATCAGGTCGGGGCGGATGTCAGGCGCGCCTGGAGCGCCTCGACGGTGGCGACCGAGTGCCAGACGGCGTTTTCGAAACTGCGGCTGCAAAAGTGGGTTTGCGCCGTGGCCCCGCCGCCGAGCCGGTACTGTATGCGCTCGACCCCCGCTGCGCTTCCGGGCGGCCGCTCTGAAACAAACGTGCACCGGAACCCATTGTGCGGCGCCAGGCACGCCGCCACGTGCCCGAACTGTGCGGGAAAGTTCTGGTGAACGAACAGGACGTGCATCATCTCGCCTTACCGGCTGTCGATGTTCATCGCGTCGTCGTATGTCCCGCTTCGGTGTCTCGCGCGGGGGAGTTCGTAACTCAAACCGAAGATTTTACAGAACTTGGCCGGCTTTTCACGCAGGCCGCGAGGAGACGGCGTGTCGCAGAATCATCAGCTTGCACCACCTGAGCGCGAACACCGACTTATGGCGCCGTCGGGTTGATGCGGGGGATCGCGTAGATCTTGCGTTCGGCATCAGTCAGTTCGCGTCCGGCGGCGCGGCGGGCCTTTTCGATGAGGGCGTCGAGGTTGAGGCTCCAGATCCGTGCGGTTGTGTCCCAGCTTGCGCTCGCGACGCGGCGGCTGTCGGCACTGATCGCCACCCCCCGGACTGCGTGGCTGTGACCCCGCAGGACGACGGGGCTGGCGGAAGGATCGGGGGTCGTCAGGTCCCAGATTCGGACGGTTGCGTCATCGCAGCCCGTGGCCAGCCGGGTTCCATCGGGGCTGATGGCGACCGCCCAGACCGCACCGTCGTGACCACGCAGGATTGTCGGCGCGGCGGCCGGGTCGGCGGCGGCCAGATTCCAGAGTCGTATGGCACCATCGTCGCAGCCCGTCGCCACCCGTTGCCCATCGGGGCTGAACGCCAGCGACCAGATACGTTGCCCCTGTGCCGGAATAACCAACGGCGCTGCCGATGGATCGGCCGCTGTCAGATTCCAGACGCGCAACGTCGCGTCTCCAGCCCCCGTGGCCAGCCGCAACCCGTCGGGGCTGAAACTGATGGCCTGAATGGCATGCTGGTGGCCGCGGAGGAGGATCGAGTTGGCGGAGGGATCGGCGGCGGCCAAATCCCAGAGCCGCGCGGAATAATCGCCGCCGCCCGTTGCGAGCCAGCGGCCATCAGGGCTGATGGCCAGCTTCCACACCGCGCTCTGCCCCCCGTTCCAGAAAACGTGGCTGGCGCCGGGGTCGGCTGCCGTCAGATCCCACAACCGGATCGTCCCATCCCAACTGGCTGTCGCGAGGCGCTGGCCATTCGGGGTTAACGCCAGTGTTTCGACCGAGCCGGTGTGCCCGCGCAGGATGACGTGCCGGGCCGATGGATTCGAGGCGGTAAGATCCCACACGCGAGCGCTTTGATCCTGGCTGCCGGTGGCCATGCTGCGCCCGTCCTGGCTGAAGGCGACCGTCCAGACGTGACTCGAATGCCCCCGCAGCACAAGCGGTTCGATCGGCGATTCCAGTGCATCAAGATCCCACCGACGAACCGTACCATCCGCACAGGCCGTGAACAGCCAGCGATTGTCGGGACTGATGACCACGTGCGAGATGATGCCGTCATGTCCCGTCAAAACCACAGGTTCCAGCGACGGATCCGAGGAGGCCAAGTTCCATAACCTGACGGTCCGGTCACTGCACCCGGTGGCAAGCCAACGTCCATCGGGGCTGATTGCCAGCGTTGTGATCGGGGCCTCATGACCGCGAAGCACAATCGGGTTGGCCGATGGATCGACGGCTTTCAAGTCCCACATCCGCACGTTCGTGTCCTGCCCACCGGTGATAAACCAGCGTCCATCGGGGCTCGCGGCCGCGGCCCAGATCGCCGCCTTGGCAGGCAACAAAATGGACTTTTTTGAACCGTCGAATGCGAGTTTTGCATCCCAGAGAAAGGCAGAGTAATCAGCGCTGCCCGTGACGAGCCAATGCCCGTCGGATGTGAAGGAAAGCGCGGTGACCGACTCCTTGTGCTGGTACAGCAGAACGGAATTGCCCGCGGGATCGGGCCGACCCAGGTTCCAAATCCGCACCGCGCCATCCCGAGTACCGGCGGCCAGCATTTGCCCCTCCGGATGGAACGCCAGGGCCGTCACCGCCGCTTCCGGCCCCGCCAGCACAACACAACTTGCCTGGAGATCGTCAGAGTTCAGGTTCCACAAACGGACCGAATTCGCAGAACACCCCGAGGCGAGCCGGGCGCTATCGGCGCTGAACGCCAACTGCTGAATCGCGCCCGCATGGCCGCGAAGGACGATGGAACCGGCGGCGGGGTCACCGGAAGAAAGGTCCCACAACCGCACCGACTGATCGCGACTTCCCGAGGCCAGCCACCGTCCGTCGGGGCTGATCGCCAGGCTCCAGATTTGGCCGCCATGTCCGAGCAACTTCACGGGGTGGCGGCCGGGGTCGGATGCAGCCAGGTCGAGCAATTCAATGCGGGCCGCATCGAATCCGACAGCCAGCCAGCGACCGGTCGGGCTGACGGCCATCGACATGATGACCGCGTTTGGATCGAGCGCCCGGGCGTTGAGCAACTGCATGCCTCTCAGGCTCTGCAACGCTTCGCGCAGCTCCTCTTCGGCACGGGCCAGAATTGGCTCGCCAGCGGCGCGCGTCGTCTCGATCGCCTCAATGGCCAGCAGCGCGCTGCGCTGAGGAAACGTTTTGCGAATGACGCGGGCTTGTGCGGCGAGTCGTTCGGCGGTCGCAATTCGCAGTTGGCGCTCGGCGGCACGGCGTGCGGTGCTTTCATCGGCCGCCAGCGTGCCGTTCTCATCGGCCAATGTCTTGTTCTTTCCCGCCAGGTCGAGCGCGTTTTGCCGGGCAGTGTCGATTGTTACTGCCGCGAAAACTGCCACCGTGGCGACAACGACCAGTGCTGCGGTCCCGGCGTGCACATAACCGCGGTGTTTTCTTCCGAACCGCGCAAATCGCGCGGGCAGTGTGTCGCGCAGGGCCACCACGGGTTCGTCGGCCAGCCAGGCTTCAATATCGGCGGCCAGATCGTTGGCGCTCGCATAGCGCGTGTGCCGGTCAAAGGCCATGGCCTTGCGGCAAATCGCGTCGAGTGCCGGCGGAACGGCTTTGTCGATTGCGCGTGGCGGGTGAAACTCAGCCGCCTGCACCAGGCGCCGCGGCTCCCTGAAATTGGCACTGGCAGATGGCGGGTGGCCCGTCAGCAGGTGAAAGAGCGTTGCGCCCAGACTGTACACGTCGCTGGCCGGGCCCAATTCGTCGATGCACCCCGCCGCCTGTTCAGGGCTCATGTACTCGGGCGTTCCCAGGATCCTGCCGGTACGCGTTTCGGCGATGGTATGGAAATTGCCGGCGGAATGCATTTCGCTCGCCGCCGCCTGCGCGCTCGGCTCGCCATCGTTGCGGTCGAGCCGCTTGGCCAGCCCCCAGTCGACCACGAGCGTTTCACCGAATTCGCCGAGCATGATATTGCCGGGCTTCAGATCACGGTGCAGCACACCCCGGCTGTGGGCATAAGCGATCGCATTGCACACGTCGATGAATCGCCCCAGCAATTTCCGCAAGCTCAGGCGCTGCACCCCGTTTTCGCCCGCGTTGCCTGGTGCGCTGTCGCCCCGGTGAAATGCGTCAATTGCGGCTTTGAGACTCTGGCCCTTGATGAACCGCATGGCGTAATACGGGCGGCCGTCGGCCGATTGCCCCAGCCCATACACGGGCACGATGCCGGGGTGCTCCAGGCTGCCGGTGATTTCGGCTTCCAGCAGGAACCGTCGTCGGCTCTCGCGATGGTGCGCGTACTTGGGCTGGATTTCCTTCAGCGCGACTTCGCGGTGCAATTCTCCGTCGAGCGCGATGGAGACTTGCCCGAGACCGCCTCGGGCGTGCGGGCGCTGGATCTGATACCGCATGCCGCGGGCGGCGGATTCAGGCGACGCGGCTTCGGGCAAAACGGCCCCGTCGGGATCCTGCCGCGTCGACCAGTCGGCCGCCAGCACGGCGTCGCCGCTGGCTGTAACCCTGCGAATCAGTTCGTCGACCAACTCGCGTTCAGCCCTGGGAGCCTTCGCCAGGCTCGAATACTGGCGCATCGCCGCTACCAGCCGATCTTCAACGTGCAATGTTTCCGCAAGTCGCACGCACGTTTCGCAGTGCAACAGGTGCTCCTGGATCGCGGCCAACGAGTTGTCGTCAGCCAACCCCAACAGCGCCTGTGCGAGGTCGCCGGGGCTGGGGCAGGTCAACATGAAGCAGTCCTTGGATCGTCAGTGTTCAGTTTTCGGAGTTCAGTTTTCGGTGAATGACACCCCCGTTGCACGAGCCACGTTTCGCCCGGATAACATCTTCACCTCCCAGAGATTGCCACCCCGCTCGCCGAAGCCTTACCGAAAAACCGAACACAGTTCTTCATAACTATATGCGCGGGTTTCAGAAACCTTTCAGCAAAAATCGCCGTCAGGGC
>JAJXXL010000449.1 GCA_021781115.1 Planctomycetota bacterium
CGGGCCGTGGTGGAAGTCTGCGGCTTCAATGACTGGCTGCTGAAACTGCTTCCCGAGCAGGGGTGCGGCGAGACGATCGTCGTGCAGCCGGGCGGGGCTTCTTACAGCCCGAACAAGCCGGACGCCCGTTGGCGCAGGGAACGATCTTGACCTCGATCCACCATCGGCGACGCGAGTTCTTGGCTCCGGGGTGGCATTTTAGCGCGATCGACTGGTACACAAACGAAGAGTGCCGTTCGACCGCGTTCAGGATCGTCAGTTGCAGTTGCATCGGGTGGGGCTTCCCGGAAATGGTTGTGTGGATCATTCCATTCTGGCGGAAATCTATGCCCGATGCACTGCCAAAATCAGAAACCCTGGCAGGCCTCCCGCAAGCCCCTTCTGTCGAACGAGAAGTTGTCCCGATGCTGAGGCAAAACATTCGTGCCACGAGCCTCTTTGAATTAACTGTCGAGCGGCGTGAAGACGGCGGGGCGCTCCTGCGGTGGAAAAGGATTGAAGACGTTTGCGACTGGGCCACGCTGAGTGCCGGCTGCTATCTGCTGCGGACCAATGTTCTCAATTGGACTGTCGAAGATCGCTGGAAAACATACATGCAACTGACCGAGGCGGGAACCGTGTTCAAGATTCACAAAACCGATCTGAGCATCCGGCCGATCTGGCATCAAAAAGAGGCCCCAGTGCTCGCCCACATTCGATTCTGCTTCCTGGGTTACGTGCTGTGGAAGACCCTGGGGCAACTCCGCCGACAAGCGGTCCTGGGAAACGATCCTCGCCGCGTGTCGGATGCGCTCGCAGAGATCCGGTCCGTCGACGTCGTCCTGCCGACACACAGGGGAATCGAAATCCGCCAGCGCTGTATCTCTCGCGCGACTGAACACCAGCAGATCCTGCTCGAACGGCTGAAGCTCGAACGGCCATCACGGCTGGTCATCCGAGACATGACCAAATAATCCAAGACGCAATGTAGCGACTAAATCAGCGAGCCGCGCATTGCGCCGCCAGGACTTACGTCATAAGGTTGGGGAAGTTGGGCTAACCCGCACGGTCGATATCAGTTGCGAATCGCCTGACGATGCGCGGGCCATTGCCCGAAGTGCCGCACGCGAAGTCGGGGGAGCAGTAAGCGCTGCGCGTGCTTTTTGATAGAATGCCGGCTGGCGGGTGTTGGTTGGTCACCGGGATTTCGATGTGTGAGGAGCTGTCGATGAATTCATCGGTGCGCGGCACGCCGAATCGACTGGTTCATGAAACCAGTCCGTATCTGAAACAACATGCGTACAACCCGGTCGACTGGCATCCGTGGGGTGATGTCGCCTTAGCGGCAGCACGGGCGCAGGATCGGCCGATTTTTTTATCGATCGGCTACAGCGCTTGCCACTGGTGCCACGTCATGGAGCGGGAAAGTTTTGAGAACGCCGCGATTGCCGCGGCGATGAATGAGCGGTTTATCAACATCAAGGTCGATCGCGAAGAGCGCCCCGACCTCGATCAGATTTATATGACTGCCGTCCAGTTGATGACCGGCCGGGGCGGTTGGCCGATGTCGGTGTTTTTAACGCCCGACATGCAGCCGTTTTTCGGCGGTACGTACTGGCCACCCGAACCGCGGATGGGAATGCCCGGCTTTCACCAGGTGTTGCTGAAGGTCAGCGAAGCCTGGCGCGATCGGCAAAGCGACGTGCGCCACAGCGCCCACGAATTGACCGCAGCAGTCCGCGAGCTTGCTGCCGGCCCCCCGGGGCGCGCGGAACTTTCAGATCGGCTGATTCAACAGTCGATGCAGAAACTGATTTCGATTGCCGACCGCCGATACGGCGGGTTCGGGGGGGCGCCGAAATTCCCGCATGCGATGGACCTGCGCGTGCTGCTTCGGGCGTGGCAGCGGTTTGGCGACGAAGAGGCGCTGGCCGTGTGCCGGCTGACGCTCGACCGCATGGCCCAGGGCGGCTTGTACGACCAGTTGGGCGGGGGGTTCCACCGGTATTCGACCGATGAACGCTGGCTTGCCCCGCATTTTGAAAAGATGCTGTACGACAACGCGCTCCTGACGCCCGTTTACCTCGAGGCGTTTCAGTCAACGGGCGACGTTGAATATGCCCGCATCGCCCGCGAAACACTGGATTATGTGCTGCGCGAAATGCAGAGGCCCAACGGCGGCTTTTACAGCACGCAAGATGCTGACAGCGAAGGCGAAGAAGGCAAGTTCTTCGTGTGGACCGAGGCCGAAATTGACGCAGTGCTCGATGCAGGCGATGCGCCGGCGTTTAAGGCAGCTTACGACGTGACGCCGCGGGGCAACTGGGAAGGCCGCACGATCTTGAACCGCCCGCGCCCGTGGGCTGAATTGACGAGTCTGTTGAACCTGCCGCCCGCCGAATTGGCGGCGGCGCTAACGCGGTGTCGCGCAAAACTGCTCGATACCCGTAGCGCGCGGGTTCACCCCGGCCGCGATGAAAAAATTCTGACCAGTTGGAACGGCATGATGATTTCAGCGCTGGCGCAAGGGGCTCAAGTGCTGAATGAGCCCCGGTACGCGGTCGCGGCGCAGGCCGCAGCCGACTTCCTGCACGGCGCATTGTGCACGGGTGGCGCGCGGTTGCAGCATGCGTTCAAAGATGGCCAGGCGCGGATCAACGGGTTTCTCGACGATTACGCCTGCCTGATCGATGGGCTGGTCGATTTATACCAGGCGACGTTCGCATCGCGGCAACTCGAATGGGCGGTCGAACTGGCGGAAGTCATGTGCACGTTGTTCTCCGACGACGCGGGCGGCGGGTTCTTTTATACGCCGTCAGATCACGAATCGCTGATCACCCGCAACAAGGAGAATCACGATGGTTCGACGCCTTCGGGCAACAGCATGGCGGCGACGGCGCTGTTGCGGCTGGGGCGGTTGTGCGGTCGAGCCGATTTTGAGATCCGCGCACAAGCGACACTCGAAATTCTGGCAGGCGTGTTGGTGCAGTCGCCCACGGCGGGGGGGCAGGCCCTGCTGGCACTCGATTTTTTCCTGGGGCCGACGCGCGAAATGGCGCTGATCGCGGGCGATTCTGCTGCAGAAGTCGCCGACGTGCTCCGCGCGATTCATCGTCGGTTTCTACCCAATAAGGTCATTGCCCTGCGGCCGCCAGGTGCGGCGGATGCTGCCATTTCGCCCGTATTGCAGCCGCTGCTTCAGGGGCGACCAACTCGCGGCGGCGCGGCGACGTTGTACATTTGCGAACATGGCCGGTGCGGGCTGCCGGCAGCCGGGGTCGAGCAGATTGCACGTGCGCTCGGCTGAACTGCCCGGCCGCGCTGGCAGCCCACAAGCGAGCGGTGTCGCCGCAATGGTTCGCGATTGTCCGGCAGGCTGATCTGTCAGATCCCGGTAGAAATGTCACCATGGTGACATTTCCGAGGAGACGATGGGAAAGCTTCGACTATGTGGCAAGGAGCGCGGCTGGATGTTTTGAAGAAGGTTTCAATGGGGAGTCTGTCGCAACGAACAGGCGCAAAACTTCGCGGCTCGAGTTATCGACAAATGCTGCCGGTGACGGCATGGTATGAGGAAGTCGGCCCGTGGGGCGTGCGGGATCGAGCGTCGAATCGGAGAATCGATGACGGTCGACGGGATCGGATTCTGAAGCTGTACTGGTCGAAGTATGAAGGCTTCGGGCCCACGTTGGCGGTGGAGTACCTGGACCAAGCGGAAGGGGAGCGGGCAGGCATCGAGACGCTTCGGCGCTGTCTGATTGCCGCCGGGCTCTGGCAGGGACCGCGGCCTCGAACCTGGCGCGAACGCCGTGGGCGCTGGGGGGGGATTGGTTCAGATGGATGGCTCGGAGCACAACTGGTTCGAATGGCGCAGACCGAAGGCCACGGTGATGGTCATGATCGACGACGCAACACATTGCGTGCACGCCCGGTTCTCCGAGAGCGAGACGGCGGCGGCGACCGTGTTCCAGGAATATGTCGGGCACTACGGCCTGCCGCGAGCGCTGCACTTGGATCGGTCGACCATTTACGAAACGACACGGGATACCGCGGTCGCGAGCTTTCATGGCGCGAGCTCGCAGAGCGTGCCGCTCGTCCTGGTCGGAGGGGTGCTCCGGCTGTGAAACCGAAGCATTCCTACAATCCAGCCACGAATCATCCGTGGCGATGCAAACCCCGCGGAACATGATTTGCTCGCCGAGGGGGCCTGACAGTTAATGGAGGGTGACTGGCGGGGAGAGGGCCGGGAGGGTACACCAAGGGGGTGTGCGACTGCCGTCTGCGATAGCGGAAACCGCAGGAACCATCAAAATCTGACGGAAGAAATGAACGCGATCATGAACGACAGCGAACGTGACCCGGCCACGCCCCTGAGTGTGAATGAGCATCTGCTCAAATGGGTTGAAAAAATGGCCCGGCTTACGAAACCGGCCGCGATCCATTGGGTCGACGGGTCGCAGGCTGAATATGATGCGATTTGCGGTCAAATGGTGCGTCGCGGCGGGTTGATCAAGCTGAATGAACGCCTGTGGCCGGGCTGCTACTACGCGCGCTCTGACGCCGGAGACGTAGCGCGGGTCGAAGACCGAACGTTCATTTGCTCGTACTCGAAAGAGGCCGCGGGGCCAACGAACAACTGGGAAGACCCCTACAAAATGCGGCGCAAGCTGAAAGACCTGTTCAACGGCTCCATGCGCGGGCGGACGATGTTCGTTCTGCCGTTCAGCATGGGGCCGGTCGGGTCGTCGATGTCGCAAATCGGCGTGCAACTCACCGATTCGCCGTACGTCGTGGTCAACATGCGCATCATGGCCCGCATCGGGCTGCCGGTCTTTGCCGAAATTGATAAGGGCGAAAAACGCGTTGTGCCCTGCATGCATACCGTCGGTGCCCCGCTGGCGCCGGGCCAGCCCGACGCCCGCTGGCCGTGCAATGCCGAAAAATACGTCGTGCACTTTCCCGAGACCCGTGAAATCTGGTCGTATGGTTCGGGCTACGGTGGCAACGCGCTGTTGGGCAAGAAATGTTTCGCGCTGCGCATCGCGTCGAACCTGGCACGCGACGAAGGCTGGCTGGCCGAACACATGCTCATTCTCGGGGTCGAGGATCCGCACGGCGAGAAGACCTACGTGACCGCGGCTTTCCCGTCAGGTTGTGGCAAAACGAACTTCGCCATGCTGATTCCACCCGCCGGTTTCGAAGGCTGGAAGGTATGGACTGTGGGCGACGACATCGCATGGCTCAAACCCGACGCCGAAAATCGACTGCGAGCGATCAACCCCGAAACCGGTTTTTTCGGCGTCGCCCCGGGAACATCGGCCAAAACGAACCCCAACGCCATGGCCGCGCTCTCGCGCAATGCGATTTTCACGAACGTCGCACTCACGCCCGAAGGCGGCGTCTGGTGGGAGGGCATGACCGACGAACCGCCGCCCGAGTGCCTCGACTGGCGCGGCGAACGTTGGACTCCGCAAATTGCCGAGGCCACGGGCGCCAAAGCCGCGCACCCCAACGCGCGGTTTACGGCGCCTGCCGCCCAATGCCCGGTCATCGACTCGGCTTGGGAAGACCCCGCCGGCGTGCCAATCAGCGCGATCATCTTCGGTGGTCGCCGCGCCGAAACGGTGCCACTCGTCTACCAGGCGTTCAATTGGAGTGCGGGGGTTTACATCGGGGCGACCACGGGTTCTGAAACAACGGCCGCGGCTGTCGGCGCGGTCGGCCGCGTGCGGCGCGATCCAATGGCCATGCTGCCGTTTTGCGGCTACCACATGGGCGAATACTTTCGGCACTGGATCCGCATGCAGCGGGCGCTGTCGAAGACGCCGCGGATCTTTCACGTGAACTGGTTTCGCAAGAGCGCGACCGGCGAGTTTTTGTGGCCGGGGTTCCGCCAGAACATGCGCGTGCTGAAATGGATCGTCGACCGGGCCCGCGGCCGCGCCGTGGGCAATGAATCGCCGATCGGCTGGGTGCCGCGGTATGAAGATATCGAATGGTGCGGCCTCGACTTTTCGAAGGAGAAGTTTGACCAGTTACAGGCATTCGACCGCGACGGCTGGCGGTCGGAAGTGCTAGGTCACGAAGAATTGTTCATCAACCTGCACGACCGCCTGCCGCCGGAAATGATCTATGAACGCGAACTATTGATCTGCCGGTTGTAGCTCGGCCTGTGACATGCAATGACTGCCATGTCATTTGCAACGGGAATGGCACGTGCCACCGGTGGCGGCAATGGGTTGCAAAGTTGACCTGAACGTACTTAACTTCATGCACCGCGTCGGGCGGCTGTTCGCTGAGAAAGCGATGAGTGGGCGTTGGCGAGCCGGTAACGAACCGGCCGCAATGAAAAAAATGGCGCAACTCCTGGTGTTGCGCGGCAACAGAAATCAACATGGGCGCTCGGGCGCCGCACGGAGAATCATAGTGGCTGATGTACATCCTTTTCGTGGCTGGCGTTATGAAGTGGCCCAAGTCGGCGATCTGTCAGACGTGACCTGCCCGCCCTACGACGTCATCGATGCCGATTTCCAAGAGCGGCTGTACCAGCAGCACCCGTGCAACGTCATTCGGCTCGAGCTCAACCGGGCCGAACCGGGCGACACCAGCTCCGACGACCGCTACGCGCGAGCCGCCGGGTTTCTTAAACGTTGGATGATCGAACGCGTACTGGTTCAGGAAGAACAAGACGCGCTGTATGCCTATCATCAAATCTTCACGTGGGAGGGCCGCGAATATACGCGCACCGGCTTCCTGGGGCGAATTCGGCTGGAGCGGTTTGGCGAGGGGCGTGTGTACCCGCACGAACAAACCCTATCAGGCCCCAAGGCCGACCGGCTGGCCCTGCTCAAGGCGTGCCGCATGAACCTTTCTCCCATTTTCGGCCTGTATCCAGAACAGGCCGGTGCGGGCCAGGCGCCGCTGGAGCGGGCCATTGCGGGCCAGCCACCGCATGAAGCCCGCGACCATCTGGGCGTCATCCACCGATTGTGGCCGGTGACAAAACGCGAGGCGATCGACGAGGTTCGCCGCGTGCTGTTCGACAAGCCGGTGTTCATTGCCGATGGGCATCATCGCTATGAAACCGCCGTCAATTACCGCGACGGCCTGGCGGCAGCGGGCCGGCTGGCGGGGCCCGACGACCCGGCGAATTTCGCACTGATGATGTTCGTGGGCATGAGCGACCCCGGCCTCGTTATTCTGCCCACGCATCGCCTCGTGAGCCAGATTGCGCCGTTGACGGCGGCCGAGCTGCCAGCGCTTCTCGGCCGCAATTTTGAACTGGAACTGGTCGGGCGGGGTGCCGCCGCCGCTCGTGAAACCTGGGGGCTCATGGAGGCCGACGGCGGTCAGTCGGTGTTCGGCTTGGGAACAACCGTCGATGACCAGTGGACCTTGTTGCGCCTGACCGATGGCTCCCCCATGGCGTCGCTGGCCGCAAACCAAAGCGATGATTGGCGCGGGTTGGGTGTGAGCCTGCTGCACAAGCTGATTATCGAACACCTGCTCAAGACGCGACATGAATCGGCGGGGCCGACGTTCCGCTACGTGCATTTGCTCGAAGAGGTCGCTGCTGCCCAACAGGCGCGAGAATGTCAACTGGCGTGTCTCGTGCCGCCAGCCCAGATTGGGCATGTCGAACGGATTGCCGCCCGGCTCGAAAAGATGCCTCCCAAAAGCACTTATTTCTACCCGAAACTGCAAACCGGCATGGTGTTCAATCCGGTGTGACCTGCCGGGCCTTTGGCATCTGCGCAACGCGGCGGCTTTCAGGGTACCGCCGCAGCGCAGTCCCAGGCAAAAAGGACCGGGCGTGCGTCAATCGTTGTCGCCGTGCTGCACGCGTTCGATGGCCGCGTAGATCTGGTCGAGCCGCGCGGGGCGCGGCAGCGGAGCGCCCACGACAATTCGCGGCTTTTGACGCAGCGTGGGCGGAGGTTCGGCAGGTCCGGTTGATTTGCCCGAATAGTAAACGGGCAGCACCATTGCCGAAGTACCGGTCTGCCAGGCTTCGAGCAGGCGCGCCAGGTTGGCGTCGTCTACCGCCGGGTCGGCGGCCAATGCCACGATGTCGCCCCGCTGCAGGGTTTTCAGGCCGATTTGCAGCGCGCTCTCCCATTCGGCACGGCTGGCGTCAGGCGTCAGGCTGATCATTCCGGCGGTGCCAGCCAGCCAGCGCAACCAGGGGTGGGTTGCGGGGGTTCTCATCGTTTCGAGGGCCACCACGCGCGTGTAACAGTCGGTCGCTGCCAGAATGTTAAGCGCCATATCGAGGCGCGCGCAATGAACGACGAGAATGACGGGCGACTCGACGGGCAGGTTTTCAAGGCCCGAAGTCCGCAGGCGGTTCGCGCCATGGGCACGAATCCAGATCGCGGTTCGCACGAAAAAGTCGGGCAGGCGCAGGTACAATACCACCAGGACGGCCGCCGTAATCAGGCCGGTTGCCATGAACAGGAACTGGGGAATCCACAATTGGGCGTTGAGTTGGCGGATAAACTCAGTCCGCAACTCGGGGTGCCGTTTAACGTCAGCGGCCGACAGGCTCGCACCGAACAATGATTCCAAAATGAACGCCAGCAGATAGAATGCGGCCACGGCCAGCACGCCGCCCAGGACGTTCAGGAAATTACTGGCGGCCACGACGTTGCCCTTGCTTTTTTTCGGAGCGCGGTGTTGCAACAGAGTGTACAGCGGCACAATGTAAAACCCGGCGGCCAAGCCAATCAGAAACAAGCAGGAAATCACGGTCCAGACCGAGTGCAGCATAAAGGCCATGACAAAAGTGATGAGCGCCATACCCAGCCCGCCAATCGGAAACAGCCCTAGTTCGACACGCTGGCCCGACAAATACCCTGCCAGCAGGCTGCCCACCCCCACGCCAAAGCCCACAAGGGCGATCAGCAATGACACGCGAAGTTCGGCCTGCTGGGCGGCGCTGCCCAGTTTGACCGGAATCAGCTTTGACCAGGCACCGGCGTTAGGACGGCTTTCGAATACGGGCTTGCCGCCGTCGCTTGCCGCCGCCGATTCGGCCTGGGCATAACGCAGCTCCTTGATGATTTCGGCGTCATACAACAAAGTCTGCCGTAAGATGAGCGTCATAAACGCAGCAAAGGCAATACCGATAACCGCGAGCGTGAGCGGCTTTGACCGCCAAAGGATTTGCAGATTTTCCTGCAAGGGCCGCCACCAGCTCCAGGTGAATTTGCGGCCAGGAGCGGCCACGGGCACCGGGCCCATCAAAAAACTGGTTCCAGTACCAATCAGGGCCAGCAGCACCAGCAACAGGCCAATGACCCATTCCTGCCCCGGCCAGTTTTGCCCGGCTGTCAATTCAGAGGGTTCGACATTCGGCTTGAACAAGGCGTACAAGATGCCGCCGGCCGATGTCCCAAAGATTTGTGCGGTAAAGCTCGTTCCTTCGAGCAACCCGTTTCCGCGTGAGAGCACGGCCGGGTGCAGGATTTCGGGCATGACGCCGTACTTGGCCGGCACGAAAAACGTACTATGGGTGCCCATGAGAAACACGGTCGCGATGACGAGGATCGCACTCCACAGCGACAGGGTTGGTAGGCTGATGCCGCTCCACCCGGCCAGGTGTGGCAGGCACAGCCCCAGCAACGTCAGCGACATCATGCCGACTTCGGCGATTTTCCAGAAGACGATAATCGTGCGCTTGCTGTACTTGTCGGCCAGTTCTCCGGCATAGGGCGAAAACAGAATGAACGGCGTGATGAAACAGGCGGTGACGATCGACACGACGGCCTTCTCGTCGACGTAAACGAGGTTCAGGTACCGCACCAGAATGTCACTGGCGTAAAAGATCGCAAAGAAGTGCACCGCCTGATCATTGAAAGTCGCTGTGAACTGCGCGAGCAAAAGTCCAATGAACGTCGGAGACTTCAAAGTCACTGACGGGTGATGCATCGGCAATCCCTGATCGGTTCCAACTTAAGTTCCCTGTCTTCAGCGCCGCGTGTTATATCCGAAAGCCCGGTGGGGGCGAAGATACGACGCGCGGCGGAGGGCTGCCTCGACGCCCCCCATTCGCCGCAACGTACCGTCCATCGCCCCGCCGGCCGGCAAACCGGTGCGGCCATCGTCAGAGGGCACTTCGCGGCGCGCATTATTCGCCCCTCAATCGAGCAAGCACTTGGGCGGGCGAAGCGGTGCCCGTCACACCGATTTGTTGAATCGTAATCGACGCGACCAGACAACCCAAATGCGCCGCCTGCGCCGGGGTGGCACCACTGCACAACCCGCACACGATGCCCGCCGTCGTACTGTCGCCCGCGCCCACAATGTCAATCGGGCCGACAACAGGCACCCCCGGCACATGCGTTTCGGTGTCGCCCGCAACGTGTAAAATTCCCTCGGGGCCGAGCGTGGCATAGACGCCGCACCCGGTCAGCGTGTCAAGCTGCCGGGCGGCTGCGGCAATCGCGGCGCGGTCGTTTGCGGCGGCCGCCCCAACGGCGCGACACAACTCACTGAGATTAGGTTTGACCGTGCACCCTCGAAACAGGCCCAGGTGCGACCGGCTGTCGGCAAAGATCAGGCGCTGCGGCTCGCGCCGGGCCAGTTCAGCGAGGTGGTTGCGCACCGCATCGGTCACGACGCCACAATTCCGCTCGGTCACCTGATCGGCGACAATCAGCGCATCGACCTCAGGAAACAGTGCGTCGAGCCGTTCGATGACCTGCCGATCGAGTTCGGGGGGCTGCGGCATGCGATTCTTCACGTCGAGCCGATTGAGTTCTCGCGGGCCGCCGGCCGGCTGCGACAGCATGGGCTTGGTGTAGGAGGGCGTCATGCGCAGGGGCGACCGCAGAACGCCGTCGAATGACACGCGCCGGGCCGTCAGTTCTCGCGTCAGTTCGAACGCCGCCCCATCATCGCCGATGACGGAAATTGCGTGTAACCGCCCAACACCCAGCACATACAGATTATTCAGCACCGTGCCAGCGGCACCTGGGTAACAGCGCTCTCGGACGACCTGGTACGCTTCCAGCCCGGTTTCAACAGAGATTTCGGTGAGGGCAGCGTCGAGTTCGAGGTACTTGTCGAGAAACAGGTCGCCCACGACGGCGATTGACAGATCGCCCAGCCGGGCCAGGATGTTGCGCAGCGTCGGTTCATCAAGCATGAGTACAACTACCGCAGTCGACTTCGTGAAACCAATCAAGGCCGTGTACTGTAGCGTGCGGTTCGCCAATTGTCATTCGATCCGGCCGGCTTTCACGCACCAGCCGCCAGGGCAGTCATGTGGCATTCGACCGAGTCGGCCAGAGCCCTGATGTTGTAGCCGCCTTCGAGTAAACTGACGAGCCGTCCGCCGCAATACGCCTCGGCGATTTCGACAGCCAACTTTGTAAGCCGTTCAAAATCTTCGGTTTCGAGGCCCAGCGATCCGATCGGATCGGCCTGGTGGGCATCGAAACCGGCACTGACAAGTACAAGCTCGGGCCGACATTTGGCGGCGGCGAACTCGAGCGTCGTTTGAAATCGGGTGAGAAATTCTGAGCGTGAAACACCGAACGCCAGCGGCAAATTGAACGTCGCCCCCACGCCGTCGCCAGAGCCTGTTTCGTCAGCGTCGCCAGTTCCGGGGTAAAACGGAAACCGGTGCGACGAAAAAAAGTACACGGCGTCAGTTTCGTAGAATATCTCCTGGGTGCCATTGCCGTGGTGCACGTCCCAGTCAACGATAAGCACGCGTTGCAGCCGGTGCTCGTCCAAGGCATGCCGGGCCGCCAGGGCGACGTTATTGAACAGGCAAAACCCCATGCCGCGATCGGCCAGCGCATGGTGCCCCGGAGGGCGAATCAGACACAGGGCGCGGCGGGCGTCATCGGTAAGAACGGCGTCGACCGCAGCGATCGCCGCACCGGCCGCATGGCACGCGGCCGCATAGGAGCCGCGACTGACCACCGTGTCGGCATCGAGGCGGCCCCCGCCACGTAGGGCGAGCTCCTGCACATGCCGGATATGCCCGGGCGGGTGAACCCGTTCGAGCTGCCCGTGGGAGGCGGGACGAAACTCGCCAAGCCGAAAACGCGGCAGCACGGGGCGAGTTTGCAGAAACTCGTAAAGAAATCTTAACCGTTCGGGCGATTCGGGGTGGTCGCCGGTTTCATGTTGCAGAAAGCAGGGATCGGCATACAGAATGGGCGCCGGCACGAAAGCCTCCGACGGATAAAGAAACTGCGAATAACGTCTGGGTTTCGGTGAATCAACTTGACAGTCATTGTCGCGAGTTGATACGTTAAAATAGATGCGATTGGCGGTGCAAGCACTTCATTCAACCGATCATTCCGGTTTCTGATCGAAAGCCATGCGTCGCGCTCGTCTTGTAAGTAAGCGCCCACGATTCGCGGCGTTCGGCGTACCGGGCCAATCGAGTGGCAAACCGGCGATGTCGATGTTACTCTATTTCATGCAGGCTGATCCAGCGGTTTGAGCCGATATCTGTTGGCCAGCTGGAATTCATGTTGCGTACGACGATGTCGGCGTTCGTTGACCCCGTGGTCGGAGCCGCCAAACACCAATGCGAATGACTGTTGAGTCGAACATCGCGTCATGGAAATTCTGATCTGCGTCGGGTTGAACATCGCGGCAAAAGGTTGAGTCAGGACTCTCACCGTGCGTCGAATCCATATACAGATGATCAAGCTTCGCAGATGGCGCAACCGGGCGTGGCTCGGTGGGCCGTGCCGGTTTCGCCTGGCGATTGGCGGTTTCCTGGTACTGACGATGCTGACGTTTGGGGTTGAGGTTTCGCCGGCGCGGGCGCAGGCGAAAAAGCCGGCCGGGGGCCACGCCGCACCGGCTGGCGGCCACGCCGCATCAGGCGGGGCGAGCGGCGCTCCTGCCGGTGGCAGCGCACATGCCAGCCCCGCCGGCGGCGCGGGGCACGGTGCGTCAGGCGCGGGCGGCCGCCGCGGCGGCGCTCAACAAGGTGGCGGTTACTACGGAGGGGGGCAGCCCGGGCGCGGCCCGGGGATGACGCCCCCGGGCTACGGCCCGGGCGGCATGGGCGGCCGCCAGAAAACGGCCAAAAAGGCGAAACCCGATGACGATGAATTGACGTTGCCTGAAGTCGACCCCAACCTCTTGCCAACGGGTTACGTGCCCCCCAAAACGGCCCTCGAACAGTTTACCACCGACAAGGAGTGGATTTTCTCCGAATGGGCATTTGAGAACATCAAGGACAAGGATCCGGTCAAGGAAAAGGCGCTGCGTGAAAAAGAGGTTAAAAGAAAAATTAACGCCTTCCAGAATCTGCGGCAAAAAAGCTCGATTGGCGAAGACGACCGCAAGCTCATCGTGGAATTCGTGCGCTGGTCGTTAGCCCAGATCACGCTTAAGGAAAACCGCGATAGCGCTCATCTCCTGCGCGAAAAACTGGTCAAGGAACTCCGCCGCGTCGGCTCAAAGAACACGCCGCCGCAAATCCACAAAGTGATGATCGACGCCATCGTCAAAGAATCGCCGAAGTTGTTCGAGTATCATTTCGTTGCCCGGTTCAACGCGGCGCTGCTTCTGACTGACCTGAACGACGTCGAAGCCGAAATGAACGATGGCACTTCCATTTCTTGCGTGTCGGCATCCGAACCGTTGTTTGCCCTGCTCAAGGATACGTCTCAGTTGGAACCGCTCCGCTGGACGGCGGTCAAGGGGTTGGTACGCATTCACGACGTTCCTGACCTGAAAACCGGCATCAAGCACGAAATTGTGCACGCCCTCGTCGATCAGATGAACCATTGCGAAGGAGCACACTTCTGGTATCAGTTTCGTTTGGCCGAAGCGCTCGGGCAACTCAAAACCGTCGACGACGAAGCGAAGAAACCGATCGTCGTCACGGCCTTGGCCCGCATCGTGGTCGACACAACGCGCAATTACCTGGTGCGCACAACCGCAGCGCAGTCGATTGGGCGGCTGCCGCTCGAAGGCAAGATCAACACCAGTCTGCTGGCGTTTGAAATGGCGCGTCTCGGGGCGCAAATGAGCGAAGAGTACGAAAAGCACCCCGGTCGCCCTGAATGGACCACTTGCTTTTTGAAGCTGCATAACGCATTTCACATCCTCAGCGCCGACGACAAAAAGCGAATGGTCGGCCTGCTGACCCAGGTGCAGGCGAAGCCCGGCCTGGCTGCACACAAGAAGGCCGTACAGGATTCCTACGAACTGCTCAGCCCGCTGATTCAGGAGGTTCTGCGCAACGCACAACATGGGTTGCCCAACGGCCCCAAGCTGCTTGCCGCCGAACCGATGAAGAAACTGCGCGACTGGCTCAAGAGCCCGCCGAAAGACCAAAGTGTCGCCCCGGGTGAACCGCAGCTCGTTAAGCAAGCCGCCGCCGAAACGAAGCCCGAGACCGTGGGCGTCGGGCCGGGCTGACAACTGACGGGCTGGCAAACGGAAACGAGGGCCTGATGCGGGGCGGCGTAATGCCTGGGGGGTGGCTTTATATGCCCGTCGGCCCGCCGAAGTAGCTGCGGTCGCGCTGGTCAAACTCGGCGTAGTCGAGTAAATCATACAGTTCCGTGCGAGTTTGCAGCGTACCCAGAAATTCGCGTTGCGTGCCCTCGTCGGCGAGGCGTGCCAAGGCCGCCCCGGCCGCCTGCATGGCCGCACGAAACACGGTCACCGGAAACAACACCGCGCGGTAGCCCATGCCCGCGAGTTGCGACCGCGACAGCAGCGGGCTTTTTCCGAATTCCGTCATATTCGCAATCAGGGGGGCCGGCACTTCGCGGGCGAAACGCTCGAACTCGGCGGCGGTTTCAAGCGCCTCAGGAAAGACCATGTCGGCACCGGCGTCGACGTAGGCTCGCGCGCGATCGCGGGCCTCGTCAAAACTCGCCACTCCGCGGGCGTCGGTGCGGGCAATGACGACGAATTCAGGGGCTTTGCGGGCGCGAATCGCGGCCTTGATTTTTGCGACCATGTCGTCGCGTCCGATTAACGATTTTCCACTGAGGTGACCGCACCGCTTGGGCGATTCCTGGTCTTCGAGGTGTAGGCCGGCCAGGCCCGCCGCTTCGTAAAGCTGCACGGTCCGCTCGACCCCGAGCGGTGTCCCAAACCCCGTGTCAGCGTCAGAAATCACGGGAATTGAAACCGCCCGCGCCAGATAGCCCCCCTGACTGGCAAATTCGGTCTGCGTGATCAGCCCCACGTCGGGCACAGCGGCCAAGCCGGCCGACAGCGCCGCCCCCGACTGATAAACCGCCGCAAAACCGGCGCGCTCGGCCATGCGGGCCGCCAGCGCGTTGAACACGCCCGGTACGGCGATGCACTGCGATTCGTACGCGCGGCGGAACCGCGCACCAGGGCTGGTCAATGCGGCAGGCGTAGTCATGCCGATCAGTGTATCACGAAGCCGGCCCGTGCACAGCTTGAGTGGTTTCAGCAGGGGCCGGTACCGCCTGATGCACGAATGCCGCCGGGGTGTTGGCCCGTACAGTGCGTACAGTGTATTGCGGTTTGCGGTTGACGTTTAGGTGCAACCGGCCCAGATATTCGCCAATCACGCCCAGCGACAGCAGTTGCAAACCGCCCAGAACCAGAATTGAAATGATGATCGACGCGTAGCCGGGCACCGTAATCTGATTCAGCAGAAACTGAACCAGGTACCAGCTGCCCACACACAGTCCGGCGCCGGCGGTGATCAGCCCCAAGCCCGACACGACTTGCAGCGGCAGCAGCGAAAAGTTGGTGAACAGGTTCAGCGCTAACCACAGCAGTTTGGCAACTGAATAGCCCGACCGCCCGCTGTCACGCGGGTGATGCGCCACCGAAATCGCCCCCACTCGCCGCGTGTTCCAGGCCAGCAGCCCGTCGAGATACGTGTAATTCAGGGTGTAAGAAAAAATCGCTTCCAGCAGTTCGCGGCGGATGATCCGGCAGTTACTCACGGGCACGTCGGTTTGAAAGACCAGGCGGAAGAACCGGTTGACAACCCAGGAGCCGAGGTTCCGCCAGCCGTCGTGCTGCTTGGCGGCAAACGTTCCATAAACGAGATCAAGGTTTTGCGATTCTATCGCGTGCAGCAGCCGGGGAATTTCTTCAGGCGGGTTTTGCAGGTCGTCATCGATCGTCACCACGAATTCGCCCTGCGCGTGCCGGAACCCGCACATCAGGGCATTGTGCTGACCGAAATTGCGCATGAGCTGCACCGCCACAATTTGCCGGCGATTTGCAGCTTGCAGGTCGCACAACACGCGCCACGAATCGTCCTGGCTGCCGTCGTCGACCAGCACGATTTCATATTCCCTGCCGGCCCGGTCGAGCACGGCCCGCAGCCGCTCGATCAGAATCGGCAACGTCGTGGCAGAATTGTAAACGGGAATAACAACCGACAGGTGCATGGTAAATGGAGCAACGCATGAATGGAACAGGAACTGTGAAACGCCCCAAGCGGTTCGTCAGGTGGGGGCCACCCCACGCTGCAGCCAGAAATGATGACTCGATTCAGCGCACGCCAGGGTATAGCCGTTGCGTTCATACAGCCGGCAGGCCGAGCCGTTTTCACGCTGGGTGACAACCACCGAGCGCATGACGCCCCGCTGCTGAAACCAGTCATGAGCGGCGGCGAGCAATTGGCGCCCGACACCCCGACCACGCGAGGCGGCCCGCGTGGCGAGCAGCCCGATTTGACCGCCGGCTGGCGTGCATTTCAACGTGATCATGCCCGCCGTCAGCGGGCACCCAGGCGCAGGCCGTACGGCAATCAGCACGGCATCGGCCAATTCGCCCCGTGTGCTGCGTTGCATCCAGATGCGATACAGGTCTTCGAATTTGCCGCGTTCAATTTGCCGATCGACGCAAAACCGCGAGCTAGCCCCCGCTTCGACCGCTAGCTCGAGCAAATCGGGCGTTGCTTCGCCCTGAGCGAATTCGCGCACGGTGAATTCGGTCGCCGCGGCGAGCCCGGCCGGCGGCGGGTAATCGGCCAGATTGGCAGCGTACGTGACGCGTCCATTGACCAGCAGTCCGCCGAATTCTTCCAAAATCGGCTGAGGTGCGGGCGACGACGTGGCCGAATCCCAATAGATCAGGTGCACCTGATCGCGCTGCGCAGCACGCAAAGCGCCGATAAGTTCGTGTTCATCGAGTATCGGCGGCGTAAGCCGCGCCACCCGAAAGCCGAAGTGGGCTGAATCCCACGGCAGGGGTATCAGTTGAGGCGTAGACATGCAGCCGGGGGGCGAGGTCATGCATCGCTCCGGGTCAGGGCGGCTGCCCGGGCGAAGGTGACGCGACCGCTTTCGAGGAATTCGCTTACCTGCTGAGCAACGCGCACCTGTTCATCTTCGGTGATATCGTAAAACATCGGCAGCCTGAGCAGGGTGCCCGCGATTTCGTCGGTGACGGGCAACGGTGTCGCGCCGCAGCCCAATTTCAACCCCATGGGCGACGAGTGCAGCGGAATGTAATGAAAAACTGCCATAATGCCCGCGCTGCGCAGGTGCGACTGCAGTGCGTCGCGCACGGCCGAGTCAGGCAGCAGGATGTAAAAATTATGGTAATTGCTGGCGCACTCATCAGGAATATGCGGCAGCCGCAGCCAGCCCGCGTCTTCGAGCGGCTGCAATTGTCGCCGGTAAAACTGGTAAACCCGCCGCCGCCGCTCGCTGATTTCACCCAGCAGTTCGAGCTGGGCGCACAGAAACGCACTGGCGATTTCACTGGGGACATACGACGAACCGACGTCGACCCAGGTGTACTTGTCGACTTCGCCGCGGAAGAACTGGCGGCGGTTGGTTCCCTTGTCGCGAATGATTTCGGCCCGTTCGATGAATTCGGGAGCGTTGATGCACAGCGCCCCCCCTTCGCCGCAAATGTAATTCTTGGTTTCGTGAAAGCTGTACGCTGCGAGGTGCCCGATCGAACCGAGCGCCCGGCCGCTGTAATACGCGTTGACGGCCTGGGCCGCGTCTTCGACGACGAGCAGGTTGTATTGGCGGGCGATGGTCATGATGCGATCCATTTCACAGCCGACTCCCGCGTAATGCACGGGAAAAATCGCCTTCGTGCGGGGTGTAATCGCCTGTTCAATCAGCGCGTCGTCGAGGTTGAGCGTGTCGCTGCGAATATCGACGAACACCGGCCGCGCCCCAAGCCGCACCACGGCGCTCGCCGTCGAAACGAACGTGAACGACGGCATGATCACTTCGTCGCCCGGTTGCAAATCGCAAAGGATCGCCGCCATTTCGAGGGCCGCCGTGCACGACGGCGTCATCAGCACCTTGCGAATCGCCGCCTGCTCTTCGAGGATCCGGCAACAGCGCTGCGTGAACGCGCCGTCGCCAGCGATATTCCCCAGTGTGACCGCCTGGGCCACATAGTACAATTCGCGTCCCGCGATGAACGGCTTGTTGAATGGAATCGCGCTGGGCATCGTCAAA
>JAJXXL010000583.1 GCA_021781115.1 Planctomycetota bacterium
AAAGTCGCCGGCTGGAACCTGCTGCGCGCGGCGTCGGTGCGTTCATTGCTCGAAAAACTCGCCAAATCCGGCGCGACTGGGCAGTTTGGGCAGCTTCTTTGCGATTCAGGCAGCCCCGCCAAGCACGCCCCGACAATTCTGGCGGCCTGACGTTCGACTTTGGACCGTCGGGCCTGCAACCGACCCGCGCCGCGAAAACCCACGCGTCGACTTTTGTCGCACCCGTCGGCATTGTCGATTCAACCGGCATGGCCTGCGTAGCCGATATGGTTTAACAGTTGCGGTACTGTCCGATGTTGGGCGGTGCGCTATTACTGAACAAACGATTTAGCCGAGTCGAGCGACAGGCCGAAGCCGTTCGTTGCGGGTGTGCTGCGTCAGGGCGTCTAGCCTGCCCGGTCAATGCCCCAGTTGCAAATTTCCCAAATTAAAACGACGTTGTCATTTTCAGAGGCAAGCATGATTCCCCATCACCAGGAGCTCATCAAGGCGGTCAGGCATCATCAGGCGGGCGACCTTGATGATGCCGAGCAGTTATACCGCAAGCTGTTGCAACTGGAGCCATTCCACGCGCGGGCCTTGCACTTGCTCGGGTCATTGATTTACCAACGGGGGCGTTTCGCCGAGGCGATCGAGTTTCTCAACCGGGCGATTGCCGTGGATGACGGCAACGAAGAATTTCACACCGATCTCGGGTCGGCTTACAACGGGTTGGGCCAATTGGACATGGCCCTTGAATGTTTTCAGATGGCGTTGCAAATCAACCCCGATTACGTGCCGGCGAACTTCAACCTGGGGCTGGTGCTGTACAATCAGGGCAATCTGGCAGGGGCACAACTGCGGCTCGAACGGGCGTTGAAACTCATGCCGACACTGGTTCCCGCGTGGAACAGTCTGGGCAACGTCTTTCAGACGCAGCAGCGATACGATGACGCCGCCCGGTGTTATATTCAGGCCGCCGATCAGGCGCCCCGGTATGCCGACGCGCGGTTCAACCTCGGCAATGTGCGGCTGGCGCAGGGGCGACTGCCCGAAGCGACAGCCTGCTACGCTGCCGCCCTGCGAATCAAGCCCGATTTTGTCGAGGCGCTGAACAACCTGGGCACGGTACTCACGCGGTTGGGGCAATTCCAGCGGGGCATCGAAAGCTACCGGCTGGCGATTCACTTTCGCCCTGGGTTCATGGCGGCCCACAACAACTTGGGGGCGTGCCTCAATTCCCTCGGCCAACTCGATGAGGCCGAAGCCAGTTACCGGCAAGCGCTCGCACTTTCGCCAAACAGCCCGGCGACGTTGAACAACCTGGGAGCGGTCTTCAACACGCTGGGTAAAACGGGCGAAGCGATTGACTGCTTCCACAAAGCGCTCAGTGTCTGCCCCGGTCTGATCGACGCCTGGGGCAATCTGGGCGTGGCCCATCAGATTCAAGGGCAATTGAACGAAGCCGAGGCGGCCTACGGCAACGCGCTGCGGCTGCAACCCACGAATAACCGGTTGCGGATCCAGTGCGCCACGATGTTGCCGCCCGTGTACGATTCGCGGGCCCATCTGGAGGCGTGCCGCGAGCGCTTCGTGACGCAAATCGCCCGGCTGCGCGACGATCAGGTTGCGCTCGACCCGACGAGTGAGCTGTTGCCGGTGAATTTCTACCTGGCGTACCAAGGGCTGAACGACCGCGATTTGCAGCGCACCTTGGGCGAGTTGTACGGTCGGCACATCCCCCGGACGCCGCCCGTCATGTCATTCAGGCCCCGCGCTCAGGATCGCCGGGTGCGAATTGGTTTCGTCTCGAAATTCTTTCGAAACCACACGATTGGCACGCTGACGCGGGGGTTGATGGCCCAGTTGTCGCGAACCGATTTTCACGTGACGGCGGTGTCGTTCGGCCTGCATCAGGACGAAACCGCCGACGCTATCCGCCGTGCCGCCGACGCGGCGGTGGCGATTCCCGAGCAAATTCCCATGGCCCGCGAGATCGTGGCCGGGCTCGATTTTGACGTGCTGTTTTATCCTGACATCGGCATGGACCCGGCGAGCTATACGCTGGCGTTTTCACGGCTGGCCCCGGTGCAATGCGTGACGTGGGGGCACCCGCTGACGACCGGCATTCCCAATGTCGATTATTTCATTTCGAGCGAATTGCTCGAACCGGCCGACGCGCAGCGGCACTATACCGAACACCTCGTGCAATTGAAGTCGTTGCCCGTGTATTACGATTTTCCGGTACGCGGGGGCGGTCAAAAGCCGCGTGAAGCGTTCGGCCTGCCCCCCACGGGTACGCTGTACGTTTGCCCGCAAAGCCTGTTCAAATTTCACCCCGATTTCGACGCGGCGCTGTGTGAAATCCTGGAGCGCGACCCCACGGGCCGGCTGGTGCTGATCGACGCACCGCAACCGACGTGGAGACAGGCGCTCGAACGCCGCTTCGCCCGCACGCTGGGCCAGGCCGGCCGCGTGATCTTTCTGCCACGACTCAGCCGCGAAGACTACGTGCAACTGCTGGGCCTGGCCGACGTGATGCTCGATACGCCGCACTTCGGGGGCGGGCACACGACCTTCCAGGGGCTGGCCGTGGGCGTGCCGGTTGTCACTGCGCCAGGGGCGTTTCTGCGCGGGCGGGTGTCGGCAGCGTGTTACCGCAAAATGGGGGTCGGCAATTGCGTTGCCAGCAATCTGGCCGAGTACGCCGCGATTTGCGTGAGATTGGGAACCGACGCCGATTACCGCCGGTTCGTCTGCGCCGAAATCGAACGCACGCGGCCCGTGTTGTACGAAGACGCAGCGGCCGTGCGCGAGTTGGAACAGTTCTTCAAGCAGGCGGTCGAATTGGCTCGCAGCCGGAGTCGCCGCGCGGCCTGAGGCCGACGGCGGCTCGGGGCGCTTGACTCGAAACGCGGGCCACTCGAAACCGGTCGGGCTTTACTTCTGCTGCGGCAGCTCCGGTGCGCCGGCCACGTGCGACCAGACGAGTTCAAACGCCTCGCGTTCGCGGGGGCCGGCGGTCTTGTCGACCGGGATCCGCAAGCGCTCGAGTTGCTCGAGGAGATCCTGGCGGGGCATCAGGTGCATGCGGGTCGCCAGGATCGTCGCCTCCAGGACTGCATGCTTGGCCCGGTTGAACCCGAAAAAATCGCGGATCCGCCCGGCATGAACCACCCGCGCCGTCATCCGCGGTCGCGGTTCGGCAACATCGTCAGCATCAATGACAAACTCGTACCAGCGGCAGGCCGCCGCCAGCACAAACCCGGGCACACGCTCGGCAGGAAACGAGTCGGGCGGGGCCGCGAGCCGGTCGAGCGCGGCTTGGGCGAGCAGCAGCACGTCATCGACGACGTGAAACACGCCGCTCGGGTGGGCTCTGAGGTTGCGGCAGGTGTGCGATGTCGTGAACGGTCGCAAGACCAGCGTGGTCAGCGCGTCATCGACGATCGGCCCCATGGGGGCGACGTTCATTTCGCCGGTTGGGCCGACACTCGTGACGAGGCCTTCGAGAATCATGAGAGACGGTGTTCGGTTTTCAGTGATTGGTGTGCCTGACGACGGATAACGCGCCGAGGAGCCGGGCGCACGTCGAGTGATCAGCGTTGCACACCGACATAGAAGCTGAACAACTGCGTGGTGTCGTAGCTTTGCTGCATGACGGGAATGGCCCAGTCGAGCGCGATCGGCGCCGGCCCCATGGCGGGAATCGTCAGGCGAATACCGGCGCCAACAGTCAACCGGAACGCATTGAACGACACCGAGTTGTCGACCGTACCGAAATCGGAGAAGGTCACGAACTTGATCGTGTCGTCGGCCATGATCGGAAACATGTATTCGACCGACCCCAACGCCTGGAAGGTACCGCCGATCCGCACGCCTTCCTGCATGGGCGTCACGCCATAGAACTGAAAGCCGCGAAAGCTCTGGTAACCACCCGCGAAGAATTTCTCGAAGATCGGCGTGTTCGAACCGGTATAGCCGGCCAGTCCGGTAACCGACAGGGTATGGCGGCCTGAACCGTCGGGGCGCTCGCGGAGCGTGAAATACTGCCGCGCGTCGAGGTCGTACTTGGTGTATACATAGTCGGCCATGCCCTGTTCGACCTTGGCGTTCAGGTAGTGTCCGTGGCCGGCCTGAAACGCCGAGTCGCGGGTATCGTGGGCGACGCTCCATTCGACAGTCGACAGCACGCTGTTGCCCAGCACCGCTTCCAGGCTGGGAGGCGTGGGCACCGAGGGGTAGCTGATATTCACGTTTTCGGCCCGCACGGCGAGCGAAGTCGACAGGTAGGGTGTCAGCAGCTTGCCCAGGCTGACGCGGCCCCCCTCACGCTGTTCCACCCAGTTGGGGAAATACCGGTTGTAGTATTGCGCCATCGTCGACAGGCTGACGTTGCGGTCGAGGAAATACGGGTCGGTCCAACTGGCCAGGTAGCGACTGAAGATTGTGCCGGGCATTGCTTCCAGCCGAAATTGCTGGCCACCCCCGCGAAACGCCGTACCGTTCTTGATGTCCTGGTAACTCGTGGGTATCCGCGAGATGTCG
>JAJXXL010000348.1 GCA_021781115.1 Planctomycetota bacterium
ACGCCGCACCTCTCGCCAGAGAACGCCTGCAATCGCTCGTAGACCGACGTAAACCGGCTCTCTTCGGGCGTCGTCGCGATGCGTGCCCGCACCGGGTTCAGGTCGACATACGCCAGGCATGCCGGCTGGGCCGGTTCGTCGAGAACCGGTTGCGCCTTGAACCGCCCTTCCCAGAACCGGCCCGTGCACGAATCTTCGCCATTCGCCCGGCGGGCAATCGGCTCGGCCGGGCACCGCATGAACCACGACAGGCTCGACAACCGCCGCCGCACTTCCGCCAACCGGTCAGCGTTGCCCGTAAACAGGGCCAAGTCGCTCGCGGCCGGCGTGTCGTCGTCGTTGCGGCGTGACGGAAACAGGTTCCACCACCGCCGGGCCACTTCGTTGTCAGGCCACTGCTCGACCACGTCCGGCCGGTTTCGCAACACCACGTGCAGGTGGTTGCTCATGACGGCGAACCCCAGCACGTCGAGCCCCATCTGCCCGGCGAGATACTCCAGCCGCCCCTGAATCCATTCCTTGCGATGATCGAAATTCTTGCCCGTGAAGTGATCGACGCCACACAAAAACGCTCGCCGCACACACCGGTTCACGCAGTGATAAATGCCCGGCTCGGCCGGATCAAACAGCAAGCTTCGTGGAATTCTGGGCATCGGCACCCCGGAAAAACGCACTCTCGGGGAAATGCTGGAGCAATCCAGCAAACTTTGGCCACACAGGCCACAACCCGAAGAACGAAGCCAATTCATCCGTTCCTCTCAACTGCGCCAATACAAGTCACCCTACACGCCCTTGAACAGAAAGACAACATAATCATGAGTGGCCCCATACGTCTTACGTCACGTGACAACGACAATTTGCGCACAACCGGGCAGGCGGCAAATCAGGATAACCGCCTGGCCGTCTCGCGAAACTGCGTGGGAGTTACGCCCACGACCCTACGAAACGCGCGGGTGAACGAGCTGTGGTCTTCAAATCCGCAGGCTGCGGCGATTTCAGCGACTGTTCGGTCGGTCTCACGCAGAAACGTCGAAGCGGCAGAAATGCGCGCCTTGGAAATGTACTGGCTCGGCGTTAGTCCGAAAAACCGCTTAAGAAGCCGGGCAAATCGTGCGGGTGTCAACCGAGCCCAAGAGGCCAGGTTGGAAGGCGTCATTGGATCGCCAAGATTATTCTCGTAGCGATGCAGGGCCGTTGCGACTGCGGCGGGAAACTCTTGCGACTTGATTGGGGCCCGCAAGTCGCGCGAAATGCCGATCAGGCCAACCAACTTGCCCTCGGCATTGTGCAGCGGCAACTTCGTGGTCAGGCACCAACATGGCTGATGCGGCAACTGCCAATGCATCTCCAGATGGTTGAGTAAAGGACGGTTGGTTCGCAAGACTTCGGCATCTTGTTGCGACGGCAGCCGACCAAACTCGCCGGGACAGATATCGCATGGCCGCCGACCAATCGCCTGTTCCTTGCGCTGCAATCCATGCCGTTCGATCAGCGATGCATTGACTGCCGTATAGCGTCCTTCGAGGTCTTTGACGAAGAAGGCCGCATCGGGGAGCTGGTCGAACATCTGCTCCAAGACCGCCACATCCACCGCGCGCGGGGAATTCAAACCTCGGAATGGAGTTTCAACGAGTCTTGTGCGCATTTTGCCGAAACTGCGAAGATTTCGGTGTAACGATGCTGCGTGGGGGATGTCAGAATATCAAAAGTCAGGCCTGTTTCAATGAGCCAGGCCATTTATTCGGGAGATGACCGTGAAAATCGCACGCATATTTGCCCATCGGGTCGATCTGCCGCTCGTCGAGGGCTCTTATAAATGGTCTGGGGGCAAATCCGTCTCGGTCTTCGACAGCACAATCGTCGGCGTGGAAACTGATTCCGGCCTCATCGGCTATGGCGAGGTCTGCCCACTCGGGCCTTTTTATTTACCAGCGTACGCCGAAGGAGTTCGTGCCGGGCTGAGCGAACTCGCACCGCATTTGCTCGGCTGCGATCCTCGTGAATTGACGAAGCTCAACCACCGCATGGATGCCGCGTTAAAGGGGCATCCGTACGTGAAATCGGGAATCGATATCGCGTGTTGGGATCTTCTGGGCCAGGCAGCCGGCTTGCCCGTGTGCCTGCTGATGGGCGGTCGATTCGGCGAGAACATACGACTGTATCGAGCCATCTCTCAAGAATCGCCCGAGGAGATGGCCAAAAAGGTCGCCAGTTACCGAGCCGAGGGTTATACCCGCTTTCAGTTGAAGGTCGGCGGCGACCCTGACGTCGACATCGAGCGGATTCGTGCGGTGCGGGCGCTTCTCAAGCCGGGCGACCGCCTGGTGGCCGACGCCAATACCGGGTGGACACAACACGAAGCGATGCGTGTCGTTCGCGCGGTGCGCGACATCGACGTCTACGTCGAACAGCCGTGCCTTACTTACGAGGAATGTCTGTCAGTTCGTCGGCACACCGACCATCCGTTCATTCTCGATGAAAACGTTGATGGCCTCGACATGCTGCTGCGCGCGAAGGCCGACCTGGCGATGGACGTAGTCAATTTGAAGATCAGCAAACTTGGAGGATTAACCAGGACAAAGCAGGTTCGCGACTTGTGCGTGACAATGGGAATCGCCATGACTCTGGAAGATTCCTGGGGGGGCGACATCACGACTGCCGCGATTGCTCACCTGGCGCACAGCACGCCGGAGGAATTCCGCTTCACGAGCACCGACTTTAACAGCTATGTCACGATAAGTGCTGCAACCGGCGCTCCACGGCGCGAGCGTGGTTTCATGCAAGCCTCTCTCGAACCAGGGCTGGGAATTTCACCTCGCAGAGACGTGCTCGGGCGGCGCGTCGTGGAGATCTGTTGATAATGGTTCGCCTTGCCTGCGGCTTCAGTGGTCGATTGCAGTTGGCAACCATAACCGGCGAAACGTTTGACGCCGGTCAGCACACTGATGTGCTCTTGACTACCCTGGAATAACTAAAGTCTGCAACATGCACACCACCACGCCCTTTGTGACACTTTTGATGACGCACTTGATCGCAACAACAACGATCGCTGCCGATGGAGAACCCGTGCGTGCCCGCCTGCTCGCTCAGGCCGAGCAACGAATCAAGGCGATTTATGAGCAACGCGAGTTCAACGCCAACTCCTTTTCCGGGATCTGGGCGCCACGGGGCGCCACTTATCTGAAATTGGAGACAGTCGAGGGTGCGAAGGGCAGCCAGATCGTGAGTTACGAGCCGGGAAGCGGTAAAAGCGCTATTCTCGTCGCGTCCGAAAAGCTTGTCGAGCCTGGTTCGTCGCGCCATCTGAAAATAGCCGATTTCGCCAGCTCGCCGACGGGCAACCGCTTTTTGCTGCGTGTCGAGCGCGAATCTGACCATCACTCAAACAGCGCATCGCACGTCGATAGCGACCCCGAATACTGGGTTTTCGATGTGGATTCGCACAGGCTGCGCCGCGTCGAAAGCGGAGTGTACGTGCCGTGCGAGACCGATGCGTTTTCGCCTGACGGCCGACGGTTGCTTGGTTTCCGCGCAGGCAACCTGTGCATGTTCGACATCGACAGCGGCGGTACAACCTCGTTAACGAAAGACGCCGTTCCTGGAACGCTCGATTACGGCAGTGCCCGGTGGAGTCCCGATGGGCGGAACATCGTTTTTATACAAACAGATTCCTCGGCGGTACCTCTACGCGCCGTGCTCGTGCCTGGCGATCCAACCTACCGTACCTTTCGTGGCGAGCGATTTGCGCGGATCGGCGGTCCGATCCCGGCGCTGCGTATCGGAGTGACTGCGGCCGAAGAAGGTGACATTCGTTGGGTCGATCTTTCCGACAAACCCGCGACATTTTATTTGTCCCTGGTTCGCTGGGCGGCAAACTCCGACGAGCTCATCGTAGACAAGCTTAACCGCTATCGCAATGAGCGAGAGTGGCTCTTGGTCAACCGTCAAACCGGCTCGATCACCAGGTCATTTGCTGATTCGGATCCGGCCTGGGTTGACGCAATTCCTCCGGCCAACGCAGGGCTCGATTGGATTTCCGAAGGCCGGGCCTACGTCGTGCTCAGCGAGCGAGACGGCTGGCGACGCGCGTATATCATCTCGAGGGACGGCTCGCGCGCAACGCCGATTACTTCCACCGGCAGCGACGTCATCGCGCGCGGTCCGGTCGATGAAAAGTCCGGCTGGTTTTATTACCTCGCATCACCAACCAACGCGACGCAACGTTATCTGTTCCGCGCCCGCCTGGACGGCACTGGCAGCCCCGAGCGCTTAACACCAGACGACCACCCCGGCTCACACACTTACGTTTTTTCGCCCGACTGCGAGTGGGCTTTTCACACGTATTCGTCATTCGACCGCGTTCCAGTGACCGATCTGATTCATCTTCCGGATCACAGATCCGTACGAATGCTCGAAGACAACGCGGCACTTCTTGCGAAGGTCAAGCCGCTCATTCCACGCCCTACCGAGCTATTGACACTCGACATC
>JAJXXL010000214.1 GCA_021781115.1 Planctomycetota bacterium
CCCTTCGACCACCATGCCGAGCACCTGTCGCTGCCGGTCGGAAAGTTGTTCGAGCCGCGCGCGCAGCATGGCCAGTTCGTCGCGCCGCCGGCGCTGCTCATCGTCGAGCTTCAGCGCCTGGTTAATGCTGTTCAGCAACTGATCGGCAACGAACGGCTTTTCGAGGAAATCGACGGCGCCGAGCTTCATAGCCCGCACGGCGAACTCAACTTCGCCCTGCCCGGTCAGGAAAACAATCGGGGGGTGATGCGGCTGCCGCGCGAGTTGTTGTTGCAGGTCGAGCCCAGTCGTGCCGGGCATGCACACGTCGAGCAACAGGCAGCCGGGGCGGTCGGCATGGTAGGCTTCCTGAAAATCAGCGACTGATTCAAAGGCTTCGACCGTGTAGTTGGCCGATTCGAGCAGCCAAAACAGTGATTCCCGGAGCTTCGCATCGTCATCGACAACAAACACCACGGGTGGGTTACGGGTCATGATTCGGTTGCCCCCGATTCAGGAAGGTTAAATTGAAACGTCATGCCGAAGTCGGAATTGGGTTCAGCCCACAGCCGGCCGCCATGCGCAGCGACAATCGACTTGCTGATCGAAAGCCCCAGGCCCAGTCCGTGGGGTTTCGTCGTGAAAAACGGAATGCCCAGCGAATTCAGGTGCTCAGGGGCGACGCCGCAGCCGGCGTCAGAAATGGCCACCACCACTCCACGAACAGGTTCGCTGCGGGTTTGAATGGTCAGCCGGTGCGACCGATCGGCCACGCCGGTCATGGCCTCGACGGCATTCCGCATCAGGTTCAGCAGCACCTGCTGCAACTGCACCTGGTCGCCGCGCACGAGCGGCAGTTCCGCTGCGAAATGGCGGACCAGATCGATGCACTGCACGCGAAACTCAGCCTGCATCAGGCCTAACACATCTTCGATCAACAAGTTGATGGCGACGGACGATGGCGCGATTTCGCGTTTGCGCACGAAATTGCGCATCCGCCTGATAATGGCCCCGGCCAACTGCGCCTGGGCCACGATTTCATTGAGCCGCAGCAGCAGGTCGGCAGAGGAAATCCGCCGCTTGGGGCCGAGACGGCGAATGCAGCCTTCGGCGAAGCCGACAATCGTGGAAAGCGGCTGCATCAGTTCGTGCGCCAGGCCCGAGGCGAGTCCGCCCAGGGTGTTGAGCCGTGAAACGTGCGCGAGTTCATCGCGCAGGGCTTGCGCCATTTGTTCGGCCTCGATGCGCGCGGTCACATCGCGCGACACGGTGACCACCTCGCGCACCCTGCTCGTTTCAGTGTCGAATACCGCGCGGCCGATCGTTTCCAGCCAGATATACTCGCCCGTGCGGCAGCGCGTGCGCAACGTCGCAGTCTGCGGGTTGCCACCCTGCACCACGTTGGCAATCGTCAGTTCAAACTGGGGCCAGTCGTCGACGTGCAAAAAATCGAGCACCGAGCGGCCGACAACCTCAGCAGCGGTGTAGCCCAGCAGCGATCGAATCGCAGGCGAAACATACCGGCACACGCCCTGCGGGTCGATGCGGCTGATCAGATCGGTCGAATTCTCGGCCAGCAGGCGGTAGCGTTCTTCGCTTTCGCGCAGCGTTGCACTGACGAGTTCTTGCTCGTGGGCCCTTTTGATCAACATCGCGTTCGTCGCAATGAGTTCGGCGACCCGCGCACCATCGGTGACTTTAACCGCCAGCCCCAGACAACCGGCGATCTGGTTCGGTGCGTCGAGCAGCGGCTGCAATGCGACTTCAAACCAATGTCCCTGCCATTCGGCGGCGTACGATTCACGCGAGCCGCCCAGCACGCGGCGATGCGCGGCAATATTGCCGTCGGTGGCAATCAGTTGTCCGTCAACGGCCTGGCCCAAAACGTCTTCGGGCCGGATGTTCAACTCCCGCAACCCGCCGCCGCAAATTGTCGTGTAGCGCAACTGGTCGTCGGTTGTCCAGACGATAGCGGGCAGTCGGTCGATAAACTCGCACAACCGCAAGGACAGATCGGCCGGTGCGCCACCTGTGGCCAATTCATCCGATCCGTTGCGCACTGAGCGCGATGTCCGCCGCCGATTTGACATGATCTCCCCGCATAGACCAGAAAAATCGCTTCCATTGGCCAGTCGCCCTGAATGGGGTGACACTGCCACATTGCCCGGAAGTGTGATTCAGGCATACCAGATTGCCGCGCCTTTGTCTTGAGTGTTTCTACTCTATTTGCGAGTTTATCGATAACTTTGCCGCGGGAATGGGCCGGCCGCCCAACCGCCGCTCAAGTCGCTTGAGCTCTGGGGCGTTCGAGCCCAACCGGCGGGCCGACTCGGCCGCAGCCCGCGCATCGTTATCGCAGCCCGCGTCGAGCAATAATTCGCCCAGGTTGATGTAGGCCCCCGCGAAATCGGGCCTAAGCCGAATCGCAACGCGAAACGCGGCCAGTGCCTCTTCACGATTGTGCAGCCGCCTTTGGACCTGCCCCAGGTTGTAATATGCTTCGGCATGGTCCGGTTTCAGCGATATCGCGGCTGTCAGGGCGTTGGCCGCGGCCGGCCACTCCTGGAGCATTGCGAATACAACCCCTTGTTGAAAAAAAAGTTCGGACGATCTCCGGCACCTGCGCCCGGCGGCTTCGAGAACTCGGGCCGCGTCGGCAATGCGGTTCCGCCTGAGCAACAGTCGCGCTTGCTCAATCGGCCATGCCGGTTCATCGGGTTGGGCGGCGATCAGTTCATCGAGCAACCGCAATGCCTCGTCGAATTGCCCGGCCGTTTGCAGTTCCTGGACCGACTTCGCCAGCCACGCGGGGTCGCGGCGTTTTTGCAAAACGTGTTCGACGAACGGGTCGGGCCAGCCGGGGTCGTCGGATGCGGCTTGCGCCAGCCAGTGCTGCTCGGCCTGTACCCCCGCGTGGTCGCCACGCCGCTGAAAAACCTGCATCAACAGTTCGTGCGGCCCGCGCCGGATGGGGTCGCTGCTGGCGGCGACTTGGGCCCAGGACTGAGCGGCTCGTAGATCATCGTTCATGAGCGCCAGCCGCGCCAGGCCCAACTGTGCGCGGCAGCACCGCCCATTCAAGCCGAGCGCCGCTCGAAACTCACGATCGGCCTCTGCGGTGCGTCGCTCGTCGAGGAGTAATTCGGCCAACCTCAGGTGCGGCAATTCCAGATCGGGACGGAGCGCAACGGCGCGAACCAGAAAATCGCGGGCGCGGCGCGGGCTGACAATGGTCAACCCCACACCCTGGATGTAAGGCCAGAGCACCTCGCGCGGATCCAACCGTGCGGCTTGGTCGAGGCAACTCTCGGCTTGTGCGTCGAAATCGTGTGCCCTGAGGACCAGCCCCAGTTCGCCCCAAGCGGTCCCTGAACGAGGATTTGCGCGAACCTGGCGGCAGGCAACATCGACAGCCTCCATCACGGCAGGCGCCGCCTGAGACAGATCCATGGTCGGCAATTCCTGCAAAAGCCACTGGCTTTCGATTCTGCGCCAACCCAACCCGCCGGCCACCACGACGGCCAAGGTTGCGCCCCAAGCGAATGCCCGCCGCCGGAATGCCCCCTGCCACACGACCCCCTGGGCGCGGTTGTCGTTCGGCGGCGGTTCGCCCTGATGTTCGGCAGCGTTCAAGGCGCGTGCCCTCTACCGCGTGTCAGTGTGATCAGCCGATCCACGTCGCCGCCGGGAAATTCCTCGATGCGGCTGTCGGCCCACGCGATTGTCAGGCTGTCGAACGCAGCGGCCGGGCCCAGCCCGAAATGGACGCGCGGGTCGCCCGACGACAGGTAGCTTCCCCCAGGATTCAGCCACCGCCGCCAAGTACGCCCACCCGCAGTCAGCGTAACGACCGCGCCGCAGTCGTCGCGGCCGCCGTGTGCAGGATCGACAACGCGGACCAGCAACCAATGCCCCCGCTTCGGAGCCTCATTTCGAAACAGGCGGGCCGGCCCCGCGGTGTATGTCACCAGCAGGTCGACGTCTCCGTCGTTGTCAATGTCGCCTGCTGACAGCCCGCGACCGATTTCCCGCCGGTTGGTCAAGGGTTCAAGCGGCGACGAGGCCTCGTCGAACCTGCCTGAACCGTCATTCAAAAACAACTGGTTGGGCTCGGCATAGGGAGTCCAAAAATCAGGGGGCGCGCGACGGTTCGCGCCCGCATTCATGGCAGGTCGCGAGCGAAGGACCCTGCCATTGACGACGGCCAGATCCAGGTCGCCGTCGTGGTCCAGGTCGATCAAGGCCGTTCCGAACCCCGTATACGGAAAACCGGCGTCAGCCAGGCCCTTCAGGGCGGCGGCTTCTTCGAAGCTGCCGCGACCGTGGCTCAGGTACAGTGCATTCGCCTCGCCCGAAAGATGCGTGACGAACAGGTCACCCCGACCGTCTGCGTTCAAGTCGCCCAAGGCAATGCCCATATTGGCTTGTGCCCGGCCCTGGGCGTCGGTGGCCACGCCGCGCTGCACGGCCTCGTCGCGAAATGTACCGTCG
>JAJXXL010000036.1 GCA_021781115.1 Planctomycetota bacterium
CGCGCCGCTTTGCGCCGCCTGCAACGCGAGCACGCCTGATTGCGTGTTCTGGTTCACGCTCGTACTGATCGTTTGCGTTTGTACGAAGGCATACGTCAACACCAGCGTCGCGCTCAGCGACGTCATGACCAGCATCATCGAAATCCCGCGGCGGTTCGCGCGACGCCAAGGCACGGCGTGCGCGTCGGAAAACCGGCCGGCAAGGCCACATTTTGAATCAGGGGCTGTATGCATAGGGAAAACTCGCTGAACCAATGAACGGAATCGCCGAGTTTGAAAGAGCGACCGCCGGAACCGATTGGCCCGTGAATGTCGTACCGGGGGGCAGCGGCCGCGGCTCGAGTTGCAATTCCATGCGCAGCGTGGCCTGACGCAACCCGAAGGATGACGACACGATTCCCTGCGACCAGACGAGGTTGTTCCAGTTGGTCGACCCGGGAACGACGCCTGCCAGGCTCGCGTCAGACGGAAGCTGAAAAATCTCGAACCGCGCGTTGCCCGCCCATTGCGCCCCGCCAAACGGCCCCCCCCCCAGGCTGCTGACATGCAGCCGGTCGCACAACAGCACCGGCGTAACGGGCGGCGCCGCGACGATCGCCAGAATCGTCGCGCCGAATTCCGGCGCCGAAAAGTCGATACTTGCCATGTTCGCCGGGCTGGTGATCTCGACCAGGCGCGATGGGTTACTTGCCTGGGGCGCGTAAATTACGAGTTCGCTGATCAGCGGCAGCCGCGATTGCATCCCGGCGGCGCTCATGCCGCCCGTGGGGCCACCGCTCCACACCACAAGGATTTCCGGCAGCAGGTTCGAGCCGTCGGGGCGTTGCACGACCGCAAGTCCAGGAATCGTCGGTTGCCCGGGCAATTGATACACCCCGGCTTGCGACACCATGTACCCGATCCGCTCCATGCCGATGCGGGCCTGCTGGGTCGCGTCGTCGAGCCCGGTCGTGTGGTCCCAGCCGTCGGTCACAGCGACCATCATCGCCCCCAGCACTGTCGAGAGCATGGTGGTGATCATCATGCCCATCAGCAATTCGACGAGCGTAAACGCCCGCCGCATCGCCGGCCGAGCCGATATGTCAGGGGTTTGCCGGAACATACGAAAACACCCGCATCAGTTCCGCCGCCACGCGCGGCGCTGTGTTCGGATCTGTGACCACGATTTGCACCGTCACCCGCCGATAATTCGGACTGGAGGACACGACAGTCCAGCCCGTGGGCCCGCCGGGTTGAACCTGTTCGACAATCACGTTTTGCGTGTAGTTCGCCAGCTCTGACGGATTCGGCTGCATGTTCACGGGCCGCGGCGACCCCGGCACGCTGCCTTCGGTACCGATCGGCAACCCATAGCGATCGATCGGCGGCGTCGCCGTGTAACCCGCGAAATTGTCGAGATTTGTAAACGCCGACCTCAACGAATTCGGCGGCAGAGCCGGTTGCGTGCCATTCGGAAAACTGACCGCGGCAACTTCGTCCATCAATTGCTGCGCCAGGCCTGCGGCCACGGTCGATTCGACCGCCAGGCTGCTCGTGCGAATGGCGGCAAACAGCGAGCTCAGCATGGCCGTTCCCGCGACACTGGCAATGGTCATCGCCAGCAACGCCTCAGCCATCGAAAACCCCGCCGACTCGCAGTGCAACGAGCTCGATGGGGGCCGATTCCTGAACATGACACATCGCCGTTTGAAATTCGACTCCACAACTCGCAGGACGCGCTGCAAACGCAGTCAACACATTCGTCCGTTGAAACATACGTCACGTCCCACCCCAGTCAAACCCATGCCTTATGCACAATCTATGAATGGTGTTAAGTTTATGGGATGGAGAGGTTGCAGGGCTGAAAGCTGGGCAAGCGGCTGCAATGGGGCAAACCGGAGTGATTTTCCTGACCTATACTTCATGCGATTCCTGACACCGAGTTTCATGCCAGATCGTAAGTCGGGGGTCGCCACGCCCCAGTGGCAAAACGCAGCGCATTCGCCGCACGCGCTGCGGCGAGCCATGAGCAAACGACGCAGCCGCAACTCAGCCTCCAAAACCGAAGTCCCGAAATCGCATGACGTTTTTCCTGTTTCTGCTGGTCAACGCGACGCTGTTTTTGCGTCCGGCGGAGCTGTTTCCGGATCTGGCGCAATTGCCGATCTACGAGACACTGATGATCAGTTGCTGCATCGGGGCGTTCGAGCGCATGAAGCGGCAACTTACGGCCGAATCGCTCATGCGCCAGCCGATTACCGTGTGCGTGCTCGGCTTGTGGGCGGCAGTCGTGTTGTCGCATTTGTCGCATTTCTTTTTATATGGCGTTCGAGAAACCGGGGTGATTTTTCTCAAAACGGTCGTCTATTACCTGATGTTCGTGGCGCTGGTCGACACGCCTCAGCGGCTCAGGCAGTTGCTGTTGACCGTTGCCGGCTGTGCGAGCCTGATGGTCGCGCTGTGCGTCATCGACTATGTCGAACTGGTCGATTTTGAATTCGTAACGCACATTTCCGACAGCGACGACGATTTTTCAGAAACGGGCGAAGAAGCCCGGGTGCTGCGGATGCGTGGCACCGGAATTTTTCAGGATCCCAACGACATTTCGCTGGTGATCGTCTGTGCCGGCGTGCTGTGCACTTATTTCCTGTTCGATCGGAAGGCGGGCTGGCGGCGCCTGGTATGGTGCGCCCCGCTGGCCGTGCTGGCGACAGCACTGTTGTGCACGCGCTCGCGCGGCGGCTTGCTGGCCGCAGGTGCGGCGGCGATTACGGTGCTGATGTTTCGGTACGGCAAAACCGCGGCGATTGTCGGCGGTGGGCTGGCAGGCGGCATCATGTCATTGATCGCCGGCAGGCAGGCAAATATCAATCTGGGGGGCGGCACCGGGCAAGAACGGATCCGCATGTGGGCCGAAGGCCTCGACGCGTTGAAATCGCCCGACATCCTGTTCGGCATCGGCATGGGCGAATATGCCGACCTGGCGGGGCTGGTCGCGCACAACTCGTTCGTGCATGCCTATGTCGAGCTCGGCTTTTTCGGCGGCACGCTGTTCTTCGGCTGTTTTTTCTTTGCGGCACTCGCGCTGCATCGACTGTCGCAAACGACCGCGGGCGAAATCGACGCCGACGTGGCGCGGTTCCTGCCGTACATGGCGGCAGCCCTGGCGGGCTGGGCGACGGGCATGTTGTCGTTGTCGCGGTGTTACGTCGTGCCGACGTACCTCATGTTCGGCCTGACGACGGCGTACCTGAACCTGGCCAGCCGGCGGCGCGCGGCTGATCGGCCGCCGATTGTCTGGAACCAGGCTTGGGTGACGCGGCTCGTCGCCGGCAGCGCCGTCGTGCTGGCGGGGCTGTTCGTTTTTGTACGCGTCTTTGTCCGGTGGGGTTGAACTCGAGGCCAACATGAAACTGCGTTCATCGATCAAAGCGAACCTGCTGGCGAGCTGGGCGGCGCATGGCGTGGCCCTGGCGGTGGGGTTGTTTCTGATGCCTTACGTCCTGCACACGCTGGGCGACGGCTCGTACGGAACCTGGATCTTCATCAATGCGTTTTCCAACTATGCGGGGCTGCTGTACCTGGGTTTTGGAAAGACCGTCAGCCGGTTCGTGGCGTCGTACCATGCCCGCCACGAGTGGGACCGGCTGAACGAAGTGGTCAACGTCGCCCTGGCGGTGTATTCGCTGATGGGCCTGTTGACGCTGGTTGCCGTGGGGGTCTTGGCCTGGCTTGCGCCGGCGCTGCACGCCTGGGAAGTCGATTCGGTTCTGGAAATTCAATGGGTGATCGTGGTCTTGGGCGTCAATGTGGTGATTGGCCTGGTGGGCAGCGTGTTCGGCGGCGTGCTGTACGGCGTGCAACGGTTTGACCAGGAACGCACGATCCTGATCGGGGCCGACTTGCTGCGCGCGGCGCTCACGGTGCTGTTTTTGCAAAGCCGCTGGGGCCTGTTGACGCTGTCGCTGATTTTCCTGGTCGTCACCGTGCTCGAAAACCTGGCGCACATCGCGCTCGCGCTGCGCAACGTGCCCACGCTGGCGTTTGGCGTGCGGTATCTGAAACTGCACACGCTCAAAGAGTGCCTGGGGTTCAGCGTGTTTGCGCTGGTCGGTACGCTCGCGGGCCAGTTGATTTATGCCACCGACACCGTGGTGATTGGTTTTGTTCTGGGCGCCCGGGCGATTGTGCCCTACTACATTGCGCTGCGGCTTTGCCAGTTTCTGCGGCGGCCGATCCAACAGATCGGCGACGTTTGCATGCCCAAAGCGGGTGAATTGCAGGCTCGCTCGCAGGGCGATCAGTTGCAGTCGCTCGTGGTTCGCAGCATGGGCGTGGCAGTGCTGCTCGCGGCGGGCGTGCTGATTGGTGCGGTCTGTTTCGGTGATGCCCTGATTGAACGCTGGGTCGGCCCGGGCTACCCCGAAAGCCACCTGCTGCTGATGGCGATGCTGGCCGGCCAGGTTGTGGCAATCCCGATCGACGTG
>JAJXXL010000521.1 GCA_021781115.1 Planctomycetota bacterium
GCCTTGACTATACAATCGGACAGCTATAAACTATACGCATAGAACTTATAAGGACAAGTATAAAAATAGTGTTCGGTTTTCGGTTTTCAGTGTTCAGTTGGCTGCGCCGGTTGTCGGCGAGGGAGTTTCTTGAACATCGAGCCGCGACCGTGAGGGAGTGGTTTCCCGCGCAGGATTGGCACGCCAGACCACTCCCTGACGGTCGGGGCTCGGTGGCAATTTGCATTTTTGCAAAAGGCCGGAAACTGAAGCCTGCGTACAAATCCGCACATTCAAGGCCGCCCTGTCAGGGCGCAGCACGATCGTTGCCCCGCCCCCTTCCGTCCGAGTCCTTCCGCCGCGAAATCCTGTGTTCGTCGTCGGCAAAACTCCGTGACCCCAGCATGCGCCTGCAACGATGACATTGCTGCCGGCTTCGCGTTGGCTTACACTTTCTGTGGCCGGTGTGCGGTCCGCCGGCGGCAGTGTCATTCCGACCAGGCTCTCAAACACGACTGATCAACGCGGGTATTTCCCGGCGAGTGAATCGTTCACGCAGCGCTGGGGCCTCGACGCCACCGGCAACTGGCAGGGGCTTCAGGACGACGACACGGGAGCGGGAATGTGGAACCTGATCCAGAACTGCGCGGCGAACACGGTCAACGAAATCACCCGCGTTGCGAACAGCGCCGGGCAAACACGCGTACCGGCGAGACGCCCCCGCCGCAAAGGTTGCCCAAACTCGCCGAACGGAATAGCCTCCTGTCGGATCTTCCTACGGACATCTGGGGGTAGAGCGAAGGGATTCGTGCAATGGCCGACGTAACACCCACGCAGGGTCGATATCTCGCGTTTATTCATGCGTACACCGAAGGTTTTGGTTTGCCGCCGGCGGAATCGGAAATTGCTGACGCGATTGGCGTCTCGCCGCCGTCGGTGAATCAAATGATGAAGACGCTCGAAAAGAAGGGGTTCATCCGACGACAGCCGGGCGTTCCCCGGTCCATTGAGATTCTGGTCGCACGCGACGTGTTTCCGCAATGGAAAGGCAAGCGCATCAGGCGCACGGTCAAGGATTGGACTTTGGCCAGTCCGGCAGCGCGCCACCCGGGACTGGCCAGGGGCGTCAAGGCTGCCATCTATCGTTTCAAGATCACCTTGCAAGACACTGATCCGGCGGTCTGGCGGCGGATTGAGACGAAGGACGTAACGCTCGAGCAACTGCACGCGCTGATTCAAACCGCGATGGGCTGGACGAATTCGCATTTGCACCAGTTTGAAATTGCAGGCGCCCGTTACACCGATCCCCGATTCATCACTGATTTGGATGACTTTGGCGCGATCGACTACAGCGGCCTGCGAGTCAGCGATTTGGTCGCAATGCACGGCGCCAAGCTGCGGATGGGCTATGAATACGACTTTGGAGACGGTTGGCAGCATAAAGTCGTTCTTGAAAAAGTGACGGAATCGGAGCCGGGAATCAGCTACCCGCGCTGTGTCGATGGCCGGCGCGCCTGTCCCCCGGAAGACGTTGGCGGCGTCTACGGTTTCGCCGATTACGTCGAGGCGATCACGAATCCGCGTCACCGCGGGCACGACGACTGTCTGGAGTGGAGCGACCCGTTCGACCCCACGGAATTTGACGCGGCAAAAGCCACGCGGCGCATGAGGAAAGGACTTCCAACGTGGTGAAGAAGGGAACGAAGAGACCTCGCAAGCTCGCGAAGCGGGATCGCCTTCCGCTGATCGACAGGGAGCTGCGCAAGCTGACCAAGGCGGAGTTGATTGCGATCATCGTGGGAATCGCCAACGAGCATGCCGTTGTCGCCCGAGAATTGGAAGACCGGCTGAATATCGAAAAGCCGGTGGATCTGCTGATTGCAGACGTGTCGGCCGCCATCGATCGTGCGGCCGATTTCGATGAACGCTTGATGAACCACAACTTCGATGTGGACTGGCAAGCTTATGCCGACGTTCAGAAGGGGCTCTTGCAGCTTGTCGAGCTGGGCCATCTTGCCGACGCGAAGTCGCTTGCGCTCAAGCTGATGAAGGACGGCAGCTATCAAGTCGAATGCAGCGACGAAGGTTTGATGACCGACGAAATCAGCCAGTGTCTGAAGCCGGTGATTCGTGCCGTCAAGGCGGCTGGAGGCGACGAGGCGGCCAGGTGGGCGAAGGACATGATCACCGCCGACCGGGTTGGGTTTATCTGCGACGCGGAACTGAAACAGCTCCGGGGTGAGTCGTGAGCGAATAGTAATACGTGGTCGATCAGGCGGTTGACGTCGCGCATCAACCGCTCGAAGCTGCTGGAGCGCTTTCCCAAACCCGCACGGGGGGCGCTCCTGCCCGTGGATGCCGCCGCCTCACACCTTTGCGTGCGAGGTGCGGCGTCGATAACGCCGCAGACCTGTCGCGCAACCTTGGGGACAACACAAACGCGAATCGGGGGTAAGAGGGCGGTGCGCCTGCACGCCCCGACCCAACGCCCGCCAAACCCCCGCGCCCCGTAGCCACCCTGTCGCCAACCGAAAATCTTCAGTTGATGAATGAGCCGGGCTTACGTTGACGGATTGTGAAACCACTCGGCCCGCTGCGCCGGTTGACCACCTTGTTACGCCGCAATTAAGATTCGTCTTGGAAACCCCAACTCAACCAAGCCACGTATTGATCTCGGAGAATTCCTGCGGTGTCAATCACCGCATTCGCGTCATTTCGTGTGATGCGAGCACCGTGAACGACGCTATCTGCAAGGCCGGTGATCGATTAGACCAATTCGTATTGCCCCGGTGTTACTGCGTTCGCGTCAGCCAACGCACGAAAAATGGTGGTGACAGATGCGCTTTTGGGAATTGAGACTTTGAAGCCCTTCGCCAAGTTTTGACCGATGATTTCAAGTTCAAACATGAGCCCTGTAAGCGCGATCGCCTGATTACATTCAGCAAGGTCGTGGTAGTACTGGAGTTCAAGACCGCTTGGCGACGGTCGCAGCCCGTTTTTCAGCATTCTAGCATTTACTTCGGTCAACGGAATCTTCGATGCCGCAGCGCGTTGTTCTCGCTTTTCCTCTGATACTTCTGTTTCCGTCCGAACACCGGTCGACAGTTCTTGGGCCCTTTCAAGTTCGTCCCGGAAAAATTCGACGGAGTGGTCACCGAATTTCACGCTCGCAAGACGCTTGAGCAGCCATTTGACGTCGTCCTTGAAGAAAAAGATCGTAAGTATAACCACAGACGGTCACTCGATCGTTGGTACGAATTCAAGGATCAGCCTGGCAATGTCCATTGGGACGCACCTCGATTCTGTGGCGCCACTGCTGATTCTCTAAGCTGAACCGGAAAGAGCTCGAAGTAAATCCATCGCGAATCCCGGCAGGCAGGCGAGCCGACGGAATTTCAGCGTGCCTCCGGTCGCTGCCGCCATGTTGTTCCAACGGTTGAACGCGCCGTGCCTGCCCGGCCGTACCCCGTGGCGTCAGGCCTGGGTGGCGTATTCGAGTTCGACGCGCGGTGCGTGGTGCGATTCAGCAAACAGCCCGTGATCGGCATACAGGGCGGCCTGGGCCGCGTCATGTTGCCTGACGGCGCGGTAAATCCCCACGATGACCGCCGACAGGATCGTGCCCAGCGTGGCGAGCATGAACAAGATGCTGTACATGTACGCGCGCGGAATCGTGTTATCGACGCCGCTCGAAATCGACTGGCTGCACATCGGGCAGGCCTGAACGGCGTGCGCTGTGCCCATGACGGCCAAGGCAGCCACGGCCAGCACCCCACTTCGAAGACGCATGTAACACCTCAATCTCGAATACAGCCCCCCGCGCGATGGCGTTTCAGCCCGCGGGCCCATGGTACAGCAGCAGGTAAATTATAACTCCGGTCACCGATACGTAAAGCCAGATCGGAAAGGTGATTTTGGCAATCTTGCGATGCCGCGGCCAGTCGGCTTTCAGACCCCGGTAAATCGTGATCGATGCCAGAACGGGTACCGCGACAGCCAGAACCACATGCGTCAGCAAAATCGCGAAATAGGCCCAACGCACCGGGCCTGTGCCGCGAAACGGCTTTGACCCCGCGTAGAAATGGTACACGAGGTAGCACGCCAGAAAGGCAATCGACGTGGCGAATGCGGTGAGCATGACGGTTTTATGGGCCGTACGGCGGCCGCCCCTGATAAGCCCCAAGCCGGCCAGCAACAGCAGCGTCGCAGCGCCGTTCAGCGAGGCGTTGACCGCGGGAAGCTGAAACACCCACAGCACCTTGCGCAATTCGGCGTGCAGCGCGGCCATTTCATCGGGGTTCGTCGCGTTGAATTTGCCCACGATGCGCCCCTTGGCGTCGACGAGCATCATGTTCGTGCTGTGAATCACTTCGAAGCCCGGCTTGCGGTCTTCGCCCAGCGTTTCCTGCACGGGCATGCGAAAGCTGCGATGGATCAAACCAAAAATCGCGGACTGGTCGCCCGTCAGGAACCACCAGTGTTCGGGGTCGGCGCCCCAGGTTTCGGCGTACCGGGCCAGAATTTCGGGTGTGTCGTGGGCCGGGTCGACGGTCAACGTGACCAGTTGCGGCCCGCGTGTGCCGAACATTTCCTGAAGCTGTTTCATCTGGCTGGTGACCAGCGGGCACGGCCCCGCGCAGCGCGTAAACACAAAGCAGGCGACCCACGGCCGGCCCAGCAAATCGGTTTTGGTGCGCGTTTTGCCGCTGCGTTCAGTCAGCGTGAAATCCTCGACGCCGTCGGGGCTCCACGGCGACGTCGCCACTTCGGCCGCAGCCGCAGGCGGCACGCCGCCGCATGCCAGCCACGACAACAGCAGCCAGACGATGCCTGCCGCCCGAATGCGGCGGCGGTGATTCCTAAGAACGTTCATTGTAAGGCTCCGTTCATCATCGGCGGTGCGGCGTTCGAGCACCCGGCTATCAGCGTGCGTCGTGCGACGAGCGGCGGCTGGCGACCCACACCGACCCCGCCACGCAGGCGGCGCAAAACAGGCACGTGGCCGCCAGGCACGTGGCCAGGCCGGGCAACCCGGTGGCAACGGGCAGTTCGCGATCGAGGTACAGCAACCGCCTGAGGCCGGCGACGCCATAGGTCAGCGGGTTCAGGCGAATGACCCAGCTCAGCCAGCCGGTTTCGCCCGCCGGAAAGAACGCCCCCGACAGCAGCCACATCGGCATCAGAAACACGCTCATGATGGCGTGAAAACCTTGCGTCGAATCGAGCGGCCAGGCGATCAGAAACCCAAGCGCCGTGAGGGTAAAGGCCAGCAGCAGCAGAAACGCCAGCACCGCCAGGGCGGCGGGCAGTGTCAGTGAGAGGCCCACGAGGGGGGCCAGCGCCAAAAACAGCCCGGCTTGCAACTCAGCCAGCACGGCGCCGCCCGTGAGTTTGCCCAGGACCAGTGACAACCGGCTGATCGGGGCGGCGAGCACGCCTTGCAGAAACCCCTCGCGGCGGTCTTCGATGATTGAAATCGTCGAAAAAATGGCGGTGAACAGCACGATCAGCACGGCAACGCCCGGAAAAAAATACTCCTGGTACGTCATATTCGGCGGCGCCCAGGGGGGCGGGGCGAAGCTGCCGTGCAGCCCCGCCCCGAACAGCACCCAGAACAGCAGCGGCTGCCCGACGGCGCCCACCACGCGCGTGCGCTGACGAAAGAACCGCACGAGCTCGCGCACGGCCAGGGTCCACACGGGCAGCCAGAAGGCAGTGTTCGATGAAACGCGACTGGTCATGCGGGCGGCCTCGGCCTGAACGCTTTCAAATGAGACGGGGGTAAGCATTGCCGGTTGATGAACGCAGCGCCGGCGGGGCATCGATCACTTCCTGGCCGCGGCGGCTGATGCCGTTTCGTCATCGGCATCGCTCCAGAACCGGTGGCCCGTACGCTGAACAAACACATCCTCGAGGGTGGGGCGGCCCAGCGTAATTGACTCGATTTGACCGCCAAAGGCATCGATGACCGCGTCAAGGAATTCCCGGCCGTGCGGCGTCTCCAGGCGAATCTGGCCGGCGACCAGCCGCGGCGACACGGCGAACTGTTCGGCCAACGCGCGTGACAGCGCCGGCGCGTCTCCGCAGCGAATCGTCAGGCAATCGCCCCCCAGCGAGTTCGTGAGTTCAGTCGGCGTACCAGCCGCAGCCAGGCGCCCCGCATCGAGAATCGCCAGGCGGTCGCAGCGGTCGGCTTCTTCCATGAGGTGCGTGGCGACAACGAGCGTAACGCCCGCCGATTCACGCAGCAGATGGAAGTAGTCCCACAGATCCCGCCGCGCCCCAGGGTCGAGGCCGGTGCTCGGTTCGTCGAGCAGCAGGATTTGCGGGTCGTGCAACAGGCCCTTGGCGATTTCGACGCGGCGGGCCAAACCGCCCGAAAGCGATTCGACGCGGTCGCCCGCACGATCAGAAAGCCGCAGCCGCGCCAGGCGTTCGTCGATCCGACGGCGCAGGTCGGCGCCGCGCAGGCCGTATAAATGCCCCTGATGCGTCAGGTTTTCGCGAACAGTCAATTTGCGGTCGAGGCTGGGCGACTGAAACGTCACGCCGATCTTCCGCCTGACGGCCGCCGCCGCGCCGCGAACGTCGCTGCCAAGCAACTGCACCACGCCCTCCTGAACGGGCAGCAGCGTGGCCATGATGCGAAACAGCGTCGATTTGCCGCCGCCATTGGGGCCCAGCAGCCCGAAGATTTCACCGGGGCCGACAGTAAACGCAACCTGCGACAATGCCTGCCGCTCGCCGTAGCGGTGCGACAGGTTTTCGACCACGATCGCGGGCGGCGAAGTCATGGCGGGGGCAGCGGGGGTCAGTGGGCGGGGGCGGCGTGGGCCGGGGCCGCCGAGCCGCCGTGCTCGACAGACGCGGTCACCGCACTTTGGGGCGTGTTGAACGTGTAATAGTGCACGGCGATTTCGGCCGCCAGCGTCACGACGAGGGCCATGGCCAGCACGAATGTCGGGGCGAGCAGAACGAACTTCCACTTGCCCTCGAATTTGAGGTGCATGAAGTACAACATGACGAACGAGGCCTTGAAACAAGCGACCGTCAGCACGATGAAGCCAATAATCAATTTGGTGTTGAAATGGCCGATCGCGTTGCTCAGCGCCTCGATGCCGCCCATCAGGTCGGCCAGAACCGACAACAGGGTCAACGCACAGAGCGCGCCGAACACCAGCATGTAATTGACGTGGTGCGCCGCGTCAGAATGATCGGCAACAGTGGCGGCGTGGTCTTCGGTCATGAGGAGTCGCTCCGACAAATAATCGTGCAGCCGGGGGGGGACGTTCGCCCGCTTTCGCCGCGGCGCGAACCGGTGAGGTCGCGGCCGCTAAATGATATACAACAGCGGGAACAGAAAAATCCAGACCAGATCGACAAAGTGCCAATACAAGCCGCAGTTCTCGACAAGCACTCCATGCTGCGAACCCAGCCGCTGCGTTTTGCCCAGCCAGATAATGCCGCCGAACATGAACATGCCGATCACCACATGCAGGGCGTGAAACCCGGTCATGATGAAGTAGCTCGAAGCGAACATGTTGCCGTACAGAATGACGTGCGGCTCATGCACGGACGAAAGCCCGCGCGCGAAATTTTCGTTTTGCGCCGCCGATTTCAGCGCGGTCAACTGCTCTTCAGCCTGGTGCAGGTCGATTTCCCGGCCCTTGATCTTCGTGCGCAACTCCTTATAGCTTTGCTCGACGGGCCCGAGGGCCGTGACGCGATCCTGGGACTTTTTGATTTCGGCGGCGTATTTGGTTTCGGCGTCGGGAGTTTTTTCCCAGTCGGCGAGTTTCTTGCGCAGCACCGCAAGTTCTGACGTTTTGAAGGCGCTGTCGAGTTCACGCTGCAACTTGTCGAGCGCCAAGGTTTCGGTTTCAGGAATTCGCCCCGGCAGGATGTCGTGGTCAAATTTGCCGTAGTATTCGACGGACTTAATGCCCAGAAAGACGCAGGCCAGCAGCAGCGTGGCGATGATCCAGTCGGTGGCGCGTTTGAAATTCCGTTGCGCCATCGCCTCGTGGGCCAGCACGACCGACACGCTCGAACAAATCAGCACGAACGTGTTGATGCCGCCCAAGGCCACCTTAATGTGCGTCACGGCCGGGTCGGTCGGCCAGCCGGGCGACCCCATGCGGACAACGATGTACGTTCCGATGAAGGCGGTGAAGAACATGATTTCCGTGCCCAGAAACAGCCACATCCCCAATTTGCCATTGGGAATGGGCACGCCCATTTTCAGTGTGGGGGTTGCAGTGGCGTGCGTCATACTTCTCAAACTTTCTCGACAAAACGGTGGTGGTTTGGTCTGCGGAAGACCCGCGTTTCAACATGCGGGAAACGAAATTTCACTCCGCCAGCCGACAACACCCGACCTGAATCGAATTCGCACAGGATTCGCTATCCGTTAAAAACAGTCTTCATCACGATAACAGTCGCCAATGGTCCCAAACCAGGGCCGACAGCAGCACCGGCAAGTACACCAGCGAAGCGGCCAGGAGCTGCCGGGCTGATGCGGCCGATTCACGGGCCGCAAATCGCACCGCGGCCAGCAGGTACACCGCGCCCAAAATCAGTGCGGCCGCGACATACCCGACGCCCGCCAGGCCGCACGCTTTCGGGTACAGGCTCAGGGGAATCAGCACGAGGCAATACCCCACGGTCAGTATGCCGGTAACGCCCGGGGCCTCGCCGCGGAACGGCAGCATTTTCAGGCCGGCGCGGGCGTAATCGTCTTTATAAATCCAGGCAATCGCCAAAAAATGCGGGAATTGCCACAAAAACAGCAGGGCAAACAGGCTGAACGCCCCCCCATCGAGGCTGCCGCCGCCGGCCGTCCAGCCCAAAACGGGCGGCATGGCCCCAGGAATGGCGCCGACAGCCGTGCAGAGTGAGGTCCAGCGCTTGAGAAAAGTATACACCAGCGCATACAACACAAACGTGGCGGCCGCCAGGATAGCGGTCGCCGAATTGACACAGACCGCCAGGTACGCCACGCCGCCCAATGCGGCAGCCAACCCGAGGCTGAATACCTCCCACGGGTTGAGTCGGCCCGCGGGCAACGGGCGTTGCGCCGTGCGATGCATGCGGGCGTCAGTGCGGCGTTCGACAAACTGGTTCAGCGCGCTCGAGCCGGCAGCGACCAGCGCCACGCCGGCGAGCGTGTGCCACAGGGGCGAAAAATCCCAGCGATCGGCGCAGCCCAAGGTATAGCCGGCACTGACCGCCAACAGGATCAGCACCAGAATTCGCGGCTTGAACAGCCCGGTGTAATCGGCCAGGCGGCTCAACGCCAGGCTGGCGGGGCTGGGCGCGGGGACGGCGGCCGCGCAGGTTCCCGAAGCGGCAATCGGCCTCATTGCAACGCCCCCCTCATGCCCAGCGGGTTCGCCGCTGGTTCGCACGCCGGGCCGGCCACACACCGCTTGCGCAGCCATTCGAGCCGCACGATGCGCAAGGACAACACGACAGAGGTCATGAACAGCAACATGCCGCCCAAGACATGCGCCGTGCGGCTGATGATCTGGAACGGCGACCCGTACACGACGACCGAATCGCCCCACCCAAATTTCGCGATCCAAGCGGCGGCGCCCAAACCCAATTGGAGGATCGTCAACAGCGCGAGCGCCAACCCCGGCGCGCTGAGCCACTCGACGCCCAGCCCCAGGACCGTGCAGGCCAGGAAAACGGTTAGCCCGGCGACGACGAAGGCAAACCCCAAGTGCTCGTAGAGCACCATTCCCTGATGCCGGACCATGCCGCCCAGGACGAATTGCACAAAAACTGTCGCCGCCGTCGCATACGACAACAGCTTGACACCGGGCATGGCTGGCACGGGTTTGCCGTTGGCCGCGTTGAACCAGCCCCGCCCGGTCACGGTGGCCATCGAGGCCAGCAGGGCAAAGACCAGGGCAGCGCAACTGCCGTGCACGAAGGCCAGCGATCTGGCGTCGAGCAACACGCGCTGCCCGCCCAAAACTCCCTGGGCGACAACGCCCGCGAGAATGGAGCCGGCCAGCACGGCCACCCAGCGGCGGCGTTCATACACGGCCGCCATGACGGCCAACCCGATGCTGGCCAGGCCGATGGCAATTCCTGCCAGGCGGTGGCCATGCTCCAGAAACTTGTCGCCGGCCGATTTCAGCCACGGGTAGAGCAGCATGTTCTGGCCATCAGACGAAGGCCAGTCTCGAAACGCCATGCCCGCATCGCGCGTGGTCACTAAAGCCCCCACGACGATCGGCAACAGCGCCAACCCCGCCGTCAGCAGGGCCACGCGATGCAATCCAGGATGATACGTCGGCGAATTCATCATGCGAAGCGTTTCAAGTCACGACAATCAGTTGCTGCACGCAAGCCGCCCGCAACGCCGGGTCAATTGCGAGCGGCGGGTTCAAGCCGGGCGCCGTCAGTGGGCCGTGGCAGGCGGTTTGACGGCAGCCATTTGCTCGGGCGTGAGGCGGCGGGTTTGCGGCAGGAAGTCTTCTTCGACCAGGGGCGAAGCGTATTCGTACGGGCCACGATATACGACCGGCAGAATGTCGAAATTGCCATGCCCCGGAGGCGACGGCGCGGTCCATTCGAGACTGTTCGCGTTCCAGGGGTTGCGGCCCACCTTTTTGCCTTTGAACATGCTGTAAAAGAAATTCCCCAACAGCAGGAACTGGGCAAACCCCATCAGAATCGCCGAGTACGTCATGAACTGGTTCATCGGCAACAGGTGGGCCAGGTACGGGTAGTTGTACGGGTCGGCGAGACGGCGCGGCATGCCGGCCACCCCCAGCAGGTGCATGGGAAAGAACGTGCAGTTGAAACCGATGAATGACAGCACGAAGTGCACTTTGCCCACCGATTCGTTCATCATTCGCCCGAACATCTTGGGAAACCAGTAATGAATGCCGCCAAACACGCCGAACATCGTGGCCCCGAACAGCACGTAATGGAAGTGGGCCACAATGAAATAGGTGTCATGAATGTAAATGTCGACCGGCACGGCGGCCATGAAGATGCCGCTCAGGCCGCCCACGATGAACATCGATACGAACCCCAGGCTGTTCAGCATGGGCACCGTGAACTGGATGTTGCCACCCCACAAGGTGCCCAGCCAGTTGAACGTCTTCACCGCCGACGGCAGGGCGATCATCATCGTCGAGAGCATGAACGTCATGCCGAGGTAGGGGTTCATGCCGCTCATGAACATGTGGTGCCCCCACACGATGAAGCCCAGCCCGGCAATCGCCGACAGCGAATAGACCATGGGCTTGTAGCCGAACAGCGGCTTGCGGGAGAACGTCGAAATCATGTCGGAAACCATGCCCATCGCGGGCAGGATCATGATGTAGACGGCCGGGTGCGAATAGAACCAGAACAAATGCTGCCACAGCAGGATTTGACCGCTGCCCACGGTGGGCTCGGCATTGTTGATGATCAACCCGCCCGGCGTGAAGAAGCAGGTGCCGACCAGGCGGTCCATCAGCAGCATGAAACCGGCGGCAGTGAGCACGGGCAGGGCAAAGGCCTGCAGAATAGCGGTAATGAACATGGCCCAGATCGTCGTGGGCATGCGAAACAGGGTCATGCCGGGGGCCCGCATGTTGATGATCGTGGTCATGTAATTGACCGACCCCATCATCGACGACACGCCCACGAAGGTCACGCCCATCAGCCACAACGTTTGCCCGGCGCCCGAACCGGGGGCCGCCGCAGCCTGGGCCGACAGCGAGGGGTAAGACGTCCAGCCGGCCGCCGCGCCGCCGCCTTCGACGAAGAAGCTCGACATGAAGAACCCGATCGCGGGCCACATGAACCAGTAGCTGAGCATGTTGAGCGTGGGAAAGGCCATGTCGTCGGCCCCGATTTGCAGCGGGATCACGAAGTTGCCGAAGGCGCCGGCCAGAATCGGAATGATGACCAGAAAAATCATCACCGTGGCATGCATCGTAAACAACATCGTGTAAAATTCAGGCGGAACGACCCCGCCCTGGCTGGAAAACAGCAGGGGGCCGATGATCGGCATGGTTTTCCAGGGAAACGCCAGTTGCCAGCGAACCCCCAGGGCCAGCGACCCGCCCACCATGAGCATCAGCAGGGTGGTGCACAGGAACTGGATCCCGATGATTTTGTGATCGGTCGAAAACACGTACTTACGGACGAAGCTCAACTCGTGGTGCGTGTGGGCGTCGTCGCCAGAATGGGCGTGCCCCAGGGGGTGCGCCGGGTTCAGGGTACTCATGGTTTTTCCTCCCCTGCGGGGGCCTGTTGTGCGCCGGCCGCGTTTGCCGCCAGCACGCCGTCGTCAAATTGCGATTGCGACAATTTCTTCAGGTACTCTTGAAACTCTTCTTCGCGCTGGGCCGTAATCTGCCCGCGCATCTTGTAGTGGCCCCAACCGCACAGTTCGGCGCAAACCAGCTCAAATTCGCCCGTTTGCGTCGATTCAAACCAGACGGGAATCGTCATGCCCGGCACCGCATCCTGCTTGACGCGATGATGGGGCAGAAAAAATGAGTGCAGCACGTCGTCGCTGCGAAGTTGAAACATCACTGGGCGGCCCAGCGGAATATGAAAATCGTTGACAGTGTACAGGTCGTCGGGTTGCGGCTTGGCCTGCAACGTCTTGCCGGGCGCCGGGTAGCGGATTCGCCACTCGAACTGCCGCGCGGTGACTTCGGCAATCGGGTGCTCAAACGCATACGGGTCGAACCGCGATTGAATGCGGTAGCGGGCCCACACGTCCATCTGGTACAGGGCGATGAACAGCATGATTCCCGCGGGAACGACCGACCAGATCACCTCCAGGCTGTGGCTGCCGTGCGTGAACGCACTCCGCCGGCCCGGGGCGGCTTCGTACTTCCACAGCACGAAGGCCAGCATCGCCTGCGTGCCGATGAACGTCACTGACGTAATCACCAGAATCAGATAAAACAGATCGTCGATCTGGTTGCCCAGAGGAGACACGGCGTGCCCCCCCGGCGATTTCTGTGGAAACCACCAATGCATGCCGGGCGCCGCCCAGCACGCCGCGACAGCCACGACTGCGGCCGCCAGGAAAAACAGACTCCACGCTTTACGCACAATGATTCTCCGTTAGGGGGCCAGCCGACGCTCAATGTTGCGACGACGCCACTTTTTTCGCCGGCGCCGCCTCGGGCGCTTCTTCAGGGTAGGGCGATTGTTCGCCATGGAACGGCAGGCTCATGGCGTAGTTGACGACATCCCAGATCTGGGCGTCGTTCAGCACCGTGCCAAACGCCGGCATTTGCGTGCCTTTGATACCGGCGAATACCCGCCGATAAAGGTCCACCGGGCGGCGGCCGCCCCGGTAGACGCCGCTCGTCAGGTTTCGCGGCATTTGCGGCTCGCCCCAAGCGTCGTGCAGGCCAGGCCGTTTGTACTTTTGCACGGGGTTCGTATTGGGAATGTCCCAAAAGTCTTCAGTGAGCGACCCATTGCCCAAGCCCGCCGGGCCGTGGCAATCGGCGCACTTGGCCTCTTTCGAAAGAAAAATCGCGCGGCCCCGCTTGATCGACTCCTGATCAGGCCGGGTGCGCTTGACCTTGGGGCGTACAACGCTTTCGGGTTGTTCGACCCGGGCCCAAGAATCAGCCAGGTCAGAGGCCGATTCTTGCAAGGCGTCGGCAAAACCATCGGCGATCGACTTTTTCAGATCCGCCATGATCGACTCGAGCGTGTCGCTCGATTCGCCCTTTTTGCCCTCGGCCACGCGCTGCTCGATTTCACTTTTGCGGCCGCCCATCGCGGCCAGTTCGCTGACGAGCTTCAGTTCGAGTTCGCCCCGCGCGCTAAGCCACCGCACATAATCGACGATGAGGTCGAGGTTTTCCTCATTACCAGGGCCTTTTTCGAGCACAATGAACGACGGCATCGTTGTGCCGGGAATGCCATTTTGCAACGTGCGTTTCAGGTCGTCGTGCGAAGGCTTCAGCCCCGACAAAGTCGAGGTGAACTTGAATACGCCCGCCCGGTAATCGCGCGGGCGCGGGTTCAGAAACCGGGCGGTGGGGCCGTCGCCATCGCCACTGACGCCGTGGCAATGCAGGCAATGCCGCATGTACAACTCGCGGCCCTCCTTCAGCCGCCAACCCGCTTCGTGCCGGCTCGCATCGGCCGCTTTCGGGTCGGCGACGCCGTAGTCAAACGGAAATTTCTGCCAGGCGATCAGCCGATTCGGCTCGCCGAAATTCTCCTGCAGGGCTTTGACGATCGGTTCGCGCGCGATCTTGTCGAGTTCGAGCGTCTTTTTGTTGAGCGCGAACCGCGGCGAGGGGTGCTGGTCGCCACAGCCGGCAAACAGCCCCATCGCCAAAACGCCTACGCACCATGCCGCCAACCGGTTTTTAAACGCGACTCTCACGTTGAGAACCTTCACACGAAAAAGTGACGATCGCTGGGAACCGCCAGCCCCGCGACGGTGCGGGGCTGGCCCTGTTGCCTTGAAACATCAATCGGCCGCAGACACGACGATCGACCGCGGAGCCGGGCCGTTGAACGCCGCCATTTTCGCGGCAGGCACCGCCAGCTTGACGTCGGTGGTTCCGTCGGCCTTGATTTCGACCTCGTAGTCGCGGTTGACGTAACCCACCTTTTCGTGCCAGACGACGAATTTGTGCTTGCCGGACGGCAAGCCGGCGATTTGAAATTTGCCGTCGGCGTCAGTGACGGCCATGAACGGGTGGTCGAGCACCAGGTGGTACGCCTTCATCCAACTGTGCAAATCGCACTTGACTTCGCAGGGCAGTTTTTCGGGCTTGTCGTAGATGAGCGGGGTGCCGACGCGGTCATCCGCCTTGATCGCCTGGTTGAACGGGGTGCCGCGAACCGTCACGGTGTGCGTGTTGTGAGCGATTGGGTCGCCGCTTTTGACGAGCACCGTCTGACCGACCCGCACGAGCAGCGAGTGCGGCAGAAACCGGCAGCCCTTTTGATCAAAGACAATCGGATCCTTGGGCACGGCGTCGGCCTTGTGGCCGGCAGGCGCTCTGACCAGGTAAATGAACACGTTCGCCAGCCCGTTGTCGGCGCCGACAACCACCGATTCGTTGGGCACCGTCTCGGCAGCGCAAACCGCCGCGTCCTTAGCGTTCGGGTCGCCCTTTTTCACCAGCGGGGCCAGCGTGGGGGCCGCGCCGCTGAGGGTCACGACTCCGCTGACCGCGCCGGTTCCCTTCGGCGATTTCGCGGCGGTCGCCTGATTGAAGGCGAGCAGTTGCGTCTCGCCCGCAGCCCGCGCGGGCCGCGTGCGGGTTGCTGCCGGCTGTTCATCGGCTTGCGTCGGCTGGCTCAACTGCCCGGCGAGCAACCAGCCGGTGGTCGCAGCCAGGGCGATCGCCGCAAACCGCACGACGGAAAACACACGCACGGATGGCACACGGAATACTCTCTTCATGGTCGGTTGTCCTCTCCCTGAGCGAAATTCAAATCGCCTCCCTGCTGCAATCGAGACCAGGCAACCGCGCGCTCGCCGGAAACCGGCGCCGCGGCCAGCCGATCTTTGCCGTACGTCAAATCGTGTGACGCGTCTTTGTCGGCCTCAATCGTGACGTCGAGCTTGCGTTCGAGGAGCTGGCCTTTTTCATGCCAGACCTTGAATGTCTGCTTCCCCGCGGGAATGCCTTCAATGCGGAACTTGCCCTCGGCGTCGGTAATGGCGACGTAAGGGTGATCGATCGGAAAATGGTACGCCCGCATCCAGGTGTGCAGGTCACACTTGACCTCGATCGGCGTGTTTTCGGCCCTGGTGTAGGTACAGGGCACGCCGTTGCGATCGCCCGGCTTGATCACCTGGTTAAACCCTTCGTTGCGGGCCGGGTAGGTGTGCGTGTTGTGCGCGATCGGGTCGTTGCTTTTCACCAGCAGCGGCTGGCCAATTTGCACCGTCAGCATGTGCGGGAAAAACCGGCACCCCTTCTGGTCGAAAATCACCGGGGTTGTCGGCGGCTTGGCCAGGTCAGGCTTGATGTCCTTGGGCCGCTTCTCCAGATACACGACCACATTGGCAATGCCCTTTGTTTCGGCATTCACCAGCAGCGATTCATCAGCAACGCCCTCAACCGCACACACGGCTGCGTCTTTTTTGGTCGTATCTCCCTTGCGGACCAGGGCGGCCAGATCGGGCGCAGCGCCGTCGAACTTGACCGTGCCGATCAGGTTGCCGTACCCGCCGGCCGCGCTCGACGCGGCAGACGCCTCAGCCGGCGCCGCTTCGGCAGCCTTGTCGTCGGCCGGTTTTACTGTCACGGTAATAACCTGCGGCTGGTCGCAGCCAGCGGCGAACATGGCGCACAGGCCACCGGCAACCAAACCCAGAGCCAAGCGTCGAACTGGCCGACGCCGCCGCGATGTACGAATCAAAAACACGTTCAATTTCCTCCCTCGCCAGGCTGCCGCTTTGCTCCGGCGGCTGCCGCGTCGCCCGCCAGTTTACCCTCGGTTTCGAGGAGGCGGTGGTAATTCATGAGCGCGTCACGCGCCCCAGTGGTTTGCAGCAACCCGTCGCCCTGAAGAATTTCTTCAAATTGCTTCTGATTTTTGGGGAATGGCTGCGGCATGGAAGTGTAGGGCGTGACCCATTGCGGCTTGTAGAGCCACAACATGGTCCAGTCGGGGCGGAGGCGGTCGGCCACGGCGTCGAGGTTCGGCCCGCGAATGTCCTTTTTGGGGTCGCTGCCCTGGAACTCGCGCCCGCCCACCGAATGGCATTTGATGCACAGCGGGGCATTCAGCAGTTTCCAGGTTTCACGGTTGTAATTCCCCTTGATCTTTTCGTCTTGTGCGTGGAGGTAGTCAGGGTCGCGCTGGGGAATGTCGAGGTAGGGGTACCGTGAACCATCGGCTGCCGAAAAGTAATCGGCCAGGCGCTGCGCCTCTTCGTGGCTCATGTTGAACTTGGGCATTCGCAGCACGGTCGTGTAGCGAATGCGATACGGGTTGCGCAAAAAGCTGTACAACCACGGCGTCTGCACTTTCATGCCCTCCAGATACAGCGGCGGGGGCGACATTTGCCAGGCGAGAAACCGGTTGTTGTCGGGGTTGGCTTTCATCAGCGAATCGACGAGCCATTCGGCGAAATTCCCGCCCCGGGCCGGGATGATTTTTTCGAGCTTGTTTTCCGGAACCAGCATTCTCGTGCCCGGCAGCAACACTTTCTGATCGACCTCGAGTGTCTCCCACAGGTCGAAACTGTATTCGCGGTCGGCGGGGTCGTCTTGCGGGTCGGGCAACTGGTAGGTCGTTCCGTGGAAGCTGATCAGCGGCTCGCCCGAGACCAGCTTGGCGCTCGTTTTGCCATTGCGGGGTGGCTTCAATTGCAACAGCAATTTGAGCCCCTCGGGGTATTCGGCCGGCTGGAGTTCGGTGGCCGTCAGCTCGTCAGTTTTGTTGGCACGGTACCGGATCTCAGGCAGTTCGACGACGTGGCACCCGACGCAGTTGTACTTCGTCAGCAGCTTTTCGCCCTCGATGCGCGATTTGGCCGCACCTTGCGGGCGGTACAGGTACTTTTCGGCAGGCGGCTCGGCGACCAGCCCCAGTACAAAGGTGGCGACGGCTTCGATCTGTTTTTCATTGAACGGAAACTTGGGCATGCGCAGGCGTTCGTCGTAGCCCTTGGTCGAAATCTTCTTGTAATCGTAGCTCCGCGGGTCGCGCAGCTTTTGCCACAGGAAGCCGGCCCGCCCGTGTGAATTGAGCTGATCGACAAAAAACGCCACGGACGTTTCGACGTCTTTTTCCTCGGGGGTTTCAAAGGCGTTCGCGCGGGCCAGGGTCATGGCCCGTTCGACGCGCTTTGCAGTGCTCGAACCATCGGCCTCGCCATGATGGTGCAGGTACTCTTCGATATGTTCGAGCGCCAATTTCCCGCCATCCTTGCGGCCCCAGTCTTGCAGGCCAGTGCCGATCGGGCGGGCCTTTTCATAACCCACGATGTCGTGGCACCCGTAACAGCCGTACCGCGAAATCGTGCGTCGCCCCACGTAGGCCAGC
>JAJXXL010000579.1 GCA_021781115.1 Planctomycetota bacterium
TGGCAGCCCGGCCCCCGCAGCACGTCTGATCGAACCGTTCGGAGTCGATTTCGGCGCCGACGGCACAATCTATATCGTCGAAATGATTCATGGAGAGCGGCTCCGGGCGGTTACCACATCGGGCGTATTGACCACGCTGGCCGGCGCGCTGGGCGATAAGGGCAGCACTGGCGACGGCGGCCCGGCGCGCGAAGCCAGGTTTAACGGCATGCATAGCTTGGCCGTCGGTCCCGATGGCGACGTCTATCTTGCCGACACGATGAACAACCGCATTCGTAAATTCGACCCGCGAACCGGCATGGTGGCGGCGTTTGCGGGAACCGGCGAAAAAGGGTTCGGCGGTGACGGCGGGCCGGCGCGCGCCGCACGGTTTGACGGCTGCTTTTGCATCGCCTTTGACCCCGCGGGATCGGGCGGCTACCTCACCGACCTGGGCAACCGCCGCATCCGCCGCGTTGACATGACGACCGGCCGCATCACGACGGTGGCGGGCAACGGGCAGCGCGGCAAGCCTATAGACGGCGAACCGGCGGTCGATCAACCCCTGGTCGATCCGCGGGCGCACGCGATCGACGCCCGGCAGAATTTGTACATTCTCGAACGCGGAGGAAACGCCCTGCGCGTGGTCGATGCGGCGGGGCGAATTCGAACGGTGGCTGGCGTGGGCACGCCCGGCGCCGCCGGGGCGGGGGGCAAAGCGTTGCTCGCCCAGTTGAACGGCCCCAAGCACCTATGCATTGATCGCGACGGCAGTGTGCTGATTGCCGATACGGAAAACCATCGCATCCTGCGGTACGTGCCGGGCGATGAAACGCTCGTCGTTGTAGCCGGAACCGGAAAAAGGGGCGCGGCGGGCTTGGGCGGAGACCCGCGGCGAGCCGAACTCAATCAGCCGCACGGTGTCATCGTACATCCACAAACCGGCGAGATTTACATTTCCGACGCCTCAAATGCGCGGGTCGTAAAAATCGTCAAGAAATGACCTGCGTCCAGGCGCGCCGCAGGAAACCCTGGAACGCGTGCGGCCAAAACGGCAAACGGACGGGCCGACCGGTACGTTTGATGAGCGGCACATTCAGCGGGCACCCGGCATCAAGGCGGCCGTGCGCCTGAAATTGCGGGTTGTGCTCGCTGTCGTCGCGCCGATTCTGGCGTATAATCAAGGAGCCGAGGCGTGTACGCACCACGCTCTCTGGTTTTGGCGCATTGCGGTGTGCAAGCGTATTGCGGGGTTTGCCGTTCGGCGCGTCGCGGTTCAGTTTTCGATTCCTGACGGTTTTTTCACGATTCCATCGAATCATCACCGCGTGTGAAGTGTTTATACGTTGACTGGAAACTCGTTTCAGGTCGGTCGCGATTTGGACGTAACGTCGCCCCCCTAAGCTTTTTCTGGACAATGTGTTCGAAACGCCAACTCTGCGAGGGGGGGGTATGTCTGGCCGCAGCTCCTTGGGGATATTTCTGCCCAATCCGTTTGCCGATCGGGCGTTTTGAACGGTCAGGCGACGCTGATGTGGCGCGTCTCTGCATTCCGCGCGGTGCAATTCGGCACCCGCACGTTGACCATTTTGGTGTAAAACCCGCACACTGGAGAAACCGTCGATGCAGCGCATTGGCCCCAAGCGTGCTTTTCTGGCGGTGCTCGGTGTGCTCGGTGTGGGGGGGCTGGCCGAGGAAACGGCCGTTTGGGGTGCGGCGCCGCGGGTGGTCGAAAAACGCCCCACTAAAGAGGGCATCGACTTCTTCGAAAAGAAGATTCGCCCCGTGCTTGTACACAACTGTTACAAATGCCATTCGGGCGATGTCTCGAAGGCCAAGGGCAAGCTCGTGCTCGACTCGCGCGACGGCATTCGCAATGGCGGCAGTTCGGGGGCCGTTGTCGTGCCCGGCCATGCCGATACCAGCCCACTTATTGAGGCCATCAAGTACGAAGGGCTGGAAATGCCTCCCGACGCCAAACTGCCTGATGAGGTGATCGACGATTTTGTGCGGTGGGTCGAAATGGGCGCCCCCGACCCGCGGGTGGGCAAGGCGGCAAACCCCAAAAACAAAGTCGACCTGGCCGAGGCCCGGCGGTATTGGGCGTTCAAGCGCCCGCAAGCACCCCCGCCGCCGAAACTCTCCGACACGAGCTGGGGTTTCACAGATATCGACCGGCTGGTGCGCGCCCGGCAAGAGCCTGAAAAGCTGCGCCCGATCAAAGACGCCGACAAACTGACGCTCTTGCGGCGGGTGACGTTTGACCTGACCGGCCTGCCACCGACGCCCGAAGAAAGCGACGCGTTTGTGAAAGACACCTCGGCCAACGCCTGGGCGGCGACGGTCGATCGGCTGCTGGCTTCGCCGCGGTTCGGCGAGCGGTGGGGCCGGCATTGGCTCGATGTGGCGCGCTACGGCGAATCGTCGGGTAAGGACCGCAACGTTCCGTACCGGTACGCCTGGCGGTATCGCGACTACGTCATCGACTCCTTCAATGCCGACAAGCCTTACGACCGGTTCATCCTCGAGCAGTTGGCAGGCGATCTCTTGCAGTCGAAAAGCGCGGCAGAGCATAACGAACTGTTGGTGGCGACCGGGTTCCTGGCGCTGGGGCCGAAAGCAGTAACAACGCGCGACCCCGAGCAATTCAAGGTCGATGTCATCGACGACCAGATCGACGTTACGGGCCGGGCGCTGTTGGGCATGACGATCGCCTGCGCCCGGTGCCACGACCACAAGTTCGACCCGATTCCCACGACCGACTATTACGCCCTGGCGGGCATCTTTCACAGCACGGAAACCTACTCGGGGGTTCGGGCCAACAAAAAGACTGCGGGCGACAAGCAACTGCTGCCGCTGACCGGCGTAGAAGAAACCGCGAAGCCGCCCCCCCCGCCCACTGCCGAACAAACTGCGCATCGCGAGGAAATTGCCAAGATCGAGTCTGAGCTCGACGCGCTGCATGCCATGCAGCGGCAGGCGGCCAAACGCGCGGGGCCGAACAAGAAGTTGGCGCAGAATATGAAACGCGGTCGGGGCAAACAGGTTCAGTACCGTCCGCCCGTCGCGGCCAGTGCGCCCAAGATCGACCAAAAGGACCTTCGCGATAAAATCAAAAGCCTCGAAGACCGGTTGGATGAACTCGAAAAAGACCCGTCGCCGCGTGCGTTTCTGGCAATGGGAGTGCGCGATGCGCAATCGCCCGCTGACTTCCATGTGCTCAACCGCGGTGAACTGAAAGACAAGGGGCCGGATGTTCCGCGCGGCGTGCTGACCGTGCTCAAGACGCCGCAGACGGCCCATATCAACCCGGCCCACAGCGGTCGCATGGAGCTGGCCCGCTGGATTGCCGACAAAAACAACCCGCTGACCGCGCGCGTCATGGTCAATCGCGTGTGGGAACATCTGTTCGGTCAGGGCATCGTCGATACGGTCGATAATTTCGGGGCCTTGGGCAACGAGCCGAGCAACCCGGAACTGCTCGACCTGCTGGCAGTGCAATTCATGGAGCAGAAATGGTCCGTCAAGCGGCTGATCCGCTCAATTGTGATGAGCCGGGTGTACCGGCTGAGCAGCGACCACAATGCCGATAATTACGCGATCGACCCCTCGAACCGGTTCTTGTGGCGCATGGATCGCCGCCGGCTCGATGCCGAGGAAATTCGCGACGCGCTGTTAGCCGCCAGCGGGCAACTCGACCTGAACCGGCCCGACGGCTCGCCCGTACTCGAACTGGGCAACACGCCCGTGGGTGGCGGCAAGGGCATGCAGGCGGTGCGCAAACCGTCGAACGTGCGCAGCGTTTACCTGCCGATTCTTCGCGGCATTGTGCCTGAAATGCTGGGGGTGTTCGACCTGGCTGACCCGAGCCTGATTGTCGGCAAGCGCGACGTCACGACCGTTCCCACGCAGGCGCTGTTTCTGATGAACAATCCGTTTGTGCTGAAGCAGTCCGACGAAATGGCCCGCCGCGTGCTTGAACGCCCCGGCCTCGATCAGGCCGGCCGGATCGACTTCGCGTATCGCGTGGCATTGGGGCGGCCGCCGACCAAACAAGAACAGAGTGACGTCTCGAAATTCCTCAATGATTACATGAAAACCGCCGCAACGGCGCCCAATGCCAACCCACAGCGCGTGGCGTGGGCCAGCCTGTGCCAGACGCTGTTTGAATCGGCCGAATTCCGTTACCTGTATTGACCGGGCGGCAACGCCAGCGCCCCCACCATTGCTGCCCCTGATCGGATCGCTGCCATGCTGATGACTCGACGCGAACTTCTCAAAACGGCATCCTGCGGTTTTGGCTACCTGGCGCTGGCCGATCTGTGCGCCCGGGCGGCGGCGGCCGAATCGACCAACCCGCTGGAGGTCAAGCCGCCGCACTTTGCGGCGAAGGCCAAGCGCGTGATCTTCATGTTCATGGGCGGCGCGCCATCGCACGTCGATACGTTCGATTACAAGCCAAAACTGACATCGGACGATGGCAAGTCGGTCGACGGCAAATCGGGCGGGCGAAAGTACCTGAAGTCGCCGTTCAAGTTCGCCAAGTCGGGCAAAAGCGGGCTGTGGCTGCCCGAGATCTTTCCCAATCTGGCCCGCCATGCCGACGAGCTGTGCCTGCTGAACAGCATGCATACCGATCTGCCAAACCATCCCCAGGCCACGATTCAAATGCATACCGGAAACTTCCGGTTCACGCGGCCGTCGATGGGGGCGTGGGTGTTGTATGGGTTGGGCTCTGAAAACGCCGAGTTGCCAGGGTTCATCACGATTAACGGCGTGGGCGGCGCGCAGAGCTACGGCAGCGCGTTTCTGCCGGCGTCCTACCAAGGCACGCGCATCGAATCGGCGGCGGGCAATCGGGCGGGCAATCGGCTGGCCAACATTGAAAACCCCCGCCTCTCTGCCGAATTGCAACGCAAGCAACTCGATCTGCTGGGCAATCTGAACCGCGACCGGCTCAAGAAAGACGACGTCAACCCCGAGCTCGAAGGGCTGATCGAATCGTATGAGCTGGCGTTTCGCATGGAAGGCGCCGTGCCCCAGGTGATGGACCTTTCCTCTGAAACCTCCGCCACACAACAGGCGTATGGCCTTGGTGAAAAGGGCACGGAGAATTTTGGCCGGCAGTGCCTATTGGCGCGGCGGTTTGTCGAAGCCGGCGTGCGGTTCGTCGAAATCGGCATGGGCGGCTGGGACCAGCACAAAGACCTCAAAGCCCGCGTGTCGGCCAACGCCCACGCGATTGACAAGCCAATCGCGGCCCTGCTCGCCGACCTGAAACAGCGGAGCCTGCTCAAGGATACGCTGCTGGTTTGGGGCGGCGAATTCGGGCGCACCCCCGGTGCCCAGAACAATGACGGCCGCGACCACAACTCGGGCGGATTTTCGATGTGGATGGCCGGGGGCGGGGTGAAGGGCGGCATCCGCCACGGCGCCACCGATGAACATGGCGTCAAGGCGGTCGACAAGCCGATGCATATCAACGACCTGCATGCCACCATGCTGAACCTGCTCGGCCTTGACCACGAACGCCTGACCTATCGCTACAGCGGCCGCGACTTTCGCCTGACCGATCTGGCTGGCGTCGTACACAAAGACGTCATCGCGTAGCATTGCTGGCTAACCGCGCTGACAGAGCAACCGCCGGCGACTGTCGCTAGGTTCCGGCTTGGGGGTTGGGCGCGGGCTGAAAGATCCAATGCCCGCCACGCTCTTCCCAGGCCAGCAGCAATTCGACGGGCACTCCGCCGCCGGGGGGTTGGGTGGCGCTCAGACGTACCCGCACGACCGATTTTGAACTTTCGCCCGGCGGGTGATCGACCGCAACTTTGATGTCGGCGGCCTCGGGGGTGGCGACATCATGGTGGGGCGGCGGGTTGCGGCGGTACCAGGGAAACAGCAGGCGGTCTTGGGCCGGGTCGGTCAGCCGGCGCATGAGTCGAAAGTCGCCGGCCAACCACGCCTTGGCAAATAATTCACCCCGCGGTGCGAGTTCGTTCGGCAGTTCACGCTCGGCGGGCGACGACAGGCGGCGCATGAGCTGTGGCCCGCCGCTTGCCATTCCGATCAAGAGCGCCAAGCCTGCCGCGGCCGTCAGCCGGCGATACTTTTGAGATTGCTGGCGGCGGGCGAGACGATCGCGGGATTGCCGGTCGACCCATTGCCCTTGAGCATTCTTGATGACTTCCACGATCTGCCCGTCGCGGCGGGTCGTCAATTTGCAGCGACAACCGGGGCATTGCATGATTTTGCCCAATTGAAGTTTGTCCCACGCAATCGAACGGCAATCTCCGCACGACGGGCAGCGATAGTCAATGCTGCCCGCCACGGCCGTGCGGGCGTCGGCCAACTTCACGACCGCGCCCGGCAAGCGACTGCCGGCCGCCGAAGGGTGAACACACGGCGTCGTTTGTGTTGCGCGAGGCGAAACGGCAAGCCCCGGTTCGAAAGCGGCGGGCGGGGCCGCCGGATTCGATGGCGGCTTGAGCGGGGCGATGGGTGGAACGACCGCGACAATGGCCTCGCGGGGCACGGCAGGCCGCGGCGCAGGCTTCGCGGCAGGCTCGTCAATTGTGGCCGACAGTCGGGTTTGACGCAGGCGGAGGGCCGCGGTTGCGGCTTCGGATGGGCTTGCGATTGCGGTTGCGGTTGCCGGCGAAGAACGTTTTGCGGCATCTGGTGGGTGGCCGCCGCCTTGCTCGCCGGACGCGGGCAATTGCATGGCATCGAGTGCTGCCACGACGCGTGCCGCCCGGTGGTACGCCTGATCGAGCCGGGCGATCAGCGGGGCGGCAGCGCCACCCCAGTCGACCAGGGTCGATTCGGACAACGACTGCAACTGAGCTGAAGCGGCCGCACAGGCCTGCATTTCTCGAAGCAGCCGGTTCATCGTTTCGCGACCGCCGTCGCGAATCGCCTGCCGAACGGCCGGCAGGATGGGTGAAATGAACAGCGGCTGTTTCGCTTCGAGCCGGGTCAATTCCTCCAGCGCCGAGCACAGCCGCTCGAACTGGTCGAGTGCCGCGTCTTGAGGCGCAAGGCTCGGCCGGTCTTGCGATCGTACGGTTGTTGTTTCGGCTGAAGGGCTGGGCATCGTCGCTCCTGGGGCAGGGCCGATTCGGTACGGCATTCGCGGGCAGATTCGCGCAGCGTCGCTGCCCGTTATGGGGCGTCGATTCCATAATTGGGCGAATAATCGTCCAGCCCGCGGCCGGTCCACAGGGCATTGATGGCCCCAGGCAGCGGGGTCGCCGTGGTCTGACATTGGGGCACGCCATTCAACAGCGAATACCCCAGCGCGGCCAAACTGAGCGACTCGGCGTGGCCGTCGAGAAACACGACATTTGCCCGCCCCGAGTGCCGCGCGTCGGCAGGCGAAAACGGAATGACGATATCCGGTGTGCCTTCGTCGGGGCCGTAGGGGTTCACCCCCGCTGGGCCGATGCCCGATGAATACGTGCTTCCGAAGTATGCCTGCTGCCAATAAGGCGAATTCACCGACTGGCTGTCCGTGCGGCGGACGAAATGCGGCGGGTCGAGCGTCATCGAATGGCCACCATGCGGAATGCCCCCCCCGCGACTGTCGCCAAACGCGATCGTGCGGCTCGGCTCCTTGACTGTGCGAATGGGGTAACGCAGCGTGGGCGTCGTGTTGTCACCGTCGAGCAGTGTGCGATTATTGCCCAGGTAGCCGAAGTTGTACCCATACGAACCGCTGCGAATGCTCATCGCGTCGGGAAATGGGTTGCCGGGGCTGATAAAACTCGAATTCAACGTCGGGCACACGAACACGTTGTTGTCGAGCGGCACGAAGGTGTAGGTCGTATCCGCCGGGCCTGTCGCGACGATAACATCCGGGTTTTGGGCCCACCCGCCCAATTGCGACGCCATGAGCCACTGCCAGCGCGGACGGTATACGCCATAGGCGTTCGTGATCGGGGGGTACTCGGCACGGTATTGCGGGTAAAACCCGTTCGCGTCGCGAAACTGGGTGATGGCCAAACCCAGTTGCCGCAGGTTCGACATGCACTGGGTTGATTGCGATGCCATGCGGGCCGCTTGAACTGCGGGCAACAGCAACGCAGCGAGCGCCACGACGATCCCGATGACAACCAGCATTTCAATCAGCGTAAACCCCCGGCGTCGATCGGCGCGAGGGTGCGTGGTGAATCTCGTCTCCCCTGTAATACTGCGTTGCATTTCAACTCCTCATTCCTCTGGATGTGGCGCGACGTCCGTGCACGAAGATCCCGCCGCCACTCAAAGCACTTTGCGCGCCCAATCGCCACGGCGCGGCTCGGTCTACTCATTGCCGAACACCGCGCTTGCCACAACCAGAAGTTGAACAACTGGTTAGGGGTTGCACATTTTTGGGCCTCGCGATGGATGTGCCCAGCAGCCGGGCACGTTGAGCCCATCACACGCAGCCCCGCACCGTCCGCGCGCGTCATTTTTCCGCCGCGCGCGGCGGAATTTCCGCCGTGCGCCGAACCCGATGATGACGAACCTGCTGCCCGTGGCGCGGCGTCATTTTCCGAAACAGTACAGAAACTCACGGCGATCCTTGCCCGTGCCGGTCGCCGTACGAATGAACAGCCTGCCCCCCACTGCTGCCGGGCTGGGAAATGCTTCATCGCCCAACTGGTTTTCGGCGACCAGATCAAACTTTTCAGGCGTGGGGCGAAAGACATACCACGCGCCCCGTTCATTCGCCCAGTACACCAGGCCGCCCGCCAGCACGGGTGACGAGCTGACCGGGCCTTCGAGCCGCTTGGCCCACATTTCCTTGCCGTCGGTCAGCCGCCAGCAATACATCACGCCGCCACCCGTGAAGGCATAGACATGGCCCTCATGGATCAGCATCGACTCTTCGTAACATTTCTGCTTGTTTTTCCAGAGAACCTGGGGCTTTGCCCCAGCTCGGACTGCCAGCGTTTCAGCTTTGGGGTAGCCGCCGCTAGCCACGACGATGTCGCTTTCCCAAACGAGCGTTCCGCAGGTTGCCGCGGTCGTGCCGGCAACCGACCACAATTTCTTCCCGCTGTCAGGGTCGAAGCTTGCCACCTGGTCGGCCCCGCTGATGAACATTTCGTCGCGGCCGGCCACATGCCCCACGACGGGCGAAGAAAAGCTGATGTTGTTGCCCCGGTCAATTTTCCAGACGCGATTGCCCGTTTTGCGATCGAGCGCGGCGATCCACCCCTCGCCATCGTATTCGGCGGCAATGATCACAACATCCTTGTACAGCAGCGGCGAGGGCGCGTAACCGTATTCATATTTCCGTGGGCGAAATGGCCCGGCGGATTTTTGCCAAACCGGCTTACCGTTCAGGTCGAGTGCTGTGGCCTGCACCGAATCGTGGTTATAAAGCGCGACGAACAAGCGCTCGCCGTCGCAGGCGAGCGTCGGCGTCGCTTCGGTGTTTTTCGAATGGTTATTGGCCGGAAACCCGCCGTGGTTGACTTCCATCTGCCAGGCGATTGCCCCCGAAGTTCGGTCGAGCGCCAAAACCGAGTGCCTCTTTTGGATCTCGTCAGCAGTGGCGAGATATACGCGCTCGCCCACAACAATGGGCGACGAATGCCCGCGCCCGGGAAGGGGCGTCTTGAAAACCACGTTTTCCATATCGCTGAAGCGGGCGGGGTAAGCCCCCCCACTTGGCGCCACACCATTGCGAAATGGCCCGCGCCACCAGGGCCAGTCACGATCAATCGCCAAGTTGCGCCAGGCAAACCCACGCGGCGCGTCATCAGCCAATCCGTTTGCGCCGCGCACACAGACGAACACCAGACTGACGAGGGAGAACCAGAAGCGATACCGCCTGGCGAACATCGGGGAGACCTCCTTGAGACCTTGATAATCGGAAACTGGCCGTAGTTGCTCCACAAATGGTCAATAGCCGGCGAACATAAACACGGGCGAACGTGCGCCGGCCGCGTTCAGGGGCCGTGCAGTACGACCATTTTTTCTTCGGTCATTTCGCGAATGGCGTATTTCGGCCCCTCTTTGCCCATTCCGCTGTCTTTCAGTCCACCGTAGGGCATCAGGTCGGCTCGCCATTGCGTGCTCCAATTGATGTGCAGGCTGCCGCTGTCGACTTCACGGGCGAATTTCAGCGCCCGGTCGATATCCTGCGTGAAGATACTGGCCGACAACCCGTAATTCGTGCTGTTGGCCAGCCGAATCGCCTCGTCGATATTGCTGAACTGCGTCAGCGCCACGGCCGGGCCGAACAATTCGTCGCAACTGATGCGCATCGTGGGCGCGACATCGGCCAGAATCGTAGGCGTATAAAATGCGCCCCGCCGCGCGCCGCCCGTTACCAGCTTCGCGCCGCCTGCGACGGCCTGATCGACCCAAGTTTCGACGCGGCGGGCGTCGGCCTCGCGAATCATCGGCCCCATTTTCGTTTCAGGCGCCAACGGGTCGCCCAGCGTCAGCGATTCGACGCGAGGCTTGAGCAGGTCGATAAAATCGGCGTATACGGGGCCCGCCGTCAGAATGCGCTGGGCCGAAATGCAAACCTGGCCGGCGTTGGCATAGCCCGCCGCCGCGACCAGTCGGGCCGCCTTTTCCAAGTCGGCATCGTCCATGATGATGACCGGGCTGTTGCTGCCCAATTCCATCGTGACCCGTTTCACGCCCGCCATCCGGCAGATCTCCTGGCCCACGTCGAAGCTGCCCGTGAAGCTGATTTTGCGCACCCGGCGATCGGAGCAGATTGCGGAACCGAGTTCGCGACCCGGCCCGGCCAAGCAGGCAATGGCCTCCGGCGGCAAGCCGGCTTCGAGCAGGATTTCGACCAGTTTGAATGCCGACAGCGGCGTGTCGCTGGCAGGCTTGATGATGACGGCGTTGCCCCCCGCAATTGCCGGGCCGACTTTGTGGGCCACGAGGTTCAAAGGAAAATTGAAGGGCGTGATCGCGGCGACAATGCCGCACGGAACCCGCAGCGTAAAGCCCAGCCGGTTCGCGGCGCCGGGGGCAGCGTCGAGCGGCACCATTTCGCCGGCGAGGCGGCGGGCCTCTTCGGCCGAAACCTCGATTGTTTCGCAGGCGCGGTTGGCTTCAAGCACGCCCTCGGCGAGAATCTTGCCTTCTTCCAGGCTGATCAGCAGGCCCAGTTCCTGCTCGCGCTGGCGCATGATTTCTGCCGCTTTGCGCAGGATCCGCCCACGGTCGTAGGCGCTCATCTGCTTCATGCGGCGAGCCCCGTCGACGAGGGCCGTCAGGGCCTGGTCGACGTCATCAGCGCCCGCTTTCGGCACTGTGTCGATGACCTGGCCATTGTAAGGGTTTTTGACTTCGATCTGTTCTGAATGGTCACGCCACTCGCCGGCGCAAAACATGCGCATGACACACGCCTCCTGCACCAGCGCGGGCAATCGCCGCGCCGAGCCGCCTTGAAACAATTTATCGAACCGCGCCCCGCCGAGGCTCGAAGGCCCGAGCATACGCGGCGGACTGCGGTTTCAATTCATGCCGACTGCAAACTGTCGCTGCCGGAGCGGGCCGCCAGCGGGTTCGCGGTCACCAGGTCTTCCACATCTGCCAGAACGAAACGGTGGCAATCGACCAGAAAAAAAAGCCCGAAACAATCAGGAAGCTGCGCACGAACCAGCCGGGCCGCAACGCGCGCGGCAGCAGGTAGGTATTGATGACCGCCACGTGCCAGCAACTGAAACCAAAGGCCACGTTGTAAAAGTTGCCTGCGATATTTAACAGCCGCGTTGGCTTTTCGATCGCTACGAGCAGAATCACGCCCAGTACGGCATACGCAAACAAGACCCAGAAATACACGTGCTTGATCATTTTCGTGTCGAGTGCGCGCAGCGTTTTGCTGGATGTCCAAAAGACATCGACCCAGCGTCGAACATAACCATCAATCGTCGAGGCCATGGTTGGCGCCAGCACCAGTAACCCGCATAACAGTGTCATATACCAGCACAGGTGGCCCAACTGCCCGCCGACGCGGGCTTGAACGGCGTTCGCCGTCATGCCGGCGGCGACCCAGCCATCGACTTCGCCGCCGCGGGGCAGAAACTCGACTGACAACATGCTGGGCAGCGCCAGCCCGAAGAAGCACGCGGGGAACCAGAGCACCCATTGATCGCGCTGGATATGCGTGACCCACTGCTTCCATCGGGGCAGCGATTCGGCGGTCACCTGAAAGACGGTGCCCACGTGTGACAGTTGCAGGTTGTGGCCGCCCACCAGGCTGGGAATCGCCCCGACATGGGCCCCCATGCCCCAGCCCTGATCGCGGGTGTAATTGCTGATCGGCGTGTTCGATAACCCCCCCTGGCCCGAAATTGCCACAAGGCTCGACAGAAACGCCACCATGCTCAGTTCGACGGCGGGAAACGCCCGGCCCTGAAACAAGTCGACGAAAATGTTGCCCAATTCGTTGTCGGCTTTGTCGCCGACCGGAATCGTGCCAAATTTGAAAAAGCCGCTGAAGATTTCAGTCCAGGTCGAAAGGTGCGAGTAAAAGACCGCGAGGAACAGCAAAAAACCCATGACCGTGAAAATCTTGAACGTCATGATCGCCTTGAGGCAATTGTAAATTTTACCTCCGAAGATCAGAGGCAGCAGGCAAAACAGAAAGACCGTTACCCCCAGTCCTTTGAGCAGGCGCATTTCGGCAGCGACCTGCACATCAGGAATATGGCCCAGCCAGACGGCGGCGACAGGGGTGGCCGCGCTCGCTGCCAAATACGGAAACAGCGTGCCGAAATCGAGCGCGAGATACACGACAACCCAGAACATCGGGCCGGGCAGCGTACGAAATTTTCCGGTGAAGATCGGCTCGCCCGTGTACAGCGTATACCGGCTGATTTCGATGTTATAAATCACCTGACACAGAATGCTGATCGTGGCGAGCCACAACAGGCCGCCGCCATAGCGGGCCGTGACGATTGGGCCGACGAGCCATTCGCCCCCGCCGATTGCCGAACCGCCCATGAGTAACCCCGGCCCTAAAAAGTGCCACAAGCTGCGCCACTTGAATTCGGGCGCTTCGGGCAGTTCACCCAAGTTCCAGCGCGGCATGCTCTGCGAACCGGGGTGTGGAGCGAGACCCGCTTCTCCGCCGGAAGGGAACGCGCCGGCTGGGGGCCGGTGGCTGTCGAGAACTTCCATTCGAACAGGTCCTTGGGGTTCAGGGCACAATGAAATCATGTTCGCCTGAGCGAACGGTCAACACGGGGCACGGCGCGAGCCGCACCACCTTTTCGGCGACTGACCCCAGCAGGATGTGCGCCACCGCTCCCCGCCCGTGCGTTCCCAAAATGATCAAATCGGCGCTCTCCTCGCGGGCTGCGCGAACAATTTCCGACCACGGCGCGCCGTGCCGCAACAGCACACGGGCCTGCGAAAGCCCCACCGCCGCCAGCACCTGCTCGCACTGAACGCGGGCATGTTTTTCCTGAATCTCTGGCAGGTTTGAAGGAAAATAGCCTTCGCTGATCGGCGGAAGCTGTGCCAGAAAATCAGGGCTTTCCAGCACGTGGCACAGCAGCACCTCGGCATTGAACGCCTTGCCGAACGCAGTGGCATATCGCAATGCCACCTCCGAGTGGTTCGTGAAATCTGTGGCAATCAAAATGCGTTTGAGGTCGATCATGATATCGCCGCCCAAAAACCGGTTGCAGTGTTCTTCGGTAACGAAAACGTTTGTTGATCTACCATACACCAAGCCTTGGTCCTTCCGCCAGCATCCCAGCCGGCCTCAATTGCGGTTTCGCCTGATTTCGGCGGCAAACCCGCAGAATTACGGCATTGCCCGAGCCACGGCGCGAGCCGTTCCCTTCGGCGGCCACGGCGCACGGCTGCCGCAGGTTGTCGGGTACCGTTCGATTGCCGCACGTCACGGTCCGCGGTCCAATTCACACGCCATGTCGAGGTGCCGCACCAGTCCACCGGAAATCGTTCATTGACCGATTGCAATTGTGATTATAGCCTCATGATGGGCGTCGACGACCCCCGGTTGGCCATCGGTCAGGGACGTATCGGTTCCTGGAACGGCCATTGCGGCTGGACGCATGCGTTGCTGATTCGGTGTTCGGCGCGCACCTGGTTCCACCGCGAGATTCCGGTGCAGTTGCTACGCCGCGGCGACTGCCCCATGGAAGCCATTGCGGCAACGATCGGGCTATCTTTTCGACGAATCTTCCCGAATGACAACTGGCAAGAGGCGACGCGTGTGTCAGATATCCAACTCGCGATGGTTTCCTGTGCCCTGTGTGGTCAAGAGAGCCAACAGTGCGTCATTTGCAGCATGAGCTCGTTCGGAGCCAGCGATCTCGATATGAGGCCCGCTGAAACGGAGCGCCTGGCGTTATTCGCCGAGGTCAGCGAATGCCCCGATTGCGGCTATTGTTCGCCGAGTCTGGATTACCGCATTCCCGGTGCGTCGGCGACAATCGCGACAGTTGAGTATCAGCGACTCCGTGCCAACGAACAGATTCCGGACCTCGCCCGGCGTTTTCTCCTGCTGGCAATGCTGACTGATCAAACCGACCGGACTGCGGCTGCGATTGCGCGGCTCAAAGCGGCCTGGGCCTGCGATGACGAGAACCAGACAAACAAAGCGGGACACGCTTGTCGAACACTCGCAATCGCCGACTTCGCGCAGATCCGATCCTTTGGTGAAACCAAACGCGGGGTATCCAACGGGTTGGTTTACATCGACATGCTCCGCCGAACGGGTCGATATGCCGAAAGCCTCGCCATGATTGATATGCTTTTGCAATACCCGAAGGTGCGCGGCATGTTCCGAATGATGCTGGAGTTTCAGAAAAAACTCTGCCGCAACCGCGATTGCGCGTGCCACACCGTCGATGAAGCGACCACCCCATAATATCGAGGCGTGGGGAGTTGCTGATCGACGTATTCAGTGATTTTCAGGCGGTGCCAGGCGCTGCGAGACGATGCCTCAGCGCTGCAAATGATCACCCCGCCGACCCAACTGACGGGACGGCGGCCGTGGCCGGTTTGAGCCAGGCCCAAGCCAACCCGGCCAGCAGCGCGCAGCACGCGGCGGCGACCAGATACGTCACCGGAGAGGAACCTGACCGCGCGCCGTGAATGCGCTTGATGGCCGCGTCGGCCTCCTCACGCACTTGCGGCAAAGGGTCAGTCTGCAGCGCCTTGAACAGTGCCGTCAGCGCAGGCTTGCCGGCCACGCCGGTGTTGCCTAGCGCCGTTGCTGCCGCCGCACGCAGCCGCGGCTCGCGGTCTTGCAGCATTTCGATCAGCCGTGGCACCGCCGGGGCGGCGGCGGGGCCGATCTCGCCCAGCGAGCGGGCGGCGAACAGCCGCACCGACAACTCTTGATCATTCAACGCCGCTTGCCAGATCGCTAATGAATGCTGGCCCATTGCCGAGCCACCGGAGCTGGCCCATTGCCAGAACGCCACGAGCACCAGCAACACCATGCCCGTCAGCAACGGCCAGTTTCCTTTGACGCGGCTCCAGGGACTCACCGCGGCCCGCGCGGGCGGTTCGGCTTGCATGAGCCGGGCTTCGGGCAAACTGCGGCTGCGGAGGGCGATGGCCGGCTGCACTTCGCGAAGCCGCTTGGCGACGGCGGCCGCATCGGCCGGGCGGCGCTGCGGATCCTTTTCGAGCAGGTCGCCCACCAGCCGGTCGAGCGCCGCCGGGCAATCGAGAATCATCGACGACACGCGGGGCGGGGCGTGCTGCATGTGCCGGTTCAAGATTGCGCCCGCCGAATTGCCGGTGAACGGTGGTTTGCCCGTCAGCATTTCAAACAACACGCAACCCAGGGCATACAGGTCGCTCTTATTTGAAACGGGCGGTGTTCCCTTGATCTGTTCGGGCGACATGTAGTGAAATGTTCCCAGCGTTTTGCCCGATGCCGTGAGCTTGTCGCCGTCGGCCACGAGGGCCAGCCCGAAGTCACCCAGTTTGATCTTGCCCGACTTCGTCAAAAACAGATTTGCCGGCTTCAGATCACGGTGGACGATACCGTTTTCATGCGCATGCTCGAGCGCCGCGCACACCTGCACGGCGTATTCGACGACGCGGCCCCAGCTCAGCCGCTCATGCTGCCGCAGCAGACTGTCGATCGTGCCGCCTTCGACGAGTTCCATCGCGTAAAACCGCTGGTTCCCCTCGCAGGTGCCGCCAAAGCAGTGCACGATGTGCGGGTGCCGCAGGTCCTTGAGAATGTCCATTTCGCGCTGAAACCGCGCGAGCAGGGTGGGGTTGTCGGCGATATGTTTGGGCAGCAACTTGAGCGCCACCCGGCGGTCATTGCCCACATACCGTGCCCTATAAACCACGCCCATGCCGCCCGCGCCGATTTGCTCTTCGAGTTCAAACGGCCAGATCCATTGATTTTCCATGATCGAAATCCTCGCTCATCATGCCCCCCCGACGCATTTCGAAGCGAAGTTTCATCACCGGGCAACGCGACGGGACGAAACCACCTGACACCGCACGCCCGCGAAAAGCCCGGCGATGGCGACGGCCTGTCGGCCCGATCGATCAGTCGAACATTTCGCAGCAGTCTGGCGTTGGCCCGTCCAAATTTGTTGCGCTGATTATTATAGTCCACCCGCCGGTGGCGACAACTCCAATGCGGGCCGACGTCGGTGTTGCCAGTGTTGATTGGTGTGGTTCGATGGGTTAGCATCGCTCGGCGGGCATCGTAACGCGGCGGGCGAATGACTGGAGTAAAACCATGAGCGTGAAAACCAGTTGGGCGGGGGTATGGCTGGCGGTGGGTTGTTCAATGGCGGCAGCCGCCGAACTGCCACGCAGCAGCCCTGAGGCGCAGGGGGTGTCGTCGGCGGGCGTGCTGGAGTTCATCGGCGCGGCAGACAAGGAAGTTGATTCGCTGAACAGTTTCATGCTGCTGCGGCACGGCCACGTCGTGGCCGAAGGCTGGTGGACGCCCTACCAAGCTGAATCACCGCATTCGCTGTATTCGCTCAGCAAGAGTTTTACATCAACTGCGGTTGGGCTGGCGATCGCCGAGGGAAAACTCAGCCTCGACGACGAAGTCTTGAAATTCTTTCCCGAGGACGCGCCGGCCGAACCGGGCAACAACCTCAAGGCGATGCGCATCAGCGATTTGCTGCGCATGTCGACGGGGCAGCAGGCCGAACCGCCGCGCACGCCCGACCAGCCGTGGACAAAATCATTTCTCGCACAGCCCGTGCCGTTCAAGCCGGGTACCCATTTTCTGTATAACACCTCGGCGACCTATATGCTTTCGGCCATTGTTCAAAAGGCATCTGGGCAAACATTGCTCGACTACCTCAAACCGCGGCTGTTTGAGCCGCTGGGTATTGAACACCCGACGTGGGAGATCAGCCCGCAGGGCGTTTCGACCGGTGGTTATGGTTTGAGCGTTCGGACCGAAGACATTGCGCGTTTCGGCCAGTTGTACCTGCAAAAAGGCAAATGGCAGGGAAAGCAGCTTGTTCCTGAGGCCTGGGTCGCCGCAGCCACGGCGCGCCAGACTTCAAACGGCAGCAACCCGAAAAGCGATTGGGATCAAGGCTACGGGTACCAGTTCTGGCGTTGCCGCCACGGCGGCTATCGCGGCGACGGGGCCTTCGGCCAATACTGCATCGTGCTGCCCGAGCAGGACGCGGTGATCGCAATCACGAGCGGTTTGCGAAACATGCAGGCAGTGCTCGACCTGGTTTGGGAGCGACTCCTGCCCGCGATCGGGCCCGCCGCGTTGCCTCCCGACGAGGCAACCCACACGCAGCTTGCAAATCGTTTGAAAGGCCTGACATTGCATCCGGCCGCAGGTGAGTTTGCGCCCCCGCCTCAGGTCATGGGCAAAAAGTATCAGTTCGCTGCCAATGATCGAAATCTCGAATCGGCAATGCTCGCAGAAGACAAGGCCAGTGCGACAACGCTGGCCGTGCGGCTGCACGGCGCCGAGCAGCGCATTCTTTGCGGGCGCGGCACGTGGGTCAAGGGGCGTGCCGCGTGGGGTGCGCTGACCGAGATCG
>JAJXXL010000240.1 GCA_021781115.1 Planctomycetota bacterium
TTTAAGATGCCCCAGCCCTCCAGCGCGTTTTTCTTCGGGTGTGCGACGACATGATTCCGGCAAGTGTTGCAGGTTCGGCCGCATCGCACCTCGATGGTTTTCCGGCCGCTGAGTTGCAGCAGTTTTATCGCGATGGCTACCTGATCGTGCCCGGCCTGGGCAGCCCGGCCTTCGTGGCCGCCATTCGCCAAATGACAGCCGCGCATCTGGCGGCACAGGTCGAACCGGTCGAGTACGAGGCCGACCTGCATTACCCTGGGGCGCCAGAATCGCGAACCGCCCGCGGGGGCGATACGATCCGGCGGTTGAAACAGGCTCACGACCGGCACCCGGCATTCCGCGAGTGGCTGTCCAGCCCGGCGGTGGCCGGTCGATTGCGGCAATTGCTGGGGCCCCGCGTCGTCATGCCGCTGGCCCACCACAATTGCATCATGACCAAGCAGCCCCGGTTCAGCAGCGAAACCCACTGGCACCAGGATATTCGCTATTGGTCGTATGACCGCCCCGAACTTGTCAGCGTGTGGCTGGCCTTGGGCCGCGAAACGCTCGAAAACGGCTGCCTGTACCTGATCCCCGGCACGCACCATCAGGCCGTCGCCCGCGAGCGGCTCGACGATGCACTTTTTCTGCGGCCCGACCTGCCGGAAAACCAAGCGCTGATCGCCGCCAAAGTGACCGCCGAACTCGAACCGGGCGACGTGCTGTTCTTTCATTGCCGCACGTTTCACGCCGCCGGAAAAAACCTCACCGATCAACCGAAGTTTTCGGCCGTGTTCACATTTCGCCCGGCCGATAATCGGCCGCTGCCCGGCAGCCGATCAGCGGCGCTGCCCGAAATCTCGCTGCCCCCCGCGTAGGCCGCCGCCTCAAGCGCCCCCTGGGCCGGGCCCCCATCAGCTTCCGACGTAACGCGCGTACAACCCGCGGGCCGTGCCGGGGTCGTCGGTGCCTTGAATGATGGCGCGGCCATCGGCAAATACGGTCAAACAGCATCCGCCGGTCGAAAGCGTCAGCCGCACCAGAAACCGATTGACGGCCACGTCGCCCGCCCCGGCCAGTCGTCCGGCGAGTTCCGGCAGATCGAGCGTGGTTTTCTCCGGGGGCGTCACCTGAACCGCATTCCGGCCACACAGTACTGTCGTCCGCGAGCCTTTCTCACCGCTCAGCCAGCCGCGCTCGCCACCGACGCATGCGGGGCAATTCGCCCGCTCGCGCAACCCCGCGACGTTCAGTTTGCGCAAGCTGCCGTCCCAAACGTCGACCACCGTCAATACCGGTTCAATCAGGTCGCGGCGTCCAGCCAGCAGCTTCAGGGCGGCGACGACCTGCAACGCCGCCACCCAATGCACGATCGGCCCCAGCACACCTGCCGTCTCGCAGGTTTCCAGTGCCCCCGCATCGGGCGCCGAGTCGATCAGGCACCGCAGGCAGGCCGATTCTCCGGGAAGCACCGTCAGGGTCTGGCCCACGCTGCCCACGCAGCCGCCGTAAACCCAGGGCGTCTGGGTGTGCAGTGCGGCGTCGTTGATCAGAAACCGGGTTTCGAAGTTGTCCATGCCATCGACAATCAGATCGACATCCTGCACGAGGCCAAGGATGTTGGCATGATCGATATCGGCGACGATGGGCTGCACCTGAATTGTGCGGTTGATGCGGGTCAGCTTCTGGGCCGCGGCCACGGCCTTGGGAAGCTGGTTCGCCACGTCATCTTCATCGAACAGCACCTGCCGTTGCAAATTGCTCAGTTCGACAAAATCGCGATCGACGATCCGCAGGAAACCGACGCCGGCGCGGGCCAGGCCATCGGCGAGGGCACTGCCCAGGGCGCCGCAGCCGCAAACCAGCACTCGCCCGGCCATAATCCGCCGCTGCCCCGCCTCGCCGATTCCCTGAAACAGGATCTGGCGGCTGTAGCGCTGGATGTCGGCGTGCATGGCGGTGGCGTGTTGCGCGGGGTGGTCGTCCGGGGTCAGAAAACGGCCTGTAGTGTAAGCCAAACCGGGCCGGCGATGTAAGGATTCGGCCAATCAGGCGGTCTCTCAGGGCGCGACGGACCTCGCCGCGGGTTGGGGCGACTTGCCAGCCGCCGGCAAAGCGGTTAATCTTCAAAGTCCGGTTTTTTCCGCAGATTCGGCGAAAAACGTTGTCTCGCGGAAATGATGAACGAACGTCAAGCCACCCCTTTGTGCAGCGACCACAACCCGTGTTGACGCAGCCCCACCTTACTGATCACGAACGCATCGTGATAACCGGCGTCGGTCTCACGGCGCCGATCGGCAACAGCTTGCCCGAATTCCGCGGCAACCTGCTGGAGGGGCGCTCGGGCGTGGTGCCTTTTGAAACCCGGTACATGGGGCCGGTGCTGGCGGGGGTGTGCCGGTTCGACGAACTCCGCTACCAGAAACGGAAGGAAGTCCGCCGGGGCACGCGCGCCGGGTCGATTTCTGTCTATTGCGCGAACGAAGCGGTGCGCGATGCGCGGCTCGACTGGCCTGCCGTCGCCAAAGACCGCGTGGGCGTGTACATCGGCATTACTGAACACGGCAACGTCGAAACGGAAAACGAGATTTTTGAAATCTCGAAATACGGCTACGACACGGCGACCTGGTCGCACCACCACAACCCGCGCACGGTTGCCAACAACCCCGCCGGCGAAGTCACCCTGGGTATGGGAATTACCGGCCCGCATTACACACTGGGGGCGGCCTGCGCCGCCGGCAACCTGGGGTTCATTCACGGCCTGCAAATGTTGCGGCTGGGCGAAGTCGACCTGGCCATCGTCGGCGGCGTTTCGGAAAGCATTCATACGTTTGGCATATTCGCCAGTTTCAAAAGCCAGGGGGCACTGGCCAGCCACGCCGACCCGGCCAAGGCGTCGCGCCCGTTTGACCTCGATCGCAACGGCATCGTGGTGGCCGAAGGCGGCTGCCTGTGCACGGTCGAAAGGCTGGCCGACGCCCGCCGCCGCGATGCCCCGATTTACGCAGAAATCGTGGGGTATGGCATCAATTCTGACGCGACCGATTTCGTGCTGCCGCACGCCAGCCGCCAGGCCGAGTGCATGCGGCTGGCGCTCAGGCGGGCGGCAATCGGCCCCGAACAGATCGACATTTTGAGCAGCCACGCGACGGCCACCGAGCAGGGCGACATCGAAGAATGCCAGGCAATTCGCGAAGTGTTCGGGGCGGCGCCGCGTCTGGCGGTCAACAACACTAAAAGCTTTATCGGCCATGCGATGGGGGCCGCCGGGGCCCTGGAGCTGTTGGGAAACATCCCAGCCTTTCAGGACGGCATGGCGCACGCTACAATCAATCTTGATCGTCTCGACCCCGCCTGTGGTTTGCCTCAAATTGTCGCGAACACGCCGCGCGACATGGGGCAGGTGAATTACATCCTCAACAACTCGTTTGGCATGTTGGGGATCAACTCGGTAGTGATCGTTCGCAGGTTTACCCCGTAGGCGTTCACAGGGCGCGCAGCCGCGGGCTTTGCGCCACGTGCATGATTTTCTGAAATCGGCAGCCTTACACACGCTGAAAGTTGGAGTTGTTGAATGAGCCCGGACGAGATCAGGCAGGCCCTTCTTGACATTCTGGCCCGCATTGTTCCTGATGAAGACCTGTCGCTGGTCGACGACGACGTTCCGTTTCGCGAACAGATGGAACTCGACAGCATGGACTTCCTCGACATCGTCATGGAACTGCGCAAGCAATACCGCGTGCAGATTCCCGAAGACGAATACATCCATCTCAACACGATGGGTGGGGCCGTGAGTTACCTCGTCCCGCGGATGAAAGACATTCAAAGCCCGGCCTGATTTCTGGCTTGCCTTGCAGTGCGCTACGACACGCTGATCATTGGCGCCGGCCTGTCGGGCCTGGCCGCGGGAATTCGACTGGCCTATTTCGAAAAGCCGGTTTGCATCCTCGAGCGGCATACCACGATCGGCGGCCTGAATTCCTTCTATCGCCTGCGCAACCGTAATTTCGATGTTGGTTTGCACGCGATGACCAACTACGCGCCGGCCGGCACGCGCACGGGCCCGCTCAGCAAGCTCCTCCGCCAACTGCGCTTGCGCTGGGAAGATTTCGCCCTGTGCCCCCAGCTTGAATCGCGTGTCGAGTTTCCCGGCAAAACCCTGCGGTTCACCAACCAGCCGGAATTCTTGCGCAGCCAGGTCGCTGAGCAGTTTCCCCGGCAGGCCGACAATTTCGCCCGGCTGCTGCGCCAGATCGACGATTTTGACGAGCACGATCTGGCCCACGCCGAAACGTCGGCCCGGGCCGTTCTTGCCAGCCAGCTCACCGACCCCTTGCTGGTCGACATGCTGCTCTGCCCGCTGATGTTCTACGGCAGCGCCACGCCGGGCGATATGGATTTCGCCCAGTTTGTGATCATGTTCAAAAGCATTTTCCACGAGGGTTTCGCCCGGCCTTACGACGGCGTGCGC
>JAJXXL010000531.1 GCA_021781115.1 Planctomycetota bacterium
CACTGATACCGGCACGACGGCAACGGCCGGAATCATCGGAGCGGCGCGGCATTGGCCGGGAGGCAAGGGCGTTTTCGGTGGCGACAAAATCTCGACCTACCCGGCGGGCGCGAGTGCACATAGCACGGAACTCTGGTTCCGTGCTGAACAGCCCAATTCGACGCTCATTGGCTGGGGAAATGAACAAGCCCAGGGCAAAGTCGTCATGCAATTCCGCAGCCCGCCGCATGTGCAAATGGATTGCTTCTTCTCGGGCGGCAACGTCCAGGGGGGCAGCCGGCTGGTCAGAGGCGATTGGACGCACGTCGTCCACACCTACCGCGAAGGCGAGTCGAAGCTCTACGTCAATGGGGTGCTCGACGGCGCCACCCTCAGGCAAGGCCCGCCGCTCAACGTTCGCAGCCCGGCGAGATTGTATCTGGGGGGCTGGTACAACAACTACGATTTTGTGGGCGACCTCGACGAGGTGCGCGTTTCGCAAGTTGTGCGGTCGCCCGATTGGATCAAGCTGCAATTCGAAAATCAAAAGTCCCAGCAAACGCTGGTTGGCCCGCTGGTGCAGCCGGGCGATGAGTTCCTGGTGTCGCCGCGTCAACTGACCGTGGCGGAAGGCAAGAGCGTGACGGTGACGGCGAAAGCAGGTGGCGCTCAGAAAGTGATTTGGGTTCTTCAGCGCGCAGGGCAGGAGTCGATCGTTGCGACCGATCAGTTCGCCTACACCTTCAACGCGGGGCGCGTGGTCAAGTCGCTGACGGCTGAGCGTCCTGAGCACAGTGCAAACGCCGACAATGACCTCACGCCAACGCTGACTTTCAAAGCCGTCTACCCCAACGGAGTCAAATCTCAAGAGATCGCCATCACGATCAGTGACGATATCCCCGAGCCGATCTTCACACTGAAAGCGCCCAGAACGTGGGACGGTCGGCAAGAGATCGAGATCCTGCCGCAAATCGCGAACCTGAACGCCATGCAGGCCCAAGGCGCCGGGCGGTTGAACTTCGAATGGACCGTCGACGACGTCGCCCTGATTAAGCAAGTTGCGCCCGGCAAGCTGATTCTGAAGCGGGCTCAAGGCAGCGGCACGCTGCGCGTTGGAGCCACGATCGACAACGGCGGCCCGAAGGTCGTCGAGTCGATCACGATCGCTGTGAAAGAACCACCGCCCCGCCAGGATGCGTGGGTGCCGCGGCCGCTGACCAAAAACGAGCAGCCCGAAGACAACCAGTTTATTGCGCGCGATGACCTTGACCGCAACGGCCAAGGCGTTGGAACGCTATTGTATGCGGGTACGCTTGCCGATGCCGCCGATTCGGTCTTCGTGCGCGTCTTTGCTGACGACAAGCTCTACGCCACCCAGGCCAGTCCGCTGACTGCTGCGCGAACGTATTCGCTGCCTGTTAAGCTCAAGGCGGGGCTGGTGAAGTATCGCACCGAGTTCGGCGCCAAAACCGGCAATCGCGAGACCGTACTGCACACCGCGTCAAACATCGTGTGCGGCGATGCGTTCCTGATTAACGGCCAATCGAATGCCGTCGCAACCGACTTTGGCCAGGAGAACCCGCTGCAACCGAATGACTGGGTTCGAACGTTTGGCGCGACCGACCGCGGTCCGCAAGGCTCAAGACTCAAGCTGTGGGCCCCCGCGCAGGCCCGCAGCCCCGGCGGCAAATCAGAAATCGGCTACTGGGGCATGGAGCTTGGCCGGCGGCTGGTCGAGGCCGAGCAGATCCCCATTTGCCTCATCAACGGAGCGGTCGGCGGGACGCGCATCGACCAGCATCAGAAAAACGAGGCCGACCCCACCGACGTGAACACGATTTACGGTCGGCTTCTATGGCGCGTTCAGCAAGCTCGGCTGACTCACGGGATCCGTGCCGTTTTCTGGCATCAAGGCGAGAACGATCAAGGCGCCGACGGCCCCACCGGCGGCTACGGCTATGAGACGTATCGACAATTCTTCGTCGACCTCGCCGCAAGCTGGAAAGAAGACTTCCCCAACCTCCAGCACTACTACGTGTTTCAGATTTGGCCCAAGTCCTGCTCGATGGGCATCAACGGCTCAGACAACAAACTGCGCGAAGTCCAACGTACCCTGCCGACGTTGTTCTCGAACCTGAGCGTGATGTCGACGCTGGGCGTCAAACCACCGGGCGGGTGCCATTTCCCGGCGGCGGGCTACGCCGAGTTCGCGCGCCTGATCTGCCCCCTGGTCGAGCAAAAGATCTATCACCAGCGGCTCGATCAGTCGCTCAACCCGCCGAACCTGCAGCGTGCGTTCTTTGCCAGCGGCCAGCGTGATGAACTGATCCTGGATTTCGACATCCCGGTCGCCTGGTCAGACGCGCTCACCAGCCAGTTCCACCTTGCCGGCGAACCGCAGCCGATCGTGTCGGGAGTTGCGAACGGCGCGCGTGTCGTCTTGAAACTGAAAGGCCCGTCTCGGGCCACCAGGGTGACCTACCTCGATAGCGACTCCTGGAATCCCGACAACCTGCTCTATGGCAAGAACGGCTTGGCTGCATTGACGTTTTGCGACGTCCCTATTGAAGCAGGCCCCTGAGTCCACAGACCCGGCAAATCTCCCCCCCTCTGACGAACCCGCGTGAGGTGACGATGCCCGGCATTCAATCGATGAACCCAATTGTCCAAATCGGCACATGGGCGCAGCGCTCGGCTTCCGTCGGAAGAGCCCGGGCTTGCTGTTGGCGGCGCGGCTGTGCCGCATTGCTGCTCGCGATCGTGGCACCGGTGTCTGCGGCGACCGCTCAGACTTTGAACGATCAACTCCAGCGGATGCCGGCGCGTGAGTTGGCGGCACAGGCCCGGTTAAATGGCGATGCGGCGCGGGGCGCGGTGCTCTTTTTTCAACAATATATGGCGTGCTCAAAGTGCCATGCGGTAGGGAAACCCGTGCTGAATTCGCTGGGGCCTGACCTGGCGGCGCTCGGCAAGGAAGCCTCTGACGAATCGCTGGTCGAGTCGGTTCTGCTGCCGTCGAAAATCATCCGTAAGGGATATGAATCGGCAACGGTCGTCACGGTCGATGGAAAATCGCTGTCGGGGCTACTGGTTGATCGGTCGAATGACCGGGTTGTCGTGCGCGATATTTCGCGTGGAGGCGAGCCGACGACAATCGCCGCGAACGACATCGAAGAGGTCAAACTGAACGCAACCTCGATCATGCCGGCAGGGCAGATTAATCAGTTGAACAGCCGGCAGCAATTTCTCGACCTGATCCGCTATCTGATCGAGATCCGCGATGGCGGAGCGGTCAAGGCGATGCAACTTCAGCCGCCAGCGTCATTGCTGACGTTTACCCTGCCCGCGTACGAGCAGCACCTGAATCACGCCGCGCTCATCGCCGATTGGAACGCCGATTCGCTCCAGCGGGGCGCCTCGATTTACCAGCGGGTCTGTGCCAATTGCCACGGCACGAAAGACACGCCCGGCTCGTTGCCGACATCGCTCCGTTTCGCCGAGGGGAAATTCAAGAACGGCAGCGACCCGCTGTCGATGTACCGCACGCTGACGCACGGGTTCGGCCTCATGGCCCCGCAAACGTGGCTGGTTCCGTCGCAGAAATACGACGTCATTCACTACATCCGCGACACTTACCTCAAACCGCACAACCCGACGCAGTACGTGGACATCGATGCGGCGTACCTGGCCCGGCTGCCGCAGGGCGACACGCGCGGCCCCGAACCGAGCCAGATTTTTCCGTGGTCGGCGATGGACTACGGGCCGAGTCTGACGCACACGTATGAAGTGCCCGGTCTGGCACACAACCTCGCGTACAAGGGCGTGGCGGTTCGGCTGGATCCTGGCGCCGGCGGAGTTGCGCACGGTCGGCATTGGATGGTGTTCGACACCGACACCCTGCGCGTTGCGGCCGCGTGGACTGGTTCGGGCAAAACCGACGACAACTTTATCGACTGGCAGGGAATTCAATTTAACGGCGCACACGGCGTACACCCGCGACTGGTCGGGCAGACGGCATTCGTCAACTCGACTGGCCCGGGTTGGGCGAACCCGGCCCGCGGCGGTTTTGTTGATGATGGGCGCGTGCTGGGGCGCGACGGCCGCCGTTACGGCCCGTTGCCGCGTGCGTGGGCCAGGTTTCGCGGGCTGTATCACCACGGTCAACAGGTTGTCTTCTCGTACGCAGTCGGTACCACCGAAGTCCTGGAGTCGCCGCGACTGCTGACGCTCGAGCGACCGGCCTCGCCGCCGCTTTTTCTGAGGACTTTCAACATGGGGCCGCGCGATCGTGAACTGGTCTTGCAAGTCGCCGAGCACCCCGCTCAAGATGCGCGGCCCTGCGTTGTCAGCCGCTCTGACAAGTCGGTTGTGCAGTTTGCGCCGCCAGATTCGCCGGTCGCCGCACCCCGCGCGCAACGCCTGGCCTTCGATGGAAACACCTATCTGGAGGTTCCCCAGGGCGCGGCAT
>JAJXXL010000224.1 GCA_021781115.1 Planctomycetota bacterium
CCGCAGATCCTCTCCCCCCCACCGTGCAGATTCTGCCGTTCGAAACGGTGCTCACCGGCCCGCATGCGGCACAGCAACTGGTCGTCGAAGAAATCGGCGGCGGGCAGTTTCGCGGCGACTTGACGAGCACCGCCCGGTTTGAATCGCAGAACCCCGATCTCGTCGCTGTCGATGCACGGGGCGTGGTGACACCGCTTTCCGATGGCGTCGCGGTCATTCGCGCAGAGGTTCGCGGGGGCGTTGCGGATACAAAAATCGTGGTCCGTTCCGCCAAAGTGTCTGAACCGCGCAGCTTTCGCAACGAAGTGCAACCGGTGTTTATGAAGGCCGGGTGTAACATGGGGGCCTGCCACGGCGCCCAGGCCGGCAAGAAAGGGTTCAAACTCACATTGCGGGGGTACGATTCAGAAGCCGATTACGATACGCTCACCCGGCAGGCCCGCGGGCGGCGGGTGCTGCTCAGCGACCCGTCGAACAGCCTGATCCTGCTGAAGGCCACCGGGGCGATTCCCCACGGTGGTGGCGTGCGGTTTGAACCGGGCAGCCCTGAATATACGATCGTTTCCGACTGGGTCGCCGAAGGCGCCCCGGCCCCCGGCCCGCAAGACGCGCGGCTGACGCGGCTGGAGGTGTTTCCACAACAGGCCGCACTGCAACCAGGACAAACCCAGCAGATTCTCGTGCAGGCGGTCTATAGCGACGGCCGCCGCAAAGACGTCACGCGGTGGGCCAAATTCAACAGCACCGAAATTGGCGTGGCCACGGTCGATGATGGGGGCCAAGTGCAGGTCGCGGGAACCGGCGAAACCGCAATTACGGTGTGGTACGCCAGTAAAACGAGCGTAGCCACGATCAGCGTGGCGTATGCCAATGACGCCCCCCCGGAGCTGTTCGCACAATCGCCGCGCGTGAACTTCATCGACGACCTGGTTCTCGACAAACTGCAACGCCTGCGCATTCCCGTCGCCCCGACAGCATCTGACGGCGAGTTTTTGCGACGGGCGTACCTCGACACACTCGGAGTTTTGCCAACCGTCGAGGAGACCGGTGCGTTCCTCGCCGACACCGCGCCTGACAAGCGTGCCCGCCTGATCAACAGCCTGTTTGAGCGGCCCGAGTACGTCGATTACTGGAGCTACAAATGGTCTGACCTGCTGCTGGTTTCGACAAAGAAGCTCAAGGGGCCGGCGGTGTGGGCATTTTACAATTGGATTCGGCAGGCGGTGCAATCGAACAAACCCTGGAACCAATTCGCACGCGAAGTTGTCACGGCCCGCGGCAGCACGGTCGACAATGGCGCCGCCAATTACTTCGTGTTGCACAAAGACCCGCAGTTGCTCAACGAAGCCACGTCGGTCACGTTTCTGGGCATGTCAATCGGGTGCGCCCGGTGCCACGACCACCCGCTCGAACGCTGGACGCTCGACGACTATTACGGCATGGCCAACCTCTTTGCACGCGTTCGGCAAAAAGACGGCTTCAGCGACGGCGAGTTCATTGTGTACGCCGCCCCGCAGGGCGATGTCAAACACCCAACGCGGCTCGGCGTGCCTGCGCCCCGCCCGCTTGACGCCCCGCCGCTCGCGACCAATGACCCGCGTGACCGGCGCGAATATCTTGCCGAATGGCTCACTGCCCCCGAAAACCCATACTTCGCCCGGGCAATTGTCAACCGCGTGTGGGCGAATTACATGGGCCGCGGCCTGGTCGAAATGGTCGATGATTTGCGGAGCACAAACCCGGCGTCGAATGAGCCGTTGCTGGCGGCCCTGGCGGCCGAATTCGTCAAACAGAATTACGACGTTCGCCGGTTGATCGTCCTGATAACGAGTTCGGCGACGTACCAGAGGTCGGCGCTCACTACGCCAGCAAGCGCCGCCGATGACCGGTTTTACTCGCACAATCTGGTGCGGCGGATGCCGGCCGAGGTGCTGCTCGATGCGTTGTCGCAGGTGGTGGGCGTGCCCACCGACTTTCCCGATTACCCCAAGGGCACACGCGCGCTGCAACTGCCCGACAGCAACGTCGCCTCCTACTTTTTAAGCGCGTTCGGGCGCCCCGCGCGCGAGTTCACCTGCGAATGTGAACGCACTGACGAGCCCAGCGTCACGCAAACGCTGCACCTGGCCAATGGCAAAACGCTGAACGACAAGCTCAAGGCGCCGGGCAATACGCTCGACCGCTGGCTCGATGAAAACCTGACCGAAGCCCAAGCCATCGAACGCCTGTTTCTGGCCGCGTTGTGTCGCTTGCCCACGCCTTCGGAAAGCGAACGCATGGTGGCGGCCCTGGCCGATACCGCCCCGGCCGCCGGGGCCGAGCCAGCCGCAGTCCGCGCCGCGCGGCGCGCGGCGCTCGAAGATTTATTCTGGGCAGTGCTTACCAGCCGCGAGTTTTTGTTCATTCACTGATGCCGGGCGGCGGCGCAAGCGCGCCGCAACCGTCGCGATGTCGTCCCGCTTCGTCCCCTGCCGTACTGTGACCCTTATGGATTTGCCGCGGTGTGTTCTGGCTGGACTTCTGCTATTGGCTGCGGCGGCGGCCCGCGCCGACACCCCGCCTGCCACGGCTGAGATCTCGTTCGAAAAACAGGTGCAGCCGTTCTTCAAGGCGTATTGTACGGGGTGCCATAACGGGGGCGACGAAGGCAAGGGCGGGCTGAACCTGCTGTCGTACACCGCGTTGATGGAAGGCGGCGACAGCGGCGCCGCCGTTTCCCCGGGCAAGAGCAACGAAAGCCGCCTGGTCCGCCTGCTGACCGGCGTCGATAAGCCGAAAATGCCGCCCAAAGACGCGAAGCAGCCCCCTCCCGATGAAATCGAACTCATCAAACGCTGGATCGATCAGGGCGCCAAGGACACGGCGAGTGGCGCGGCCCCTGCGGCCCCTGCGGCCCCTGCGGCCCCGCGAGCGCCGCCGCATATCGCCCCGCGCGTGCCAATCACTGCCGCCATCGCCGCCGTGGCTTTCAGCCCTGACGGCAAATGGCTGGCGGCGGCCCGCTTTCGCGAGGTGTTGCTGTTCGATGCAGCGACGGGCGGGCTGACGCAAACCCTCGTGGGCAGCGAACACCCGATCAACGCGGTGGCGTTCAGCCCCGATAGTCGCTCGGTCATCGCGGGCGAAGGGCCGCCGGGCGTGTCGGGCGCGGTTCGCACCTGGCGGCTCGACGCCCCCGAGCCGCGCACATTCAACGGCCATGCTGATTCGATCTATGGTGTCGCGTTCCAGCCCGGCGGAACGTTGCTCGCCACGGCCAGCTACGACAAATTGCTGATCCTGTGGGATTTCGCGACCGGCGTGCCGCAGCACACGCTCAAACATCATACCGCGGCCGTCTTCGGGTGCAGTTTCAGCCCCGATGGCAAAACGCTTGCGTCGGTTTCGGCCGATCAAACCGTGAAGTTATGGAATGTCGAAACGGGGCAGCGCGTACTCACGCTCACCGAACCCACCAAAAGCTTGAACTGCGTGGCTTTTCACCCGCGGGGCCATGAATTCGTGGCGGCGGGCAGCGATAAAATGCTGCGCGTCTGGGACTGGACGGGCACTTCCGCCCCGTTGAAAAAGAGCAGCGTGGCCCATGACGCTCCGATTCTGGCTGTGGCCTACGCCCCTGACGGCAACACGCTGTTCACCGCCTCTGAAGATCGCCGCATCAAAGCCTGGGACGCGGCGACACTCCGCGAGCGCCACGTTTACAATGCCCTGCCCGACTGGCCATTGGCACTGGCGGTCAGCCCCGACGGCGCGCGGCTTGCTGCCGGGTTCTTCAATGGCGACCTGACATTTTTCGCAACCGATGGCCCGCAGGTGCTGAAGCCATTGCTAACGGGCATCCGCCGCGTCGTCGCCAGCGCCGAACCGCCGCCCGCGGCCGCCGCACCGGCCCCGGCAGGCGAAGCGCCGGCCAATCCGAACCCGCCCGCACCGCGTCTCGACGCCATCACCCCCCGCACTGTCGCCCGCAATTCGACCGTGCGGCTGACGCTGGCTGGTCAGAACCTGTGGGAGGCCGACCGCGTGTTCGTGCAACCTGCGACACTTTCCCCCCGATTGCTGCCCGGCGACGCGAAGTCGCCGCAGAAAGCTACCGTCGAGATCGACCTGCCCGCCGACTTTACACCCGGCATGATTCAACTGCGGCTGCACACGCCCCTGGGCAGCACCGATTCAAAGTCGGTATACGTCGGCCCGTTTGCCGAAACTGGCGAGAAAGAACCGAACAACGAACCAGGTCAAGCCACGCCTGCCACGTTTCCTGCCACACTGACCGGGGCGGTGAACCAGCGGGCCGACCGTGACTTTTGGAGTTTCGACGCCGCGGCAGGCCAGGAACTTGTCTTCGTGCTCGTCGGTTCAAACCTGGGGTCGGCGCTGGCCCCCCGGCTGACGATCTGCGATGCAGCGGGGGCAGCACTCGCCGTTTCGCACCGAGACCCGCTCCGCCGCGATGCCGTTCTGGGGCGGCGTTTCGACGAACCTGGCAAATACCTGCTCCTGGTCGAAGATCGCAATGCCACCGGTGGCGGCGGACACTTCTATTCCATTCATGCCGGCGCGCTACCCTATGCCGTCGACTCCTTCCCGTTCGGGTTGCGCGCAGCCGGCAGCGGTACTCCCCTGCCCGGCGAACCTGCGGCCATCGAAGTCCGAGGGTTCAATTTGGGCGGTGCGGCGCGCATCAACCCCATACCCGGCATCGGTTCACAAACGGTCGCCGTCGATACGCCCGCCGGAAAAACCTTTAACAAGGTTCGTTTCGAGTCAAGTCCGTTCGCCGAATTGATCGAAATGGAACCAAACGACAACCCGGCCCAAGCCGTGCTCGTGCCTGTTCCCGGCGCCATTTCGGGGCGCATCGCCGCCGTGCCGTCAGACGGCGCGAGCGATGTCGATGAAGTCGCGTTTATGGCGTCGAAAGGCAGCCCGCTGATTATTGAAGTATTTGCACGTCGCATCGGTTCGCCGCTGGATTCGGTCGTTGAAGTTCTTTCCGCCGACGGGTTGCCCGTCGAACGCTGCACGCTCCGCGCGGTGGCCGAAACGTACACCGTGCTTCGCGACCACGATTCGCGCAGCAAGGGGATTCGCCTGCAAAACTGGGAAGACTTTCAGGTCAGCGATTTGCTCATGCTGGGCGACGAACTCGTCAAAGTGCAAATTCTTCCACTCGGCCCCGATGAGGATGTCAAGTTTTTCGACAGGGGTGGCGTGCGAATCGGCTGTCTGGGTTCGACGCCGCAAGCCCACGCAATCAACAGCCCCGCGTACAAGGTCGAAGTGCATCCGCCGGGGTCGAGCTTTCCGCCCAACGGCATGCCGGTCGTGCCCCTGCCGTATCGAAATGACGACGGCGGCCCCGAGTTTTCCGGCGATTCGTGGCTCGAATTCGACCCGCCCGCCGACGGGCGCTACCTCGTGCGCCTGCGCGACGTCCGCAATCTGGCGGGTGACAATTATTACTACCGGCTGGTCGTGCGGCCTCGCCGCGAAGATTTTCGAATCGCGCTCAACCCTGAAAACCCCAATGTGCCCCGCGGCGGCAGCCTGCCGGTGACTGTCAACGTCGAGAGACTCGACGGGTTCACAGGACCGATCGACGTGCGCATCGAGGGCCTGCCGCCCGGGTTCGCGGCGACAACCACGCAAATTGACCCCCAGGGCAACAATGGCGTTCTGACGATCTCCGCGGCCGATTCGGCCCAACCGCCGACAGGCGATGCCGGGCTGCAACTCAGGGCGGTCGCCCGGTCACAAATCGAAGGGCATGCGATCGAGCATGCAAGTGCTCCGGCATTTGGAATGCATCAAGTGTCGCTCACTTCGCCCCCCGACCTGCTGGTCCGCGTTGAACCATCGTCGTGCACGATTGCTCCCGGCGAAGAGCGGCGGTTCACGGTCACAATCGACCGCCGCAATGGTTTCAAGGGGCGTGTGCCGATCGACGTGCTGAACCTGCCGCACGGTCTGCGTGTGCTCGATGTGGGTTTGAACGGCGTATTGATTACCGAAAACAGTTCCAGCCGCACGTTTGTCGTGCATTGCGACCCCTGGGCCCGCCCTGGCCCGCTCGAATTCTACGCCGCAGCCCGCGTCGAGGCCAAGGCCAACGAACGCCACGCTTCGCCGCCCATCCTGCTCGAAGTCGCCCCAGCGACAAAATAACCGCGCGGCGATTATGTCGATGCGGCGTCGCGCCGCATCTTCGGTTTTGATTTGGCGGTCATCAACGCCGCCGGGCGCGGCGTATACTGGCAAGCCCGACGGAGGATTGGCATAATTAGCAATCGAAATCTCTGGCGCGGCGCCCCCCCAGCCCGAAGAGTTCCATCGTTTCGCATGCGGTCCATTACGCGAGCCGCCGCAATTTTTTGGGGCTTGCAACTTCAACACTGCGTTGGCCATTTGTAAAGTTTTCCAGCATTCTGAGGATCATTCATGAGCCCCCCGATCATGACCACGCGGCGCGATTTCCTGCGGAGCAGTGCAGCGACAGCGGCGGCCGCCGCATTTGTTCCGGCCCATGTGCTGGGGCGCGAGGGTGCGGTCGCTCCGAGCGAGAAAATCACGTTTGGAATCATCGGCATCGGGCCGCGTTGCACCTATGACGTGAAAGCCATGCTGCCGTTCGCCGACGTCCGCTGCGTGGCGATCGCCGACGTTCAGGAGTCACGACGGGCCGCGGGCAAGAAACTCGTCGACACGCATTATGGCAATACCGATTGCGTGCTGTATCGCGACTTCCGCGAACTGCTGGATCGCCGCGACATCGACGCCGTGTTGATCGCAACCGGCGACCGCTGGCACGGGGCGGCGTCAATGCTGGCCGCGAAGGCGGGCAAGGATGTTTACAGCGAAAAGCCCTGCGGGATCACGATCGCCACCTGCCAGGAACTGGCCGACGTGATGCACCGCGAAAAGCGGGTCTTTCAGGCCGGCACGCAGCGCCGCAGCGTTCCCAACTTTCAGAAGGCGGTCGAATGGGTGCACACCGGCAAGCTCGGCAAGCTGCACACCATGCATGCCTCGGTGTACGTGCCCGTGCTGGAAAACGCCTGGCTGCCCGCCCAAACCGTACCGGCCCGCGACGTCGTCGATTGGAACCTGTGGCTCGGCCCGGCGGCATGGCGGCCGTATAATCAGGCATATTGCGAGGGCAAATGGCGCGGCCAGTGGGACTTCGATTCGGGCGCCCGGCTGCTCGACTGGGGAGCTCATACGGTCGACCTCTGCCAGTGGGCCAACCAGTCTGACGACACGCTGCCCATCGAATACGAACCGGGCGAAGACAACATCGTGTGCCGCTACGCCAACGGCGTCAAACTGGTCATCGACTTCCTGGCGCAGCCGTTCAAAGACCGTTCTCCGCAATACATCACCCGCTTGGGCACCTGCCCGGTGCGGTTCATTGGCGAAGAAGGCTGGGTCGAAACGGGCGACTCGGGCGAGATTGTGGCAAACCCCGAATCGCTGCAACGCGAATTACCCGACGCTTCCAAGCGCGTGCTCGGGCTGGACGTCACGGCCCATGCCCGCGACTTCTTCGACTGCATTCGCACTCGGCACAAAACAGCCGCCAACCCTGACGTCATGCGGCGTTCGCACATCGCATGCCACGCGGCCGCCATCGCCTGGATTCTGAAACGTCCACTGCGGCTGGACCCTGTAAAGGAAACATTCATTGGCGACGCCGACGCCAACCTGCTCAGCTCGCGACCATCGCGAAACTGGGCGATCAGTTAAAGCGGCGCGCCACGCCGCGGCCACCGCACGGCGCCCCGGGCTTTGTTCTCGCGACTTTGCCAGCCGATTCCAGCACGGGCCAGCCCCCTGCGAATCGCGCCGATGTCGAGTTGGGTCGGCAAGACAGGTCGAGTCCAATCAAACCACGACTTTTGACCGGGCGCGCAGCCGGCGGCGTTCACGCAGAAACTCGAACAGGCCGGGCAGAACCGACACGAACACAATGCCCATCATGAACAGCGTGAAATACTGCTTGACGAGCGGTGCATTGCCCAGGCAAAAGCCGCCCGTCAGAAACAGCAGCACCCACGCCAACCCTCCGCCAACGTTATACGCCATGAACCGGCGATAGGTCATGCGCCCCATGCCCGCGACGAAGGGCGCAAAGGTGCGGACGATCGGAACAAATCGCGCCAATATGATTGTCTTGCCCCCATACCGCTCGTAAAATTCATGCGTGTGATCGAGATGCCTGCGACTCAAAAACCGCACATTCTCGCCGCGGAAAATCCGCGGGCCCAGCCACACGCCCAGCCAGTAATTGGCGGTGTCGCCCAGCACGGCGGCAATGCACAACGAAACCGCCAGGACCAGCAGGTCGAGCGTTCCACGGCCGGCAAACATGCCCAGCGCAAACAACAGCGAATCTCCGGGCAAAAACGGCGTCGCCACCAGCCCGGTTTCGCAAAACACGATCAAAAACATCAAGACATAGAGCCACGGCCCGAGGTCGGCAACCAGAACGTCAAGATGCCGGTCGGCGTGCAGGACGAAATCGATCAGAAACTGAAGCAACTGCTGCATTGTGGAAATTGGGCGGGTGAGGAACTGAACGAGTGGCAATCTGGGCCGACGACTGCTACGATCCGGCTTGAGGGCCTTTGGGGAAGCCAGGACGCCGACGGCCAACGTGTCGCGAAGTCTAGCAGAGGTCGCCAGTAAAGCGAAAGATCAATTGTTTGGCGGGTTGCCGGCGAGGGAGTGGCGATGAAAGGTCCGGGGTTGCGCATCAGGCATGACGTGCGGCGGGTGTTTCGCTGCCCGCGCTGCGATCGCGTGGTCAAAACGGCCGTCGACGTCACAGCGGTGCGGTGCCACTGTTCGGAGGAAAAAGCGTGGATGCGGCTCGAAACGCCTCCCAAGACCGTTCGAATCCTGCGCGAAGCGCCGCCCCCCCTGCCCGAACCCGACGACCCCGGCCCCACTGCCGCCGATCGCTCGCCGACCCCGGCGGTTGGTGACGCGGCTCAGCCGCAGGCATGACGCCCCCCATGGGCAGGCTGCCCGCCGCGGCTGTCAGTAAATCGACGATTCGTGCCGCGCGCTGGTGGCCACGACTCGAATCTGCACCCCCGATAATAAAACCGTACGCTGTTCCATGCGTTCATCTGATATCGTCATTCGCGGCGCGCGCGAACACAACCTGCGTAATGTCGATCTGACCCTGCCCCGCAATGCGCTGGTCGTCATGACCGGCGTCAGCGGGTCGGGTAAAAGCTCGCTGGCGTTCGACACGCTGTACGCCGAGGGGCAGAGGCGGTACGTCGAATCGCTGTCGAGTTACGCCCGGCAATTTCTGGGCCAGTTGCCCAAGCCCGAGGTCGATTCGATCAGCGGGTTGGCGCCATCGATTTCGATCCAGCAAAAGACGAGTGGGGGCAACCCGCGCAGCACGGTGGGCACGATCACTGAGGTGTACGACTATTTGAGGGTGCTCTTCGCCCGCGTGGGCCGCGGGCACTGCCCGCAGTGCGATCGCCCGATCACGGCGCAAACGCGTGAACAGATTCTTGAAAGCCTGACCGCCCTGCCCGAAGGAACCCGGTTTCAGGTGCTCGCCCCCGTCGTGCAGGGGCAAAAGGGCGAATACCGCGACCTGTGCGACGACTTGCTCAAGCAGGGCTTCTTGCGCGCGCGGGTCGACGGCCGGATCGTGCAACTGGCTGATGACCTGCAACTCGACCGGCAAATGCGGCATACAATCGATGTCGTGATCGATCGGTTGAAGTCTGGCCCCGGCAACCGCGCCCGTCTGGCCGAAGCGGTCGAATCGGCGCTGCGGCTGGGGCAGGGGCGGATGATCGTCGCCACCGAAAACTTCGCCGAACCCTCCGAGGTGCCGGCGTCAATGCCGGCGCGTCGTCGCCCCCCAGGCGCAGCAGCGACCGACGCGGGAGATTGCGGCCCCTCCACAACCGACCGGCTATACAGTTCGCACTATGCATGCACGGCATGCGGCGTCAGTTACGAGCCGCCCAGCCCGCAACTGTTCAGTTTCAACAGCCCGCAGGGCATGTGCCCCGAATGCCACGGCTTGGGCCTGCGGCACGACTTCGACGTGGCGGCGCTTGTGCCCGACGACCGCCTGTCGCTGAAGCGCGGGGCGGTGCCCCTGCTGGGTTCATTTCGCGAACTGGGCCGCTGGCGGCGACACATCTTTGAAGGCGTGGCCGGTGCGCTGGAGCGCGACCACAACCTGCCCGAAGACTCGCTGCTGGCCACCCCTTTTCGGGATCTGCCCCAGGCGGCTCGCGATGCCTTGCTCTACGGTACGGGCGAGCGGAATATCACGTTTGCGTGGTCGCACCGGGGCGGCATGTGGAAGCACGGCGGGAAATACACGGGCATTGTGCCTGACCTGCTCGACAATTATCGCAAGGCGCGTAACCCCATGCGCCGGCGGCAACTCGAAAAGTACCTGCGCGTCGTACCGTGCACCGCCTGCGCCGGTTCACGGCTGAACCCGCAGGCACGGAGCGTGCGCGTCACCACGGCCAGCCCCCGGTATCGCGCTGCCCCGCACGCGGGCGCGAAACCAGAGCGGCCGGCGTCGCTGACCCTGCCCCAGGTGTGCCGCCTGACAATTGCCGAAGCCGCCCTATTTTTTGAAGCGCTCGAGCTCGACGACGTCGGCATGCTGATCGCCACCGAGGTGCTGAAGGAAATCTCGGGCCGGCTCGGCTTTTTGCTGCGGTGCGGGCTCGACTACCTGGCGCTCGACCGAACCGCGCCCACGCTGTCGGGTGGCGAAAGCCAGCGGATCCGCCTGGCCGGCCAGATTGGCTGCGGGCTGGCAGGTGTGGTTTACATCCTCGACGAACCCTCGATCGGCCTGCACCCGCGCGACAATGACAAACTGCTCGCGAGCCTGATCGACCTGCGTAACCTGGGCAACACCGTCATCGTCGTCGAACATGATGAAGACACGATTCGTGCCGCCGACTGGGTCGTCGATTTCGGCCCCGGCCCCGGCGTGCGGGGCGGCGAAATTGTCGCAGCGGGCACCGTCGCCGATATTGAACATGCCCCCCGCAGCGTGACTGGCCAGTACCTGTCAGGCCGCCTGCAAATCGCCGTCCCCCAGCATCGCCCGCCGCGTAAAAAGCGATTGCGACTGCTGGGCGCCCGGCACAACAATCTGCAAAACCTCGACGTCAGCATTCCGCTGGAATCGTTCGTGTGCGTCACCGGGGTCAGCGGTTCGGGCAAAAGCTCGCTGATCAACGACATCCTGTGGGAGGTTCTGAACCGCGACTTGAACAAGGGCGCCGGCTCGCCCGGCGCGCATCGCAAGATCGAAGGGCTGGCGCAGCTCGATAAGGCAATCGACATCGATCAGTCGCCCATTGGGCGCACGCCCCGTTCGAACCCGGCCACCTACGTCGGGCTGTTCGACCTCATTCGCGAACTGTACACGCAGCTACCCGAATCGAAGCGGCGCGGGTACCGCGCGGGGCGGTTCAGCTTCAATGTGCCCGGCGGGCGGTGCGAGGCATGCGAGGGGCACGGATCGAACCGGCTGGAAATGGATTTTCTCGCCGATGTCTGGGTGACCTGCCCCGTCTGTGCCGGACGGCGGTTCAACCATGAAACGCTCGACGTGCAGTTCAAGGGCGCCAACATTGCCGCGGTGCTCGACATGGATGTCCAGCAGGCGATCGCTCATTTCGAAAATGTGCCCCGCATCGCCGCGCTGCTCGCCACACTCCACGCCGTGGGCCTCGACTACCTCAAGCTCGGGCAACCGTCGCCCACGCTGTCGGGCGGTGAGGCGCAACGGATCAAGCTGGCCCGCGAGCTGGGCAAACGCTCGACCGGCCGCACGATTTACCTCCTCGATGAACCGACGACCGGGCTGCACTTCGCCGACGTGGCCAAGCTGCTCGAAGTCTTGCATGGCTTCGTGAACGAGGGCAACACGGTGCTCGTCGTCGAGCACAACCTCGACGTGATCAAAACCGCCGACTGGGTGATCGACCTCGGCCCCGAGGGCGGCGGGGGGGGCGGTCGCCTGGTGGCAGCCGGCACACCCGAAGAGGTCGCCGCCTGCGATGCATCGCATACCGGCCGCGCGTTGCGGGCTGTGCTGGCCGCGCGCGTCGCGTCAAAACCGGCCCGCCGCACGCGCCGTCAACCGGTCGTGCCCTCTTTCACGGGGGCCGACGACGCCCCGCTGATGACCGTGCGGGGCGCGGCCCAACACAACCTGAAACAGATCGACCTCGACATACCGCGCCGGCAAATGAGCGTTTTCTGCGGCCCCAGCGGTTCGGGCAAGAGTTCGCTGGCAATGGATACCCTGTACGCCGAAGGTCAACGACGCTACGTCGAGTCGCTATCGAGCTATGCCCGCCAGTTCCTCGGGCAAATGCCCAAGCCGCACGTCGAGCAAATCACCGGCCTGTCGCCAGCGATTGCCATCGAGCAAAAAACTGTGGGCCACACGCCTCGTTCGACCGTGGGCACCGTCACCGAGATCTATGATTACCTGCGAATCCTATTCGCCCGCCTCGGCCGGCCCCATTGCCCGACCTGCCACCTGGCGGTCGACACCCAGACGACCGACCAGGTTGTCGACAAACTGCTGGCTCTGCCCCGCGGGGCGCGGCTGCTCATCATGGCTCCGCACGAAGTCGAAGTCGGCGATTCGTACCCCCAGTTGTGGGCCAAATTGAAACTCCAGGGACTGCAGCGGATTCGTGTCGATGGAACCACGCATCGCCTCGACGCGGTGCCCGAATTCGACCGCCGCAGCCGGCACGATGTCGAGGTCGTTGTCGATCGCGTCCTGGTTTCGACCTCGGCCCGGGCGCGCATTGCCGATTCGGTCGAAAAGACGTTCGACCTGGGCCGCTGCTGGCTGCATGCCGCTGTCGTGCGCGATGACCTCCCCGAGCAAGAATGGCCGGTGCTGCGGTACAGCCTGCACCGGGCCTGCGGCCAATGCGGCGCGAGTTTTGAAGAGCTCACGCCGAACCACTTCTCATTTAACAGTTCGCTGGGGTGGTGCCCGGCGTGCGAAGGGCTGGGCATTCAAGAGGGTGCAAACCTGGCCAGCCTGGTCGCCCACCCGCAGCGCTCGCTGGCTGCCGGCGCCATTGCCGCCTGGCCCGACCCGCGCGAGAACGACCTGTTTCGCCGCATCCTGGCCGGCCTGTCGCGCGAATTTGGAATTTCTCTGGAGGTTCCGTTCGACGAACTTCCGCCGGCCGATCAGCGACTCGTGCTGTATGGCACGGGTGGCCGCTGGGTCAACGTCGAGGGCGCGGGGTTTCGTGTGCAATATAAAGGCGTCTACCCGGCCGTCGAAGAAGCGACGCGTGTTTCGCCTCCGTGGCGGCAACGGCTCGACCACCTCGTGGGCGAAGTCGCCTGCTCGGCCTGCCGTGGCAGCCGGCTGCGGGCCGACGCGGCGGCAGTACGGTTCGGCGACCGGACATTGCAGGATTTGTGTGAACTCCCCTTGGGCACCTGCCTCGACTTTTTGCGCCAGGTTCAACTCAATGGCGATGACCGCCGCGTCGCTGGCGACCTGCTGGCCGAAGCCACGAACCGGCTGTCGTTCCTCACAGATGTGGGCCTCGAATACCTGACCCTGTCGCGCACCATGCCGACGCTGTCGGGCGGCGAAAGCCAGCGAATTCGGCTGGCAGGGCAAATCGGCCGGGCCTTGACGGGCATTCTGTATGTGCTTGACGAACCGACGATCGGCCTGCACCCGCGCGACAATGGCCGGCTGCTCAAGGCGCTCAGGCAGTTGCGCGACCTGGGCAACACCGTCATTCTCGTTGAACATGACCGCGCAGTGCTCGACGCCGCCGATCGCCTGTACGATTTCGGGCCCGGCGCCGGCAAGTTCGGCGGAACGGTCGTCGGGCAAGGAACGCCAAAGCAGCTTCGCAGAAACCCCGCATCGCTGACGGGCCGGTTTCTTTCCGGGCGCGAGGCGATCGCCATTCCCACCCAGCGGCGGATGCCCAATACCCAGCGGGCCGACAATCGACCAGGCGCGGCAGCGACCGCGGTCGTTCCTCCCGGAGGCGGCTGGCTGGAAGTCGACGGGGCGCGGCATCATAACCTGCGCAACATCGATTTGCGCATTCCCCTGGGAGCCCTGACCTGCGTGACGGGCGTATCGGGGTCGGGCAAAAGCTCACTGATCGAAGACACGCTGGCGAAGGCGGTGGCCAAACGGCTGCACCGCGCCCGCGAAGCGCCGGGGGCGTTCGATCAGATCCGAGGCCTCGAATTGATCAACAAGGTGATTCAGGTCGACCAGCAGCCGCTGGGCGCCACACCGGCATCGAACCCCGCGACCTACACCGGCGTGTTCGACCAGATTCGCGAACTGTTCGCCCGCCTGCCCGACGCCAAGATTCGCGGGTATCGGCCAGGACGATTCAGCTTCAACCGCGCGGGGGGCCGATGCGAAGCGTGCGAAGGCAACGGCCGCAAGTGTGTCGAAATGCACTTCCTGCCCGATGTGTGGGTCGAGTGCGACGTCTGCCGGGGCCGCCGATTCAACCCTGAAACCCTGGCCGTCAAGTTTCATGGGCACTCGATCGCCGATGTCCTCGAAATGTCCATCGGCCAGGCCCTGGAGTTTTTTGAAAATATTCCGGCCGTGCGCGGCACACTGGCCACGCTCTGCGCCGTGGGCCTCGATTACCTGACGCTTGGCCAGTCGGCGGCCACGTTGTCAGGCGGCGAGGCGCAGCGCGTCAAGCTCGCTGCCGAACTGGCCCGGCCGCAAACCGGCAAAACGCTGTACATTCTCGACGAACCGACAACGGGGCTGCACTTCGACGACATTCGCAAATTGCTGAAGGTGCTCGACAGCCTCGTCGAACTGGGCAACACGGTGGTCGTCATTGAGCACAATCTCGACGTCATCAAAACCGCCGACTGGGTGATCGACATGGGCCCCGAAGCGGGCGCGGCGGGCGGGCGAATCGTCGCCAGCGGCACGCCAGAAGACGTGGTGGCCCTGGCGTGCGCCGCACAGCAGCCGGGGGCGACGGCCGCGAATGCCAGTCGCTCCTGGACGGGCGAAATGCTGGCCCCCGTGCTCGCCGACGCCGTGCGGCGTGAGCGCGAGGTGTTCGACGCTGGCGAAGCCCGTCGCAAGCGGGCGGGCGACATCGATCTGCGCCAGGTAGGCCGCGACGCAAAGATGCCCTGGCAAACCGATGGCCGCCGCTGGCATACGGTCGAGCGCGTGGGCCACAACGGCCAGCCCTGCCGATGGGAAGGCGCCGCGCTGGCCGCAGTTGTTGATGCCATCGAGCGCATCGGCGGCTTTCAGACGGTCAACTGGAATGACCGCAGCGTGGTCGAGATCAAAGGCGCCGCCGATGCCGCCGGCTGGTTTCTGCACGCGCTCACCGGCGACGAGTGGCTGCTGACGCTCAAGTTTCGCACACCCCGCAACACATTTTCACAAGAGCGTCTGGCTACCGAACTGCAACTCAAAGCGCTCGACGACCTCGACGAACTGCCGATTTACGGCCGGTCTGATCGGGTGCGCGTCAAAAATCTTAAAGGCCCCTGGCAGGAAGTCGCCATCACGGTGCATTGGCTTCGCGACGCGGCCGGCCCGGCGTTCGACCGGTTCCTGGCACAGGCCGCGAAGGCCTACCTCGGCCGAACGCAAGCGAAACTGAGCCTTGCCGACCTTACCCCCTGGAAAGTGCTGGGAAAAAAATGGCACGTCGCCCGTAAAGGGTTTCCGAACGGCAAGCGCGTCTTGTGGTCGCCCGATGTCGTATGCGAATTGACCGACCTGCTCAGCAATGTCGTGCCCACGGGCAGCGTCGATTGGTCGAACCAGCAGGTCGTGTACTTTCATCTTCCGGGCGCCGACAGCGCCTGGGCAACCGTGCACACCAAACGCCGCGGCGGCGTCGACCTGGCGCTGGCGGCCCGCGCCGGCCAAATTGCGCTGGGGCGCATCGCCCACCTGGGCGAAGAACGTGAAATTACCCCTGATCGCGACGGGGGCGAACAGGTCAAGTTTCGCTTCTCGACGGTGGCCCAGGTCGCGGCGCCCGACCTGGCAAAATTCTTGAAAGAATTTCAAAACACCCGGAGCTAATCGCTGATCGCCGGGCCGCGACTGTACGCGAACAGAACGCAGACAGTACACTCGCCCGACACGCCGCTTCCGTGAGAAGGCGGCGCTCCGCGCGACGCCCCCGGGCGACTTCTTTCGATAACCGAACGTGCCATTTACCTTCCCGATAAGGTGGTTCAATTGGTAGGATGACCATCGGGCGTTTCCCAAACTGGCAACGGGTTTCATGGCGCCCAAAGTGCTTCTGGGTTGCGGCATGGGCCACGCCCTTGCGGGAGAATGAATGGCAATCACTCTTGAGCAATTCACTGCGCAACTTGCAGAATCAGGCATCATGACGCGGGAGGAAATTTGCGCGTTTGCGGCCAGCCTGCCCCCCGAAATGCGGGTGCCCGAAGATTCTCAAAGCTTCGCTCGCGAACTCATTCGGGCACAGAAGCTGACTCCTTTCCAGGCGGCCGCAATATCCAGGAATAAAGGCCGGTCGCTGCAAATTGGCCCCTACCTCGTGCTCGACAAAATCGGTCAAGGGGGAATGGGAACTGTCTTCAAGGCCGAGTTGTGCCGCATGAACCGCATCGTCGCCCTGAAGATTCTGTCGGGTCGCGCTGTCGATTCGCCCGAAGCCGTGCCGCGATTCCTGCGCGAGGTCCAGGCGGCGGCACGGCTGACGCACGAGAATATCGTCGCCGCGCTTGATGCGGGCGAAGTGCATGGTGCACCCTACCTTGTCATGGAATATGTCGAAGGCACCGACCTTTCGGACCTCGTAAAGACGAAAGGGCCGCTGCCGGTCGCAACAGCAGTCGATTGCATCGTGCAGGCCGCCCGCGGGCTGGCCCACGCACACGGCGCCGGCGTCATTCACCGCGAGAAGTGGGGGCCACCAGTGAATCTCCGATCAGGCGGGGCACATCATGGTACGACGCAATCGAGTTCTGCAATGCCTTGAGCGCGCGCGAAAATCTGCCGCCCTGCTACCGTATCGATGGCGATCATGTCGAATTCCTGACTGAGGCGACAGGCTACCGCCTGCCAACCGAAGCCGAATGGGAGTTCGCCTGCCGCGCCGGTACAACCATGGTCTGGTTTTACGGTTACGATCCGCAGGATCACCTGCAGGACCCTGAACCGGCCATGAGCCAGCATCGTCGCTACCTGCCCAGCGGCGAGACGGACGGAACCTATTTTTGCCTTGCCAATTCGTTTGGCTTGCGGTCGATGTACGGCGGGGCCGAGGAATGGTGCTGGGACGGCTTTGCTCCTTATTCTTCACCGCAACTTCCATCGCACGGAGCGATTCAGAACCCCTGCGGCAACCCAAGGGCAAAATTCCGGGTAAAACGCGGAGGGTCATGCTGGTCTGGAGGAACAGATTTGAATTCTGTCAATTCTGTCACTCGTACAGAATACAACCCCAAAGGTGATATCGCTTGGAGCGGGCTCGGGCGCGTTGTCCGCACCGTGCCACTCAAGCCGTCAGGAAAGTCGAACTGACCGGCTGCTGCTCCGCGACTTGGCATGGCGCGACCGAGAGAACGGAACTTGACGGCGGCACGCCGCGTTCGGCCGAATCCTGCCCAATCTCTGCAAATGCATGGCGCCACGGCATGCAGCCGGCAGCCGCTGCGGGAATCGGCGCTACATCCGCGTGATCATTTCATGCAGGTTGAAAATCACCCTGGCCACCGAGGTCCACGCGGCCAGTTCAATGGCCGGCAAATCGCCCGGCACGGGGCGCTCGCCGGTGTGAATCAGTTTTTCCGCCGCCGCCGCGTCGGCCTGATATTGGGCACGGTGCTTCTCGAACAGCGCGGCGAGCAACGCGATTTCTTCGGCGTGCGG